>JAGBTT010000055.1 GCA_017631175.1 Bacteroidales bacterium
CATCAAGATGATCGTGGAGATCTCTAAGCAGCCACGCTTCATCGGTAAGATCGTATTCGTTCCTAACTACGATATCACTGTAGCCAAGTACCTCGTTCAGGGTGTCGACATCTGGATGAACAACCCTACTCGTCCACTCGAGGCTTCAGGTACTTCAGGAGAGAAGGCTGCCATGAACGGCGTAATGCACTTCTCGGTACTCGACGGATGGTGGGTTGAGGGTTACAAGAAGGGCGCTGGTTGGGCACTTCCAATGGAGCGCACTTACGATGACCAGAACTATCAGGACGAGCTCGATGCTGCTACTATCTACAACATTATCGAGAACGAGATCGCACCTACATTCTACAACAAGTCACTCTCTACAGGCCGCTCTGCAGACTGGATCGAGATCATCAAGAACTGCGTGGCTCAGGTTGCATGCAACTTCACGACAAACCGCATGCTCACTGACTACATCAACCAGTACTATGTTCCACAGGCTGCACGTGTTGACGGTATCGTAGCTGACGACTTCGCAGAGGCTCGAGAGATCGCAGCATGGAAGAAGAGACTCCGCCGTGAGTGGAAGAACGTTGAGGTTGTGTCGGCGGTTATGCCAAACGGCAACAGCGACCACTTCTCTATTGGAAATGCATTCGAGGCTGAGGTTGTCCTCAACATCGGCGACCTCAATCCTGAGGAGATCGGAGTAGAGGCTATCTTCGCTACTTATGGCAAGAAGGGCCGTCTCAACATCCAGGAGAAGTACGAGTTCACTCCAGGCGAGGCAGTTGACGGAAGAGCAACATACAAGGCTTCTATCAACCCAGACAGATCAGGTCTCTACATGGTGGCTGGCCGTATCTATGCTAAGAACTCTAAGCTCCCGCACAGACAGGACTTCGAACTTGTAAGATGGTTGTAGCAACCGGTTTTTTCGACGGTGTCCACACCGGACACCGTCTTGTAATAAAGCAGCTCGTTGAGGCTGCAGCAGCTCGCGGGGATGAAAGCATGGTCGTTTCATTCTGGCCACATCCCCGTAATGTGCTGCAAAAGGAAGCCCGATCGCTCAGGCTTCTCACTACGCTTGCGGAAAAGAAGGAGCTTCTTTTCGGACTGGGCGTGGACAAGGTTGAGATTCTTCGCTTCACGAAGGACTTCAGCGCAATGACTACGGAGGAATATCTCCGCATGCTCATTGAAAATTATGGCGCAAAGACCATTCTGCTCGGATATGACAACAGGATGGGATGCGATGCCAAAGGTTCGGACGAGGTCGCCGAAACTGCTGTAAGGCTAGGACTTGAGGTGATAAGGACCGATATGGTCCCTTCTCAGCATGGTTTTGCAGTAAGTTCCACAAAGATCCGCCAGAGCCTGGAGGAGGGAGATGTGGAAAGTGCAACCGCAATGCTTGGATACAGGTATTCGCTTGAAGGCGTCGTGGTGGCGGGCAACAGGCTCGGCCGCACGATAGGCTTCCCGACAGCGAACATGCAGCTTTATGAGCCGCTGAAGCTTGTGCCGGCAAACGGAGTGTACTTTGTGGAGGTCGAAACGATAGGGCAGAAGCTCTACGGAATGTGCAACATCGGCCACAGGCCTACAGTAGGGCAGGGCAATGCACGTACGATAGAGACCCATATCCTGGATTTCGACGAAGACATATACGGACTTGACCTCAAGCTGACATTCATAGCGCGTATCCGCGAGGAGCGCCGCTTCGAGTCGCTTGAAGCCTTGAAAACTCAGTTGGTAAAAGACAAAGAGGTTTGCATATGGAAGAAATAATAGGTCTGTTAGTCGTTCTTGCAGTCGGCATATTCAAAGCCGTGAACAAGAAGTTCGAGAATGCCGGCAAGGAGAAAGAAGTTTCTATGCCAGAGCCTGTTGTGATAAGACAGGAACCGGTTGTTCCAAAGAAGAGACCGATGGCACCAAAACAGAAACCATCGGCAATCGAGGTTGTCGAGAGGCAGACTAAGGTCAGGAAGCCGATACTGATAGAGGAAGAAGAAACAAGTCCGAAAGAAAAGATTGATCCGAAGAAGCTTGTGCTTTATTCGGAGATCATGACACCGAAGTTTAATGAATAAATAACTATAAATCAAATAATTATGGCACTACAGTATATGACCCAGGAGGGTCTTGATAAACTGAAGAAGGAGCTCGCGGAAGCGATCGCGCAGCGTCCTGTGATCTCAGCGGCTATCGCTGAGGCTAGGGACAAGGGCGACCTTTCGGAGAATGCGGAGTATGAGGCGGCAAGAGAGGCTCAGGGTCTTCTTGAACTTAACATTGCCAAGCTTCAGAACCTCGTGGCGAATGCCCGTGTCATCGATGAGTCACAGATCGGAACAGACAAGGTGCAGATGCTCAATAAGGTGAAGGTAAAGAACCTTAACACAAACCAGATCATGAACTTCACTCTCGTGAGCGAGCAGGAGGCTGACTTCATGGCGGGCAAACTCGCAGTGAAGACTCCAATCGGACAGGCCCTCATGGGTCACGGAGTAGGTGAGGTAGTGGAGGCAAAGGTTCCTGCCGGCATCATCAAGTTCGAAATCCTTGAAATCACACTCTAATGGCAACAATATTCACAAGAATAGCCAAAGGCGAGATCCCGTCATACAAGGTTGCGGAGAACGATGAGTTCTACGCCTTCCTTGACATTGCGCCAATGGCAAAGGGCCACACCCTTGTGATCCCAAAGAATGTCGAGGATGATTACATCTTTAACCTTGACAATGAGACCTACATGGGGCTTTGCGCATTTGCGAAGCAGGTGGCTCAGGCTCTGAAGGCTGCCGTTCCATGCCAGAGGGTAGGCGTGGCCGTCCTCGGAATGGAGGTGCCTCACACCCATATCCATCTCGTGCCGCTCCAGACAGAGGGTGACATGGATTTCAGAAAAAAGAAACTGGAGCTTTCTCAGGAGGAGTTCGCTGAGATTGCTGCCGCAATCTATAATGAATATGTCAAGATTCAGTAAGATAATCGCATTCGCTGCTGCCATGTTTGCAATCGTTTCATGCGGCAGCAACGCAAGGATCGACGGAACAGTTACTGACGCCACTTCCTCAGAGGTGATTGTCAAGCTGCTGAATTCCAACAGGTATGAGGTCCTTGATACTGTAAAGACTGATGCCTCAGGACACTTTACCTATAAGCTTGATGTCGTTGAGGGACAGCCTGAGTTCGTGTATGTCTTCTATAAGGACAGGAAGATCGCAAGCCTTCTGCTTGAGGCTGGCGACAAGGTAAGCGTGGCTTCTGATACTCTCGGACGTTATTCGGTCGAGGGATCCGAGGAGTCAGTCAAGCTTTCCGAAGTAGAGAAGGCTTATGCTGCTGCGCTGAAGGAGTTCGAGGCTATAGCAAGGAAGATGGAGGCAGCTTCAGGCCAGGCCGAATATGAGCAGCTTGCAAAGGATATGACCAAGGTCTATGTCGCATATTATAGAGATAGAGTGAAGTATGTAATGGAGAACAGTCAGTCGCTTACCGTGATACCTGTCTTCTATCAGACTTTGGGCGAGAATCTTCCTCTCTTCTACCAGAACACTGATGCAATCCTCTTCAGGAACGCGGCAGATTCTCTTGAGGCTGTTTATCCTGACTCGAAGTATGTCAAGGCCTTGAGAAAGGATGCCGAGCTCAGATTCGGTTATCTGGAGCTGCAGGAGCGTCTTCTTGATGCAGAGGAGATCGGATATCCTGAAATAGAACTCCCGGGGCTTGACGGCAAGATGATAAAGCTGTCGGACATGGACTCGAGGGTGGTTATCGTATGCTTCTGGAGCGCTGCACAGGCACAGCAGAACATGTTCAACATCGAGTTCTTCAAGCCTCTCTACGAGCAGTACCACAAGAAGGGACTGGATATCTATCAGGTTTCTCTTGATGTTGACAAGACTCTCTGGGCGACTACCGTTAAGGGACAGAACCTTCCTTGGACCAATGTATGTGACTCGCGCGGAGCTCAGTCTCCATACGTCTCACTATACAACCTCTCAGCCATTCCTGCAGCATTCATCATTGCAGATGGCGAACTGGTTGACGGCAAGGTGGTCGATGAGGCTTCTTTAAAGAAGCTCCTGAACGATCTTCTGAAATAGCCGGGGATTTACCACAGTTTCTTCTTGCTGACTGTGGCAACGAATTCCTTGAGATAGAACGGTTCGAAGTACGCAACGTCTTCGAATCGTTTTTCTTTATATGCCGCCATGGCTGGCTCAAGCATTGACGAAGCCTTAGGCCAGCACTGGCAGAACTGCGCATTCGGATGTTTGATGACATCTGCGCACTTGCCTGCACCGTCACCGATGAACAGACATGGTCCCTGCTCAAGATATTCTGCGAAGCTGGTTTCATCGATGATCATCGGGGAGGTTTCTGTAATCTGGACACCGTTCTCAAATACCGCTGTATATACTTCCATGCGGCGGGCGTCGATCATCGGGATGATGTACTTGATCCCCCCGATCTCATCAGCCTGAGCCACGAGTGTGTCGAGGGTGCCGACGGCGAGGAGCGGCTTGCCCGAGCCGAAGCAGAGGCCCTTGGCTGTTGATACTCCGACGCGCAGGCCTGTATATGAGCCCGGACCTTTACTTACGCATATGGCATCGCAGTCTGCCAGGGTGAGGCCGTGCTCGGCCAGCATTTCCTGAATGAATACTGCGGTCAGGGAAGCGTGCGCCTTGGGCGCTGAACTCTCCCTGTAAGAGGTTATCTTTCCGTCCTGCGCAAGCGCAACTGAGCATAATGCTGTAGAAGTCTCGATGAGAAGTATGTTGTCCATGGGTTTAGTTCCAGAAAATCAATGACTTGAGATAAGGGAATATTGTATATGCAATCTCCTTCAGCGGAGTGTATAGCACCGACTCGGCAAGTACCTGGTCGCTTACTATGTGGAGGTTGTTGTTCAGCGAACTGAAGAGCATGATGAGCAGGCCTGTGATCAGCCCGGTCTTAAGCAGCGCAAAGGCAACTCCGAGCAGTTTGTTCAGCCATCCTAACATCACGAAATTAATGACTCCTTCAAGGAGCCTTCCTGCAAGAGCCAATCCGGCAAATACGGCTATCATGATGATTATGAACGCAATAAGCTTGAGGGTGTTTTCCGTTGCCTCAATATATTGACCTAGCCATGCTCCGACTGCTGACGAAAATTCAAATGAGATCCAGACCCCGGCGATAATGGAGATTATGGCTACCACCTGGCTTATGAAACCTTTTCTTATGCCGCTTACCAGGGCAGGTACGAAGCATATTGAAAGAATGATGTCCACAATGCTCATAATCTCACCAATTATTTGTATATTTGCCGATTAAATTTTGAAACCTGAAAAGTTTCTACAAAAATAGATAAAATTATTTTCAATCATACTATGAAGTTTAACGAATATAAGGGTCTTGACCTTGTTTCGACCGGAAACGAGGTACTTGAAAGATGGAAGAAGAACCACGCGTTCGAGAAGTCGCTTGAATTGAGAGAAGGTGCTCCGGAGTTCATTTTCTTCGAGGGTCCTCCTTCAGCTAACGGTATGCCGGGCATCCACCATGTCATGGCCCGTTCAATCAAGGACGCCATCTGTCGATTCAAGACTCAGAGCGGATATAAGGTCAACCGTCGTGCAGGATGGGATACTCACGGACTTCCAGTGGAGCTCGGTGTCGAGAAGATGCTCGGCATCACAAAGGAGGATATCGGCACAAAGATTACTGTAGAGGAGTATAACGACGCCTGCCGCAAGGAGGTGATGAAGTACACTGCAGAGTGGGTGAACATGACCGAGCGCGTAGGTTACTGGGTGGACATGGATGATCCATACATCACTTACGACAACCGCTATATCGAGACTCTCTGGTATCTCCTCAAGAAGATCTACAACAAGGGTCTGCTCTACAAGGGCAAGTCTATCCAGCCATACTCACCGGCTGCCGGTACGGGTCTGAGTACACACGAGCTCAACCAGCCTGGCTGCTATCGTGACGTGAAGGATACGACCTGTGTTGCGCAGTTCAAGGTGGTGCGTGACGAGAAGTCGGAGTTCCTCTTCAGCGAGGGTGTTCCTGCGTACTTCCTCGCATGGACTACAACTCCATGGACTCTTCCTTCGAATACAGCTCTCTGCGTAGGTCCTAATATCGACTACGTAAGAGTTCTCGGTTCTAACCCATACACAGGCGAGGCTGCTCTCTACGTTGTCGCTCAGGCACTCGTAGGTGCGCACTTCAATGAAAAGAAGATGGAGTTCAAGGTTCTTGAGGGTACACTCAAGGGAAGTGAACTTACAGGCATCAGCTACGAGCAGCTCATCCCTTGGTTCAACCCGGGTGAGGGCGCATTCAAGGTAATCCCAGGTGACTATGTGACCACAGAGGATGGTACCGGTATCGTTCACATCGCTCCTACATTCGGTGCTGATGACGCCAAGGTTGCACGTGCTGCCGGCGTTCCAGGCCTTCAGGTTGTTGACAAGAACGGCGATCTCCAGGCGCAGGTGGACCTCCGTGGACGTTTCTTCTGCGTCGAGGACCTCGATCCTGAATACGCAGCAGCTAACATGGCTCCTGAGTATGCCGAGTGGGCCGGCCGCTATGTGAAGAACGCATACGACGCAACTCTTGATGCTGACGCTCCGACTCTTGACGTGGACATCTGCGTGATGCTCAAGCAGGAGAACAAGGCGTTCCGTATCGAGAAGCACACACATAACTATCCACACTGTTGGCGTACAGACAAGCCGGTGCTCTACTATCCTCTCAACTCATGGTTCATCAAGACCACTGCAGTACGCGAGAGAATGATGGAGCTCAACGAGCAGATCATGTGGAAGCCTGAGTCTACAGGTACAGGCCGTTTCGGAAAGTGGCTCGAGAACATCCAGGACTGGAACCTCTCAAGAAGCCGCTACTGGGGAACTCCGCTCCCTATCTGGCAGACTGAGGACGGCAAGGAAGCAAAGTGCATCGGCTCTATCGCGGAACTTTACGCAGAGATCGACAAGGCTGTTGCTGCCGGCTTCATGACAGAGAACCCGTTTGCAGCGAAGGGCTTTGACCCTAAGGACATGTCGAAGGAGAACTACGACAAGATCGACATCCACCGTCCATACGTGGACAACATCTTCCTCGTTTCAGACAGCGGCAAGAAGATGGTGCGTGAGCTCGACCTCATCGACGTATGGTTCGATTCAGGTGCGATGCCATATGCTCAGGAGGGTCTCCGCAACATTGATTCAGAGAGATTCGGAATCACTTCAGACTTCATCGCAGAGGGAGTGGACCAGACACGCGGATGGTTCTACACTCTCCATGCAATCAATACAATGGTAAGCGACAAGTGCGCATTCAAGAGGGTTATCTCAAACGGCCTCGTTCTCGACAAGGACGGAAACAAGATGAGTAAGCGTCTCGGAAATGCCATCGACCCATTCTGGGCTCTCGACACTTACGGAGCAGACGCCCTCAGATGGTACATGCTTACAAATGCGCAGCCTTGGGACAACCTCCGTTTCGACGTGAACGGTGTCGACGAGGTTCGCCGCAAGTTCTTTGGAACACTTTATAATACATATTCGTTCTTCGCGCTTTACGCGAACATCGACGGATTTGACCCTAAGGCAGAGGCAGTGCCTATGTCAGAGCGTCCAGAGATCGACCGCTGGGTGATCTCGCTCCTCAATACCCTTGTGAAGGATGTTGTTGCGGCATATGAGGACTATGACATTACAACTGCAGGTCGTCTCATCCAGGACTTCGTATGTGACCATGTCAGCAACTGGTACGTGCGTCTTGGCAGAAAGAGATTCTGGGGCGGTACAATGGATACAGACAAGCTCTCAGCTTACCAGACACTCTACCAGGTGCTCGTAGCTGTATCGAAGCTTGCTGCGCCTATCGCACCGTTCTTCATGGACCGTCTCTATCTTGACCTCGTGGAGGGCGAGTCTGAGTCAGTACACTATGTGGCAATGCCTGCATGTGATGAGTCTGTGATCGACAAGGATCTCGAGGAGAGAATGGCTCTTGCACAGAGAGCGACTTCAATGGTGCTCGCACTCCGCCGCAAGGCTGAGATCAACGTCCGCAAGCCTCTCTCGAAGCTCATCATCCCTGTCCTTGACCCTCGCGTAAAGGATCAGCTTGAACTCGTTAAGGATCTTATCCTCAATGAGGTTAACGTGAAGGAGGCTGAGTTCATCTCAGATACAACAGGCCTTATCACAAAGAAGATCAAGCCAAACTTCAAGACTCTCGGTAAGATCTATGGAAAGCAGATGAAGGAGATCGCGGCTGCATTCGGAACCCTCTCACAGGAGGTTATTTCAGAAATCCAGGCTGCAGAGCTCTCTGGCACAGGATATGTCTTGAACCTGCCTTCAGGCGACGTGACCCTGAACAAGGGAGACTACGAGATCTCTTCTGAGGATATGCCGGGCTGGCTCGTGGCTACAGAGGGCGCGATGACAATCGCCCTTGATGTGACCATCACAGAAGAACTCAAGCAGGAGGGTGTGGCTCGTGAGCTCATCAACCGTATCCAGAACCTCCGTAAGTCAAGCGGCTTCGATGTGACTGACAAGGTTTCTGTCCGCATCTTCGCTGACGGTGAGGATCTCGCTGAGATCGAGGCTTCGCTTGCACGCTTCGCTGAATATGTGGGTGCACAGACTCTTGCAGTTTCGGTAGAGAGTGCACCTGTCTCAGAGGCCGGTGAGGCTCCAGAGGTCGAGTGGAACGAAGGCACCATCAGGATTGATGTTAAAAGAAATTAATAACAATAAACTATAAAACTATGGCAGAAGAAATGAAGAACGCACCTGAGTTCAAGGTACGTTACAGTGACGAGGAACTCCAGGAGTTCAAGGCTATCATCCTTGAGATGCTGGAGAAGGCTAAGAGTGAATACAAGCAGCTCCGCGATATCATCACACATGACTCAAGCAACGATATCGAGGACACTTCACCTACATTCAAGATCATGGAGGAGGGAGCTACAGCCCTTTCAAAGGAGGAGGCAGGTGCTCTTGCGCAGCGTCAGTACAAGTTCATCCAGAACCTCGAGGCTGCTCTCATCAGAATCGAGAACAAGACTTATGGCGTATGCCGTATGACTGGAAAGCTCATCCCTAAGGAGCGTCTCCGTCTTGTACCTCATGCGACCCTTACCGTAGAGGCTAAGGAAATGATGAACAAGAAGTAGTCATATGAAGCTTTCTAAAGGCAAGAAACTTATCATATTGGGAGTTGTCCTAGTCGTACTTGACCAGATCATCAAGGTTCTGGTCAAGACGAATATGGATCTGGGCGAGACTATCAATGTCATTGGTGATTGGTTCAAGCTTCATTTCGTGCTCAACAAGGGCATGGCTTTCGGCATGGCCTTCGGAGGTTACTGGGGCAAGGTTTTGCTCTCAGCCTTCCGTATTGTCCTTTTCAGTGCTCTCTGCTGGTGGATAGATAAGCTGGCGAAGAAACCGGAAACTCCAGTCGGAGTGCTTGTCGGATTGACCATGATCACTGCGGGTGCGATGGGTAACATCATCGACTGCTTCTTCTATGGCCTCATATGGCCTGAGACAGTGATGCCTGGAGCACCGTTCGCCTTTATGTTCGGTCAGGTCGTTGACATGTTCTACTTCCCGCTCTTTGATTATAAGCTTCCGTGGATGGACTATCCGCGCACATTCTTCGGCGCAGTATTCAACTTCGCTGACAGTTGCGTGACCTGCGGAGCGATATATCTGATGCTTTTTCAGTGGAAATTTTTCTCTTCTGAAGAAAAAACTGAAAAATAATTTGCAAGTTTCGATTTTATTCGTACCTTTGCATTCCCTTACAAAAGGGAACATATTGGAGAGATGGCAGAGTGGTCGAATGCGGCGGTCTTGAAAACCGTTGATCTTAACGGGTCCGGGGGTTCGAATCCCTCTCTCTCCGCAAAACACAATGAAAATCGCGTCAAGCTTGCTTGAACGCGATTTTTTATTGTGTTTTGCATCGCCCCGCCGCAGGCGGGGAGGGATGTGCAAAGGAGCGAAGCGACTGCGCAAATCCCTGAGAGTGAGGGATTTATAGCGTAGCGTTAGCTCTGGCCTTTCAGCTTGCAAGGGCCCCACCTGCGAGGTGCAAGGGATGTCGGAGCCCAGCGACGAAATCCCGTTGATTCCTTGTTGCGGATTTCGAATATGCCAGTTTTCGCGGACAAAAGGCACCGACAGGCAGCTTTTCAGCCAAAACTTTGCCTGTCGGTCCGGAGACTGATTTTACCAACCGACTTTCCCCTTTGATCCCGAAATCCCTGAGAAAGCTCATATAGGTCTTCGTATCTCCAGCAAAGTCATATCATCGTCCTGCCGCAGATATAGAATTCCTCCAAAAGCGAAGTTTGATGAATGTTTAGTCCGAGATGTGTAATGGATGTTGTGACGTAAGGCAGTAATTTTGCTTTACGAAAATAAACGACATTAACAATGGATGAGAAAGCACATCAACTGGGTATCAAGGAAATATTCAGGACATTTCTGACCGACCCATTCAAGGGGCTGTCTTCTGAGGAGGCCCGGGCAAGACAGGCACGTGACGGATTCAACGAATTTGAGAAGACAAGACACACGACCCTCTGGCAGAAGTTCATCAGCCAGTTCAAGAGTTTCATGATCATCGTGCTGATATTCGCCGCCATAATATCCGGTGTCACTGGCTATATGAACGGTGAAGGCATTACAGATGCAATCATAATTCTGTCCATCCTTATAGTCAATGCCATAATAGGTGTTTTTCAGGAGGCAAAGGCGGAAAAGTCCCTGGATGCGCTGGAGAAGCTTTCCGCTCCTCATTGCAAGGTGATCCGAGACGGGGAGACAAGGATCATCGAGTCTCGTGATCTGGTTGTCGGAGATATCGTTGTCATAGAGACCGGTGACCATGTGCCGGCTGATCTTCGCCTTATCGAGTCTGTCAACCTGAAGATTCAGGAGGCGACTTTGACGGGAGAGTCAGTCCCTGTGGAAAAGGATGCTGATGCACTTCTTCCGGAAGACGCTTCAATCGGAGACCGTATAAATATGGCATACAGTTCCTGCAGCGTGACATACGGGCACGGCAAGGGCGTGGTTACGGCTATAGGAAATCAGACAGAAGTAGGAAAGATCGCCTCGATGATCCAGTCGGTGCCTGATATCCGTACACCGATGCAGATAAGGCTGGACAAACTGGGAAAGACTCTGGCCGTGATCTGTCTTGTGGTCTGCGTGGTGATCATGATAATCGGTCTGTGTTACGGACGGAATCTTCTGGAAATGTTCATGACTGCCGTCAGTCTTGCTGTGGCCTCAATCCCGGAGGGCCTGCCTGCCGTTTCCACTGTAGTACTTGCCCTTGGGGTTCAAAGGCTGGCGAAGCAGAATGCGATAGTCCGCAATCTTCCGTCTGTCGAAACCCTTGGAAGCACGACTGTCATATGCTCTGACAAGACAGGCACATTGACGCAGAACAGGATGACCGTGACTCACATATATGCCGCAGGCAAACTGTCGGACACATCGGTGCCAGCCCCGATAACTGATGAACTTCTGAGGATGTCAGTCCTTGCCAATGATGCTCTCCTTGGCACTGACGGCCAATCCATCGGTGACCCTACGGAGACCGCATTGGTCGATGCCGGAGTGAAACATTCAATCGACAAGAATGCTCTCGATGCTGAACTGCCGCGAGTAGCGGAGATTCCGTTCGATTCCGAAAGAAAGCTGATGACGACCGTACATCAGAGTAATGATAAAGACTACCTGGTCGCAGTCAAGGGAGGACTTGACGAACTTCTCGCCAATTGTACCAGAATAAATGACGGAACAACGATCAGACCTCTTACGGAAAAGGATATCGAAAATATCCACAGGGCCAATGTGGAAATGGCATCTCAGGCTCTCCGTGTCCTGGCTGTAGGATATAAGACTGTTTCGGAATTGTCTGCCGCATTTGTTCCGGCAACTCTTGAGAATGAATTCATATTCCTCGGAATGGTCGGTATGATCGACCCTCCACGTGAAGAGGCTAAGGAGGCAGTACGAAGATGTAAGGAGGCAGGTATAGAGCCTGTGATGATAACCGGAGACCATAAGATTACGGCAACTGCCATAGCCAGGAGTCTGGGAATCATTACGTCAGATGAATGCGTCCTGACAGGAAAGGACGTCGAGATGATGGACGATGAACAGTTGAAGAAGATGGCCGGCAATGTGGCAGTGTTTGCACGAGTCGCTCCGGAACACAAGGTCCGTATAGTCAATGCGTTCC
The DNA here is from genome assembly GCA_017631175.1 of Bacteroidales bacterium. Lineage (GTDB taxonomy): Bacteria > Bacteroidota > Bacteroidia > Bacteroidales > UBA932 > Cryptobacteroides. The sequence continues at coordinate 12,292 of JAGBTT010000055.1, forward strand.
AGAGTCGTGGCAATGTCGTTGCGATGACCGGTGACGGAGTGAATGACGCTCCGGCATTGAAACTCGCCGATATAGGTGTGGCAATGGGAATCACGGGAACAGATGTGGCAAAGGAAGCTGCGGATGTGGTCCTGGCCGATGATAATTTTGCGACGATCGTGTCCTCTGTGCGTGAAGGACGAAGGATATATGACAATCTGATGAAGTCGATCCAGTTCATGATCTCCACCAATCTCGGGGAAATCGTGGTTCTCCTTATTGCCGTGCTCGCAAATCTGGATATGCCGCTGCTCCCTATCCAGCTGCTCTTCATCAACCTTGTGGGAGACTCCCTTCCGTCTCTTGCCTTGAGCGTCGATCACGCTGACAAGGATATAATGAGACGCAAGCCTATCGACCCGGACCAGGGGATATTCACAAAGCATTTCACGACAAGGGTCATCTTGCAGGCTTTGATAATAGGCCTTACCACTCTTGCAGCCTATATGATAGGAATGAAGACTTCGGTTGATGTGGCCAGGACAATGACCTTTGCAACTATGGTGTTCAGCCAGTTCACGATAATATTCAGCATCAGGTCCGGCTACAAGTGGTTCACCCACAAGATGTTCACAAATAGATGGCTCTGGCTGACGATCGCATTCGTGACTGCACTCACATTGCTTGTTCTCCTTGTCCCGGGAATGCGGTCGCTCTTCAAGCTTGCTCCAATGACATCCGGACAGTGGTGGACGGTGATCGGGCTCTCATTCGGCGTACTCGCCTTGAGTGAATTCTTCAAACTGTTTACACGTAAGAAAGGCAGATAGCGAATGCTTACAGCACCGGTGAAGATACTCTGGCGACCGACTCCTTGGCCTTGTCGATGAACGGACGTCCATCCCATTCGAGCGGGTCTATCAGTTCCGCATCCTTCTGGTCATCGATGAATATATCATGCTGTTGTCATATATGTCTGCATTATCACATTCCATCTGTCCATGGGGCCTCCTGTGACTATCTGCATAAGCGTATCTCCGCAAGGTGGATTGTGCGGAAACACAACATCGTTGCCGCTTAAAAGAAAGGACTTGTTCATCTTACGCAGCATGTCTGCCAATGGCTTTTGTGGAACCGGCATTTCAGAAAGAATATCATCGCTCTGGGTTATCTCTGTAATTCCTTTCAGACGGCCCAGGTCCTCATTTTGTTCTTTTTCCTCCTTTTGCATACCAATATCTCTCCTTTTAGTTTTAAAAGAGCTGCTTTGCGACCTTTTGTATAAATATAGTGTGATATTGAACAATCTGTATTGAACCGATTCTCCAGCCGCCGATTGGTCCGCCCTATATATGAAGTCATGTCCTCGCATTCAGCAAGAAGAGCCTTTTCTGGAAATATGTATGACAAGGTACAAGACCCTAACCTTATCTGTGCCCTCACCGGTCACAAAGAGGGCAGCAAAGCCTTCGCCCGCTACCGCAAGATTGACGAGGATACCAACCGTAAGACCATCTCGTTGTTGGAGTAGATTTTGAATGTGTGATGTGAATGTAATGGTTTGATAAATAATTTATTGGGTGGGAAAATAAGTTAAAATGTTGTACCAAAGTTGTTAAAATTTGCAAACTTTGGTACAACATTTTGTTGATTTTGTTATATTTGCAAAAATGCTGAATACTATGGATAAGATTATTGGAAGAGAGTCTGAACTTGGATTGTTGGATAAGTATAATAAAAGTGGCAAGAGCGAGTTTGTCGCTTTGTATGGACGACGTCGAGTCGGAAAGACGTCGTTGGTAAGGTATTACTTTAAAGATAAGTTTGACTTCTATGTTACTGGTGTGCTAGACGGAACCAAAGCGGATCAAGAGGATGCTTTTTATGATGCTTTAATCAAGTATGGATACTCTGGTGAGAAACCTAAAAATTGGAAAGAAGCATTGAATGCTCTGGGTGCTATATTGGAGAAAAAGAAAAGAAAGAAGAGGTGTGTGGTATTCATTGATGAACTTCCATGCTTTGATACGGACTATTCAGGATTTGTAAAGGATTTCGGAGATTTTTGGAATAGGATGGCGTCGTGGTATGACAATATATTCTTGATTATATGTGGGTCAGCGACAGCTTGGATGATTCGTAATGTAATAGATTCCAAAGGCGGACTGCATAATAGGGTTACTCACGAGATGCATCTTCGCCCATTTGATCTATATCAGACAGAGCAATATGTAAAGGCTAGGAAGGGAAAATGGGATAGACTGTCGATTCTTCAGATGTATATGGCGTTAGGTGGTATTCCATATTATTTTTCTTTAGTTGATTTTAGTAAGAGCCCAGCAGAGAATATAGATGCTCTATTCTTCTCACAAGATGCAGAATTGAAAAAAGAATATCGCAGGTTGTATAAGTCATTGTATAAAGATCCAGAACAGTATCTTGAGATTATCAACGTGCTTGCTACTAGCAGAAAGGGAATGACCCGTAAGGATATACTGACAAAGTTGAAGTTGACTTCTGGAAGGATGATATCAGAGCGACTTGAGGATTTGGTTTTATGTGACTTCATTTCTCGTCATAGTAATGGCGGTAAGGAGAATTCAGGAATCTATCGTCTCGTGGACTTCTATACATTATTCTATTTGACTTTCTGTAAGAATGAAATAACAGATAGGGCATATTGGAGGCATACGATAAATACTCCGGTTCAGAATACGTGGTATGGGCTTGCATTTGAGCGTGTTTGTATGTGTCATATTTGGCAGATTATCCAGTCTCTCAGGCTGGATTCGATGTTGACAAAGTATTATTCGTGGAGAAGTAAAGAATCAGAAGTTGGCGCTCAGATTGATATGGTGATTGAGCGAGCTGATGGTATTATCAATGTCTGTGAGATGAAGTATTCGCGCTCTGATTATAAGCAAGATATAGATGATAGTAGAAATCTTATTAATAAAATAGATGATTTTGTATCAGAAACAAAAACAAAGAAATCTGTGCAGACCGTCTTGATAACAACATATGGATTAAGAGAGGGTGCTCATGCTGATGATTTCCAAAAGGTTCTCACTCTGGATCATTTGTTTACTGAAAATATGGAATGATAAGGTTGTACCAAAGTTGCGAAGAATCATGAACTTTGGTACAACCTTGTTAATTGCCTTAACCGAAGAAAAAACAGTGCTACCTATCTATGATTTGTGGTAAAATGCCTGTGAATCAGACGGATAAATATATCTCCGACCTTGAGGCTGAAATCCAATATCTCAAGAAACTGTTGTATGAGAATGGGATAAGCTATGATTATGAGGCTCATCTCAGAGCCTTGCAGTCGGATGTCGGAGATATTATCTTTCCGGAACTGGGTCCGGAGCATGCTAACCTGTTATACTCATATTTTAAGGGACGTCATGATGTGTATGCCCTGCGCTCATCGAAGAAGGGTTATTATACACAGTGCAACAACTTTTGGAGGTACGATATCTGCCCCAAAAGGGAAGGAACTAAGACCAAATGCCAAGATTGTCCTTCAAAAGATTATAAAGAGCTCAAAGGCAGGGTTATTCTGCAACACTTGCAAGGTCTCAAGGAGGATTTTACTGATGTTGTGGGTCTTTATCCATTGTACCCTGATGGTACATGCTGGTTTTTGGTCTTCGATTTCGATAATCACGACGAGAGTGCGGAGTCCGTAAGTCTGAAAACCTTCACTTATTATGACAGGATGATACCGATGCAGGATTCTCTTCCTGAAGGTAAGTTAGGTAATCTGATTGCTTTACCACTTCAAGGCCGTGCGCTGAAGAACGGAAACAGTGCCTTTGTTGATGAATCATGGATGACATATAAGGACCAGTGGAAGCGTTTACGTGAGACAAGAAAGTTAAGCGAGAAGGAGATCGACGAACTCATAAAATTATGGTGTCCTGACGATGACACGATGAGCATATTTCAGAATGATATTGAGGAAGAATCAACTGGGCAGGCTCCTCTTCTATTTGGGCAGAGTCCTGCTTCTAGAAGAAATTTTCATGCTGAGGATGCTGATGACGTTGTGAAGATATATCTTTCTGATGGTATCTATGTCAATAAGACGGGTCTTAAAGACCGTATGCAGAATGCAATCAGAAGGATTGCAGCCTATTCAAATCCGCAGTTCTTCCAGATTCTCAAACTGGGCTTCTCCACAAAGGACACTCCGCGAATCGTATACAACGGATATGACGAAGGTGATTATATTATTATCCCTCGAGCTTGTTACGATGAACTGATATCCCAACTGTCAGGCGCAGGTGTTCGTTATAATGTGGTTGATAAACGACAGAAAGGACGTAAAATAGATGTCCATTTCAACGGCGTCCTCTATCCGGAGCAGCAGGTGGCAGCAGAGAAGATGTTGTATAACGACATAGGAGTTCTTGCAGCAGCCACAGCATTTGGTAAAACTGTCTTGGGTGCATATCTGATTGCACAGAAAAAGGTGAATGCCTTGGTTCTCGTTCATAATGTTGAGATCATGAACAACTGGATCAAGGACCTGAACTCATTCCTGACTATAAATGAAGAACTTCCGACTTACACGACTCCCAAAGGACGTGTCAAGAAGCGCAGCTCATTGATAGGTACATTCTCATCTCAAAAGGACGCGACCACAGGAATAATTGACATTGCAATGATTACTTCTCTCGGCAGGGAGGATAATATAAACGAACTGGTGTGCAACTATGGAATGGTTATCGTTGATGAGTGTCATCATGCAGCAGCTGTAACCCACGAAAACGTGTTAAGAGCGGTTACTGCAAGATATATCTACGGAATGTCAGCAACGATTAACCGTGGTGATAAGCAGGACAAGAAGATGTTTATGCAGCTTGGCCCTATTCGACATAGATATACAGCAAAGGAAAGGGCTCAGAAGCAGGGAATAGGTCATTACATTTACCCGCGTTTTACCAGATTAGTGGATCTGAATCAGTCAGAGGATAGGAATCCGGCAGATTATTACCGCCTCATCATGCAAAGTGAGCTGCGTAATATGCAGATAGTTTCTGATACTATGGATTGTGTCATGCGTGGACGCACTCCGGTTGTTATGACGAAATACAAGGAGCATGCGCAGAAATTATATGATATGCTTCAAGGCTCAGCTGATCATGTGTTCTTGCTTCAGGGAGGTAAAAGTCTGAAGGAACGAACGGCTATACGAGAAGATATGGCCGCTGTAAGAGCGGATGAAAGTATTATTCTTGTTGCCATAGGCCAGTATGTGGGTGAGGGCTTCAACTACCCACGTCTTGACACGATGCTTCTTGCAATGCCTATTTCGTTTGAGGGTAATGTCGAGCAGCATGCCGGTCGTCTTAATCGTGATTATGAAGGAAAGAAGGATGCCATCATCTTTGACTATATAGATCAGCATGTTCCGACCCTTAAGAGGATGTACTATAAGCGTTTGAGAGCATATAAAAAGATTGGATATGAGGTTTGCTCTGAAATAATTGATAAACAGGAGATTACTAATTCTATATTCGATAGTCAAAGCTACTTCGATATATTTGAAAAGGATGTAATTTCTGCTGCAGGAAGTGTGGTTATATCCAGCCCGTCATTCAGTTTCAAAAAGGTCAATTGGCTATGTGCTGAGAGTGAATGTCTGCAGATAAAAGGTGTGTCTGTTGTGGTGTTGACATTAGATCCGGAAGATTATCCAGAGGATGGACGAGACCAGCATAAATCCCATATTGAGCATCTGATTTCTGCTGGTGTCAATGTAATCACATGTCATAAATACCGTGAGCGCTTTGCAATCATAGATAAGTCGCTTGTCTGGTATGGTAGCATGACCCTTCTGTCCAATGAAAAGGAAGATGATAGTCTGATGCGTATCAACAATCCAGTAATTGCCGAGGAATTATTGGAATTTGCAGCTGCTTTGAAGTAGTATATACTTCCTGTTTTCATGTGCGATGTGGACCAAATTATGGACCAAATTTTTCTTATATCAAGTAGGATATGTTAGAGACTCTACAAATCTTTTGACAGAAATAAGTTATTGATAATAATCTATTTAAGACTCTATTTTAACAATGGGGAACATCCCTCACTCTCCGCTGAAAAAGGCGTTACAGATATCTGTAGCGCCTTTTTTAATTTTAGTGTGACAAAATATCTCGAAAATAGTAAGTCATTTGCAGGAAACTGCAAGTGGCTTTACGTGTGTTTAAGGGAAATATGAATTTTGGTAATCCTACAAAGACGAATTCAAAGACAATATCATTAGCAGCACTGCTGTGTAGTCCGCTAAAGCAACCTTCATCTTCGCTGTAGTATTGCGAAGGCTGTGATCTATGACGGAAGTTGTGACGCCGAGTTCTTCTGAGATTTCCTTGTATGACTTTCCGTCGAATTTCTTCATCATGAATATCTTTCTGTCCTGGGCAGACAATTTTGACATCACATCATATATGATGTTGGATACTTCTTTTTCCTGAAGGTTGGCGACATC
>JAGBTT010000007.1 GCA_017631175.1 Bacteroidales bacterium
AGGGACCTTGACCGTCCCTTCAGGAAGGTCATAATGCGGAACCTTATAGTCCGGACCTAGTTCAGCTTTGGCTGCAGCTTCGATCTTCGCGAAATGCTCAGCGCTGATGACAGGATTCTTGAAGAAGCTTCCTGCACTTCCTTTCACAGAAGGCTCCGGCAGCTTTTCCTTTCTGATCTTGATTATCACTTTCCTTATCAGCGCTGGGGTAAGACTTGCCTCAAAAGCAGAATCAGTATCGCTCGGAAGCGACATGCCACCCCCGGCTAGGGGGTGTCTGTCGGCAGACAGACGGGGTTCGCCGGAGAGTGATGCTACATTTACGACTGCATCGCGAAGATGACCGTAATCCAGTTTCGGCTGCGGCTTACGTGAAAGGGCGAAAACGACATGGGTCACTATATAACGGCCCTTGACCTCTGGCTTCTTGAAGATCGAATCACGATAGCCGTAGCCGCACTCCTCTACAGAGAAACTCACGAACTCCTCCTCAAGAGTATCATAACAGTAGACTTTATGAATGACATCCTTCGCCTCGACACCGTAGGCCCCGATGTTCTGCACTGCCGAAGCACCGACCTCACCGGGAATGTACGAAAGGTTCTCCACCCCCCAAAGTCCTTCCTTCGCCGCCCACTCACAGAAGTCATCAAATACAACCCCAGAGCCGACTGAAACCAGAAGCTTGCTAGTTCCAGACGATGTGCCATTTGTGTGGAGGAGACATTTTCCCACCCCCGGGTAGGGGGAGGGGCCCACGGAGTGGGAGGGGGTCTCCGGAACACATTGGCACTCGTCCAATATTTCGATGAAATCAATCTTCGAGTGTAGCACGGTACCCTTAAAGTCATCTGTGAACAGCAGGTTGCTGCCACCGCCTATGTGAAGCACCGGACGGGCCAGCTCCTCAAACTCGATATCAACAAGATCCGCCACGGAATCATATTCCATGAAACAGCGGGCCTTCACCTTCATCCCGAAGGTATTCATCTTAGTCAGATCCTGATAGTATGCCGTCTTGATCATATTGATATAAGATCCCCGGCCAGGCCGGGGATGACTATAAGTTTACGTGGTTTATTATCCTATCTCTGCACCGTTGCAAAGGGTCTCGGCAGGAGTGATGAAACGCATCTTGCCGTCATTCTGACGAGCCATGAGGATCATGCCCTTGGACTCGATGCCACGAATCTTGCGCGGAGCAAGGTTGGCAAGTATGCATATCTGCTTACCGACCATCTCCTCCGGAGTATACTGTTCAGCAATACCGGAAACGATAACTCTCTTGTCAATACCTGTATCGATAGTAAGCTTGAGAAGTTTCTCTGTCTTCGGAACACGCTCTGCCTCAAGAACTGTAGCAGTACGGATATCCATCTTCTCGAAATCCTCGAATGTGCATTCAGCCTTCTGCGGTGTAACAACTGCAGCCTCGGCAGCCTTTGCAGCTGCCTCGCGCTCAGCGCGGATAGCCTCAAGACGAGCGATCTGGCCGTCCACAACCTCATCCTCGATCTTCGAGAAAAGAAGCGTCGCAGGATTCAGCTGATGGCCTGCAGGAAGGAGCGATGCCTTTCCAAGGTCATCCCAAGAGAGAGTGATAGATCCCTCGACTTCGCTCGGGATGACAGAAGTAGTATGAAGAGCGGCGCCTTCACCGGCTGTATAGATATTCTCGCTTACCGAACCCTCTTCACCGGCACGGTGATCTGTGCCTGCCTGGATACCGACATTCAGTATACCGCGGAGCTTTTCTGATGAGAATGGAAGGAACGGCTCGAATGCGATTGCAAGTGAAGCGCATATCTGGAGAGAAACGTTCAGGATAGAAGCAGTTCTGTCCATATCTGTCTTCGCCACCTTCCACGGCTCTGTATCTGTAAGGTACTTGTTTCCAAGACGGGCGATGTTCATAGCCTCCTTGAGAGCCTCACGGAACTTGTATCCGTCGAGATAGCGCTGCATCTCCTCCTTGAGAGGCTGGATCTGTGCGAGAGTCTCTGCATCGATTGCCTCAGGCTTGAGGTCAGCAGGAACCTTGCCTTCGAAATACTTATGGGTAAGTACCACCGCACGGTTTACGAAGTTACCGAGGATGGCAACCAGCTCGCTGTTGTTGCGTGCCTGGAAGTCCTTCCATGAGAAGTCGTTGTCCTTTGTCTCAGGAGCATTGGCCGTAAGCACATAACGGAGAACGTCCTCCTGCCCAGGGAACTGCTCGAGATATTCGTGGAGCCATACTGCCCATCCGCGCGAAGTAGAGATCTTGTCGCCCTCGAGGTTGAGGAACTCGTTGGCAGGGACATTGTCAGGAAGGATATAGCTTCCGTCAGCCTTAAGCATAGAAGGGAACACGATGCAGTGGAACACGATATTGTCCTTTCCGATGAAGTGGACAAGCTTTGTATCCTCGCTCTTCCACCATTTCTCCCAGCTCTGAGGAAGAAGTTCCTGGGTATTCGAAATGTATCCGATAGGGGCATCGAACCATACATAGAGAACCTTTCCGTCAGATCCTTCAACAGGCACCGGAACGCCCCAATTGAGGTCACGGCTCACGGCGCGTGGCTGGAGACCGCCGTCGATCCAGCTCTTGCACTGGCCGTAAACGTTGCTCCTCCACTCCTTATGTCCGTCAAGAATCCACTCTGAAAGCCACTTCTCATACTGATCGAGAGGAAGATACCAGTGCTTGGTCTCCTTCTTCACAAGCTCGCCGCCACTGAGAGCTGACTTAGGATTGATGAGCTCGTCAGGGCTGAGGGTAGCGCCGCATTTCTCGCACTGGTCGCCATATGCGCCCTCTGCACCGCAACGTGGGCATGTACCGGTTATGTAACGGTCAGCAAGGAAGGTCTTTGCCTCCTCATCGTAGTACTGCTCGCTCACCTTCTCAATGAACTTTCCCTCATCATAGAGCTTGCGGAAATAGTCCGCCGCATTCTTGTGATGGGTCTTCGATGATGTTCGTGAATATATGTCGAAATTGATTCCCAGACCGGTGAATGAATTCTTGATGATCTTGTGATACCTGTCGACGATATCCTGCGGAGTGCATCCCTCTTTCTGTGCCTTGATGGTGATAGGAACTCCATGCTCATCCGATCCGCAGACATAGAGGACATCCTCTCCCCTCATCCTCAGGTACCTCACATAGATGTCTGCAGGCACATACACACCTGCAAGGTGACCGATGTGGACTGGACCGTTCGCATACGGAAGCGCGCAGGTCACAAGCGTTCTGTTGAATTTCTTTTCCATTGTATCTGTATTTTTAACTTTTTCATTTCATGAGTCCCCGATCAGGCCGGGAATGACGAACTTGCGCCAACCTGCAAATTTACAAAAAAAACACATACAAAAAACGCCCGCAGGTCCATATGATCTGCGAGCGCTTAAATATTACTGAGCTTGAATTTCAGACTAGAACTTGATTCCAAATGAAATGTTTACCTGACTCGAGGTGAGCTTGAATTCATCCTGCTTGTAAAGGCTGGTGATAGGGCCCTGGTAAGCTATGCCAAAGAAATAATTGTTATAAGCCACCTTTGCACCGATCTGCCAACCCAAGCCAAAACGATTGTATGTGCCTTCTTCGCCCATATCATCCTTGCTGAAGAAATTAATCTTGTTAGTCTCTGTCTCGCCGTCATATGTAGTCTTGCTAGAGTACTGTCCAATGATATGTCCCTGGAGATTGATTCCGGCATAAGGCATCAAGGCAATGCTTGTCTGAGGCACATTGAAGTAGTACATGACGTTTACAGGAATCACTGCTGTAAGGAAGCTGGTTGTCGCCTTGGTCGACCATTCGTAGTCATAATCATCTCCTGAATCTGTTTCTGTATCCCATGAATACTGGAGTCCTACGCCATACTGGAGATAGATAGGATATGCTGGAGTGATTGCGCGTGCCTGTGCCCAGTTGAGCGACACTGCATTCATGTCTGTTTCACGAGTATTGTTGTCGTCACCTTGCTTGAAAGTCAAAGGGCTGTAAGTAAAGTCGAAGGTGTTGAAAACATCCTCGACATCAGTTGCAGATGATGAAGCGCGTGATCCGCCGTTCTGATTCACAAACTGCGCAGAAGCTGAAGCACCTGATACGAAAAGCGCAACAGATACTAAAAAGAAATAGATCTTTTTCATAATGATGTTATTTAAAAGGTTAATAGATTTAAAGAACGTTGAAACTCATGCGCCAGATATTCGCCGAACCATCCTGGCTTCCTCTCTGGCTTATGAAATAGATGTATTTGCCGTCACGGCTCCACTCCGGACTCAGATCGTCAGCGGCGTGGTAAGTCAGCTGGGATAGCCTGGTTCCGTCCATGCGGCACACATATATATCCGTATTCCAATAAACCATATCTCCCGCATGAATCGGAGTGCTTCCTACTGCAAGGACCCACTCTCCATCAGGAGATACAGAAGGAGTTGAGAAGGATCTCTCGATATCCGAAAGAATGCATTCCTCTACACCCGTAGCAAGATTCACCTTCCAGATTTCACCTTTGCCGTTTGCATTGGCACGCACGCAGAGCATCACATCAGCCTCCTGGGTCGTGCATGGGTTCATTCCGGATGTATAGCTTGACAGATAGTTGTCATTAACATCATAGCTCCATATGCCTGTCGATCCGGTCTCCTGACGAGCAAAGAAGATCCGCTTTCCGTCAATCGAATAAATAGGGGAATAATCCCTGCTGCCTGTCGTTATCTGACGGCATACGAATCCGCCTGTTGCGCTTGTCTGGAAAACCACGTTTGTCTTGCCGACCGTCTCCGAGAAAGTGATGAACCCTCCGTCAGGAGAATATGCAAAATCAAGAACCGCCTTGCGGTTGGTTCTCTGGACAGAGGCACCTCTCTTCATTATTTCCTTTACAAAGATATTTGTGGCATTGTTCCTATAGGACAGATATGCAATGTTCAATCCGTCTGGAGACACGTCGATAATCTTGTTTGTCAGCCAGTTGATATTGTTTCTTGTCCTGTTCACGATAGGCATGCAGACATAATCATTGGATGATGTGATCATCGTGAAGTCAGTCCCATACTCTTCAGGCACAGAAACAACCGAATAATCCACAGTCTGGGCAAAAGAAGATACCGAAAAGAACATGCTCAGGACGAGCATATATGCAATAAATGAATTTTTCATAGGTGATAGGGAAAACGTTATCACCTACAAATATAACAATAAATCCAACGTTTATACAAATTTTTGCACCGCAAATTCACGTCGCCATTGGGAAATCATACTCTTCCGAGTTCGTTGTTCAGGCGGGTGCGGGCCCTGTTGTATTCGCCGATACGCATCATTATCTCTACCTGACGGTCAGAATCTTCGGTACGGGCAAGCTCGGCAGTCAGCTCCTTGAGGTAAAGCTCAACCTTCTTGACCTGATAGGCAAGGAGGGTCTTGGGCACATACATCACAAGCTTTGTCGAAGCAGACATCATGGACTGCTCGTAATTCTTCACGGTAAGC
>JAGBTT010000056.1 GCA_017631175.1 Bacteroidales bacterium
GGCCACGACGGCGGCGTGCTGCCAATACGCGACGTCCGTTAGGAGTCGACATGCGCTCGCGGAAACCGTGCTTGTTGCGGCGCTTGCGCTCTGATGGTTGGAATGTTCTTTTCATATCTAGATATTTTTATATTTTTCCTTTTACAATTTGGGAGTGCAAAGGTAGTATTTTTGAAATTATTTGCAAAATATTTTGCTATTTTTCTATATAAATCACCTGTTTAGTCTCGAAGAACGGATCGTCAGTCCAGTTGCTTATCGGCCAGATGTGTACCGAACCTTTGCGCATCCTGTATTTGGCCATTGCTGTAGATATCTCTTCTGCAAGGTCTCCGCCCTTAAGGTAGAGTATGCCGTTTTCGTACTTTCCCTTGACCCAAGGCATGAAGTTCTCGAGAGAGGTCACGGCTCGTGATACGATGTAGTCAAAGGTCTCAGGAAGGGATTCGGCGCGAGCGTTTACAGTTGTTACGTTCTTCAGACCCAGACCCTTGGATACTTCTGTAGCAACGATTATCTTCTTGCCGATAGAGTCGCAGAGGGTGAACTGAGCGTGAGGGAAGATTACTGCCAGAGGGATGCCGGGGAATCCTCCGCCGGTTCCTAGGTCGAGAATCTTGAGCGGCTCGGCAACGCTGTATGGTCCGTCTCCTCTCATGCGGTCATATACATCAGGCATCTGTGTCTTCAGGTATGCCGCGATTCCGAGTGAGTGCAGCACGTGGTGTCTGTACAGCTCGTCTATGTCCTTACGTGATACGACGTTAATCTTAGAGTTCCAGTCTCTGTAGAGCTCGTCCATGAGGCGGAACTGCTCCATCTGTTCCGGAGTCACTTCCGGAAACCTGTCCTCGATGATATCTTTAAATTCGTTGAATGTCATAGTCTTATAGTAATTCGTCTGAATAATCCATCATTTTCAGGAGCATCGCTTTTGCTCGTCTGATTTTAGTCTTTACTGTATTTAGAGGAATCTCCAGTGCATCGGCGATTTCCTTGTAGCCGAAGTTGTCGATCAGGTTCATCTTGGCCACGATCCTGTAGTCGTCCTTCAGCTTCTCTATGTTTGTGAGCCATTTGTCATATTCCTGCTGCTGTATGATGTCTTCTTCAGGATTATGCATTGTTGCAGGGAGTTCCTTTAGTTCTGCAATCTCCTCGTGAATCGACATGACCGGCATCTTGGCCATCTCCCTGTTCTGTTTGCTCAGGTAGTCAAAGGCAGTGTTGCGTGCAATCCTGTATATCCAGGTTGAGAATTTATATTCCGGGTTGTATGTGTCTATCTGGCTGAAGGCCTTCTGAAAGCTTTCCAGACAGATATCCTCTACATCTTCCTTCTGGGTGATGTAACGGGAGATATGGTTCTTGACGCCTGCGCTGTATCTGGTATACAGTACGATGAATGCTGCCTGGTTCTGTTCCAGGGCCAGGTGTACCAGATCGATGTCAGGCATGTCAGTGAGCTTCGAGCCAGTTGTGTCCATGGTTACATTCTACGGTTAAAGGGATTGATAATTCTATTACGTTCTCCATCTCCTCTCTTACGATCCTTTCCAGTTTCTCTACCTCATCAGGTGTAGTGTCGAACACAAGTTCGTCATGAATCTGGAGTATCATCCTGCTCTGCAGGCCTTCCTGCCTTATTCGCCTGTCTGTCTTTATCATCGCAAGCTTGATGATGTCTGCCGATGTACCCTGTATCGGAGCATTGATGGCGTTTCTTTCTGCAAGTGCGCGGACAGTACCGTTCCTGGAGTTGATGTCCGGGAGGAATCTCTTACGTCCAAAGATTGTCTCGACATATCCGTTCTCTCTCGCTGCAGTAAGAGTATCTTCTATATAAGACGATATCGCAGGGAAGTTTGCAAAATAGTCTTCTATTATCTTCTTTGCCTCGCCTCTGCCTATCTTGAGCCTCTGTGAGAGGCCGAATGAGGATATGCCGTACATGATGCCGAAGTTTGCCGTCTTGGCAATCCTTCGCTGATCTGATGTCACATCTTCCAAAGGTATTCCGAATATCTTTGATGCTGTGATAGCATGCACATCCTGTCCTGCGCGGAATGCTTCGATAAGATGCTTGTCGCAGCTCAGGTGGGCCATGATCCTCAGCTCGATCTGCGAATAATCGGCAGATACTATGAGCCCGTCAGGACGGCTTGGCACGAATGCCTTTCTGATCTCCTTGCCTCTCTCTGTCCTGATCGGGATGTTCTGGAGGTTAGGCTTTGATGAGCTCAGTCTTCCTGTAGCGGTGAGCGCCTGATTGAAAGTTGTATGGACCTTGCCGGTTATCGGCGAGATATAGCTCGGGAACGGCTCAATGTATGTCGAGAGCAGCTTCTTGACACCTCTGAACTCAAGTATTTCGTTGATTATCGGATGTTTGTCCGCAAGTACGCTCAATGTCTCTTCGTCAGTCGGATAGGCATTTGAGCCTGACTTAGGTTTCTTCTTGGGGTCCAGCCTGAGCTTTTCGAACAGCAGTATACCGATCTGCTTAGGAGACATGATGTTGAGTGACGATTCTTGAGCCATCTCCCTGATACGGTCCTGAATCTGGTTCATTTCAGTATTCAGCTCAGCAGAGTATTTCCTAAGTTGAACGAGGTCGATCTTTACTCCCTCCATCTCCATGTCAGAGAGAACCTTCAGCAGAGGCTCTTCCATGTCCAGATAGAGGGTCTGTACTCCGTTTGTCTCCATGTCTTTCCAGACCGCTTCTCCGAGAAGGAATGTTACAGCGGCTTCCTTTGCCTTGCCTGGTTTGGTGTCATCTTCCGGTATCTCGTCGAAAAGAGACAACGCCTCTACTACTTCAGCCGCATTTTCATTCTCTTCCAGATTGATTTCAAGATATGTCTTTGCGAGTATCTCAACCTTGTGGCTCTTCTCCGGATTGATCAGGTAATGCATCAGTTCTATGTCCATGAGGGTGCCTTCAAGGGATATTCCTGCATGGGCGAGAAGATTCCTCTGGAATTTCAGGTCATATCCGTATTTGATGATCTGCGGATCTGAAATAATCTGTCTGAAGTCAGCAGCCATGCCTTCGGCAGTGAGCGCTCCTGCAGCTATTGTGACACGCGCTATCTCGCTGAATATGCCTTCGGAGCGGCACTCGGTTATGATGGCGCATCTGCCAAGTTTCTGAGCTTCCTTGATGACTTGCACAGGTGCGGCTTCTGTGAATTCGACCTGCTTTGTTTCCTTGGATCCTGAGGGCTGGATGTTTCCCAGGAACCTCCTCAATGATCCGAACTCATATTTCTCGAAGAGGTCGGCAGCTTCCGGTGAATATGTGCCGGTCAGTTCCATTGCCTTGCTGTCCACGTCCAGCACGATATCTGTCTTGATGGTCACAAGTTCATGGCTGAGCATGATGTGGCCTTCCGAGGAAACAAATGCCTCCCTCTGCTTAGGAGTCAGTTCATCAAGATGCCTATATATTTCTTCGACGGTTCCGAATTTAGATATGAGCTTGCCTGCACCGACCTCTCCGACGCCCTTGACTCCAGGAACGTTGTCAGAAGAGTCGCCGCATATGGTCAGAATCTCAATGACCTGCTCCGGGCTGTTGATGTTGTATTTCTCGCATACCTTCCTGACATCGATGACCTCATTATCCGAGCCTGATTTGCCGGGCTTGAATTGGAGTATCTTTTCGGAGATAAGCTGGCCGTAGTCTTTGTCAGGGGTTACCATGTAAACGGTAAATCCTTCCTTTTCAGCTCTCTTGGCCATTGAGCCGATCACGTCGTCAGCCTCGAAACCCTTGACCATCAGTACAGGGAAGCCCATCGCCTTGCAAAGCTCGCAGAGCGGTTCAAGCGAATCTATGATCAACTGTGGAGTCTCGCTTCGTGTTCCCTTGTATTCCGGATACATCTCATGTCTGAATGTTCCTCCCGGAGGGTCGAATGCGACTGCAAGATGGGTAGGCCGCTCTTTCTCAATGAGCTCCAGTATGTATTTGGTGAATCCGAAAAGGACCGACATGTCCGCACCCTTGGAATTGATCATAGGATGTCGCAGGAATGCGTAGTACATCTTGAAGATCAGGGCATGTCCGTCTATCAGGAATAGCTTTTTATCCATATCTTTGATATTCGTCAAATGAACCTCAAAGATATAAAAGTTTCATGAAACGGGGCGTGAGTTCGGAAACTATTTTTGAAAAATGTTTCCTTTGGGAAAAATGCCTTGAACCGCCTCTTCCGCTCCTGCCATGCTTGTGATTCTGAATACACCGTCAGCTCCAAGGGCGATCACCTTGTTACATGCTTTTAATCCTTCGTGCAGATCATGAGTAGAGAAGATGACTGCAGGGGAGTTTTTGCCATTGCATAAGTCTGCAAGTCCTTGAAGGACAGATATCTTGTTTTCGGCGTCAAGGAATGCGGTCGGTTCATCAAGAAGTATGATTCCGGCGTGTTGCACCAGAGAGGTGGCTATGCATGTCTTCTGGAATTCGCCGTCACTGAGGGTACTGATGTCCCTGTCCATAAGATGGGCGATCCCTAGTCTTTCCAGTGCGTGTCTAAGTGCAGCTTCGTCTGACTCCGACAGTTTTCCTGTCATATCCGTCTGCTTGAAGCAGCTCACCTTTACGAATTCCTTGACTGAGAATCCCTTGACTTTGGGAATGCGTGACGGAATCATGGTGACTCTGCATCCTGGGTCCTGCAGTCCGGCAATGGCTTTCAGAAGTGTCGTCTTACCGCTGCCGTTAGCTCCACACAACATTATGCAGTCCCCCTCATCGATGTCAAACGATACGTTTTCATATAACACCTTCTTTCCATGTCCTATCGTCATGCCGTCAATATGTGTCAGTGTTCTCCTCATAGTTCCGGTCTTTTAAGCATTATATATAATATGACTGGGATGCCGAGAAGAGCCATCGTACTTGCAACCGGCATAGGGGAGGGTGTCATTCTTGAAATCAGGTCTGCGCATACTCCTATCAGACCTCCGGTCAGAAGGGAAGCGGGTAGGACTGCCTTGTGGGCTGAGGTGCTCAGCAGCGCCTTGGCTATGTGGGGGCCGATGATGCCCACGAAGCCGAGCGGGCCGCAGAATGCGGTCACAGCTCCGGTCATTAGGCTGCAGCTCAGCAGTGCAGACAGACGTATCTTTGAGGGGGTTCCTCCTGAGAGTTCTGTGAATTCATCTCCGAAGAGTATGAGGTCCAGTCCTTTA
>JAGBTT010000057.1 GCA_017631175.1 Bacteroidales bacterium
CTCTTGTCCATGAATGCATCGACTGTGAGGTTGAGTCCATGGAAGAGGGTAGCATCGATACCTATATTATATTTCATGCTCAACTCAGGAACCACGTTAGGGTTCTTGATGAACATAGGTACGAGCGAACCGTTATCAGTACCGCCGTTGGCACCGATGTAGAATGCTCCGATATAGCTGCTTGTATAGTAGTCCTTGAAGAGGTAGCGTCCGTTGGTAGAGAAGTTTGTGAGTACAGATGTAGCATTTGACTCTGATGAACCTGCCATACCGAAGGATGCCCTTACCTTAAGGAAGTCAACCCATGAGCTGTTCTGGAGGAAATCCTCGTTTGAAGCTACCCATCCGAACGATGCAGACGGATAGAAATGCCATCTGTGACCCTTGGCGAAGGCATCATTACCGAAGTATGAGAATGTCACCTGCGCAACATAGCGGTTGTCGTAGCTGTAATCGAAGATTCCGTTGAGGTTGAGGTAATTTACCTTATATGTATAGAAGTCATTACCCTTGTAAGCGGAAATGTCGTAGTTTACTACAGCGTTCACATCATGCTTGTCGAAGGTCCTGTCATAACCTACGGTAAGACGGCCCTGCTTCCAGTCCTGCATTCCGGCCGAGCCGTAACCGCTGGCTGTGATGGAAGTTGTCTGGTTGGTAGTGGTTGTCTGACCGTTGAAATAACGTGCATAGTCCTTGGTCTTGCTATATGTACTCAAGGTGTAGCTGTAGAATGAGAACGCTTCCTCGAGATAGAGACCAGGAGTTATGATGTCGAGCTTCTCCCTGAGCTGGAAGTTACCCTGGAGGGCTCTCGCCTTCTGTGATGTCCATCCGAGTTCGTTAGCCGAAGCATAAGGGTTGTTCGGATAGATTGAAGTACCTGAAAGATGACCAAGTTCCTTGTCGTCATAGATGTTGTATGCGTTTGAAGGAGTCTTGGCGAGGTCACTGAAGAGATCTGTAACTCCGTAGTTAGGTCTTCTGCGCTGCTCGATCCTACCGTTGAAGTCTACTCTGAACTCAAATATCTGGAGGATATTGAAGTCAAGGTTTGCACGGATATTATATCTCTCGTAACCGAGATTCTTGGTGCTGTCTGTGTTTCTTGTGTTGAACAGACCCTGTGTGTTGAGGTAGCTGAGGCTCACATTGTAGCGTGCGTTCTCGTTACCGCCGTTGAAGATCACGTCTCCGTCCACATAAGAACCGGCATCACGAAGGACCTCATCATACCAGTCCACATTGACGCCTTCACCGTTCGCATAAGCCTTCAGCTGTTCAGCGTTATACGCTGGAGACCATACCCTGCCGTTGTCATTTGACACGGCCTGGTTGTACAGGGTAGCAAAGTCATATGAATTGAGCGGTTTGTTGATGATGTTAGGAGTCGTTGCTCCATAGCGCACCTTTGCGCTTACTGTAGCAGGACCGATCTTGCCCCTCTTGGTTTCGATTCTGATCACACCATTTGCACCGCGGTCTCCATAGATAGCAAGTGCAGCTCCGTCCTTGAGGACTGATATGCTCTCGATCTCTGATGGAGAGAGGGACACGAGGTATTCTGAGTTGACTTCGAATCCGTCAACGAAGATCTTCGCAGAGTTCCATGTACCGGAACCGTAGCTTCCGACGCCACGGATGATCCACTGGGCATTGTCATATCCCACTGCGCCGTTTCCTTGGAGAACTGTCAGTCCCGGAATCATTCCGGCCCAAGTGTTCGAAAGGTTCGACGCCTGGATGTGGTACAGGTCATCTCCGCTCACGGTCGATACTGCAGCTGCAGACAGCGTGTCGGATTTCTCCTGCGCCACCACACCTGTGGAAATCAGTATCGATGCGCTCAGCAGAGCGAGACATCTGAATATATTCTGTTTTCTCATTGTCATCTATATTTTAATAACCTGGATTCTGAGTTATTGTTCCCTTGTTGATTTCAGTCTGAGGGAATGGCTCGAGGTACATTGCCGGAGACCAGAAAGCCTGATAGTATTCAGTCTCCCACCAGTTCTCGATCCACTTCTTGTCCCATGGCCATACTGCCTCAGGAACATCCTTGATGTTGAATGTAAATGCACGCATGGATCCGCCGCAGATTCCGTTTCCGATATCCTTGTGCATCCAGTGCTTGACATCAAAGTATCTGTGGTTCTCGCTGAAGAACTCGATAGCCTTCTCTCTCTGGATAATCTCCCTGAGTTTCGCCTGGTCAGTCTCAGTGACAGCTGGAAGACCTGCGCGCTCGTGTACCTTGTTGAGGTTCTCGAGAGCCTTGCCAGGATTGCCATACTCGTTGTATGCCTCCGCGAGGTTGAGGTATGTCTCTGCAAGACGGAAGAGAGGGAACTCGAACCATGTTCTAGAGCCGGCCTTATAGTAGAATTTTGTCCTTTCTCCTGAAAGCTGACCCTTGTCCGAACCTCCTACACTGTTAGGGAAGGTGTCGCCTGCACCTTTCTTTCCATCGTATCCGTTACGGCCCCATCCGAGGTTGGTCCACTTGGTGTCACCAGGGTTGTTGGCTGCGTCATGGCCTGCGAACTTGATGTCAGCAAGAGCTCTAGGTTCAAGGTTGGCAATGTTCTCGATCCACTCAGCACCTGATCTAGGAGTCTGATTTTCCATCGACGGCCAGTTCATTTCAGAACCATCGTTCTTATAATAAAGCCTGATGTGGTTTGAAAGGACTCCTGACTCACCGTTATCGAAGCGGTTCCAGGTCCAATAAGCAGAGCTGTTATTATAAAGGAATACATATGTGCTGTAGTCCTGGTTTGTACTGTTGTTCTTGAACGCAAGGATGATCTCCTTGTTTGCAGGGGTCGAAGTGGCAGTGGCGTAGTCAACAAAAGGATTGCCACTGTTGATGAGTGCTACACCATTGCCTGCTGCCCATGTGAGAACGTCCTCGTTTGCCTGGATGGCTGCATTCCAGCGCTCCTTGTCTGCATTGCCGAAGCAGATGAGGTTATTATGCTCACCGTTGTCAAGATAAGGAGTAGCTCTGTTGAAGAGAGGACGTGCTGCAAACATGAGGGCTCTTGCCTTGATTGCAAGCACAGCTCCCTGTGTCATGCGGCCTGTGTTGGCTGCATCCCACTTTGCAGGAAGCCCTGCATGAGCCTCATCACAAAGATCGATGATGTGCTGGAGGGTTTCCTCAAGGGAAACTCTACCTGCAGTAAGGTCATCAGAAGCCTCAAAAGACCTTGTCACGAGGGGAACACCACCGTAACGATAGAACATACCCATGTATCTGTATGCTACCAGGGCAGTGACCTCAGCCTTGATGACAGCCTTCTCGTCATCTGTAAGGTCCTCCACCTTATCAATGTTCTCTTTCACTATATAGCACTGACGGATCACGCTCCAGTTCTTTGCCCAGTTCTCCGAGCCGGCACTTGAGCCATTTGCTGAATCTGTTGCGTCAGATCCTGCGCCATTCACATTAAGTCCCTGCTGGGCAATGAAGTATGTGCCATGCCAGCTGGCACCTCTGTTGATCTCGCCCGAGATGGCTCCAAGAGTACCATGGGTGTAGCCCAGACCGCCCGGAAGGCCATGAACCAAGGCGTTTGCATAGCAGGACATCAATGCGCCCTCAGCATTCTTCTTTGTGCTGAACACAGCATCGCGGTCAACTGTACCTGTGGTATCCGGCTTCTGAAGGAAGAAGTCGCACGATGTCAAGGCGAAGAGACCGATAACTGCCAATATTGTTGTTATTCTTTTCATCTTGTTCATTCTTTAAGTTTAGAAACGCAGGTTTACACCGAATGTCACTACTCTTGTAAGTGGATATACATATGCGCTTCCGTCAGTTGTCTCAGGGTCGATTCCGTACGGAGTCAAGGCGTTCTTGAATGTGTAAACGTTGTTTGCATTCATGAACAGTCTGAGAGACTGTACCTGGAGCTGGCTGAGGATACCCTTCTTCACGTTGAATGTATAACCGAACTCTACATTCTTGAGCTTGAAGTGGTTGGTCGAAACCATCCAGTAGTCGCTCTGGAGATAGTTGTTGTGTGCTGTTGTAGGGCTGTAGGTTGCACGAGGATATGTGATTTCCTCACCTGCAGCATACTTCTCCGGTGTCCAGCGTCCTTCGTACTGCCAGAGCCATGCGTTACCGGCGTTCTTGAAGAACGGCATTGTGTATCCGCTGTTGAGGTAGTATGAACCGTTTGCAGAACCTGTGAAGAGCAGTCTGAGGTCAAATCCCTTGTATGCAAGATGCATCTTCACGTTGAAATGGTACTGTGCATAGTTAGGGAAACCGATAGGAGCCTTGTCGTTCTGGTTGATCAGACCGTCACCGTCGAGGTCCTTGTAACGGATGTCACCAAGGGTTGCACGGTTGGATGTGAATGTGTTGTATGGACGGTTCGCAAGTTCCTCCTGAGTGTTGAAGAGTCCGTCGCTGACAAGTCCGAAACGCTGTCCGATAGCGTGTCCTGTCGCGCTCATCCATGGATATGGATTGTTTGCCTCCGCCTTGTAGATGATCTTGTTTCGTGTCCAGCTGACATCACCTCCGATAGAGTATGTGAGGTCACCCACGGTGTCTGACCAGTTGAGCACGAGCTCGTATCCCTGGTTCTGTGTGATACCCACGTTTGCAGGAGGTACCGCACTTGTCGGAACACCGTAGATGCCCGGAATGATACCGAGGGTGGTGAGGATGTTGTCACGCTTCTCGTAGAAGTAGTCGAAGTCAACTGATAATCTGCTGCTGAACCACTTGGTCTCGAGACCGACGTCATACTTGCGTGATCTTTCCCATGTGATGTCCGGATTACCGAGCACGCCCTCTGTCGCGCCATAGAAGTAAGGGTTCTTGTTTGAACCGTTGCTGGTACCGAGATAGTATCCGAGCTGCTGGAGATTGTATGTATTAGGAAGATAATAGTATCTTCTCGAACCTCCGAGACGGTCGTTACCGACCTCACCGTATGAACCGCGGATCTTCATGAATGAGAGGATGTCATTCTTAGGGAACCACTTCTCCTTTGTAGGAACCCATCCTCCGGAAACCGCTGGGAAGAGGCCGAAGCGCTTGCCCTCTGCGAACTGCTCTGTACCGTTGTAACCGGCGTTGACCTCGAACATGTAGCGGTCATCATAGTTGTAAGTCACACGGCCTACGAAACCCATGATACCTGAAGGAACGTGGTATGAGTCGCCAGGCATTGTGTAACGAGACGCCTTTCCGAGGAGGAGAGTCGAAACATTGTGCTTGCCATAAGACTCATGCCAGCTGATACCTGCATCCATATAGAGCTTGTTCCAGTTACTGTATCCGTATGATGAGAATGAACCGGCTCCCATAGAACCT
Source organism: Bacteroidales bacterium (assembly GCA_017631175.1). Taxonomy (GTDB): domain Bacteria; phylum Bacteroidota; class Bacteroidia; order Bacteroidales; family UBA932; genus Cryptobacteroides. The sequence continues at coordinate 5,339 of JAGBTT010000057.1, forward strand.
CCGAAGAATTCAAGCTCGTTAGGATTCGCAAGGCTGCGCTGTACTGTATATGAAGGTATCGATGGAGTGAACTTCACATAACGGTTGTAGTTGTCCTGGTATGATACAGTAGCATAGACCTTAAGATTCGGATGGATATAATCCATTGTATGGTCGAGCTTGATAGAGTTGTCCAGGAGGCTGTTGAAGATGGTGCCGGAACCACTGTTCAAGAGGTTGTAGAGCGCATTCTGCATACCGATCTTGCTGTCCACCTTGGTAGCGAGAGGGTTCTGGATAAGGCTGGTTGTACCGGCAAATCCACTGATGAGCTTACCATCGATGATACCTGGCGAGATGAACGGGTTGGAATCATAGATGTACTGCATGATGATCTTGTAACGCTCCGAAATGTTGTATGGGTCAGCAACGTTACCAGGTCCTGTAGTCTCGCCGAACTGTCCTGCCGAGTTGACAGTGATCTTGAGGTTATCGGTGATGTTGATGTCGAAGTTGCTTCGGAAATTGTAACGGTTGAATGTCGAACCGGTCTGAGATCCGTGATACTCCACGTCATTGGTGATACCCTCCTGACGGAAGTATCCGAACGAAACGAAGTACTTCACTCTGTCAGTACCGCCACTGATGTTGATGTTTGCCTGGTACTGAGGCGCCACCCTGTTGAACTGCTCCTTGTAGAGGTTACGTGAGGCGTAGTAGAGGGCTGGAGTGTTCTTGAGCTGTTCCTTCTGCTCAGGAGTGAGCTGGGTCATTGCGTCTACCTCCTGCGGAGTGAAGTCGCGGTTGTTCTTGAACTTCCAGAGGTCGTATGCGTCAAAGATATTGTTTGACAGACCGTCGTTACCGGCATAACTCTTCTGCTCGTTGCGGATAGCCTCGTTTCTGAAGAGGGCGTACTCATAAGCTGTAGTACCCTCCTGGAGCTGAGATGCAGCAGTGAGACCGAAGTTTGCAGAAGCACTGATGGTCGGCTTGCCGACATTACCGCGCTTTGTGGTCACGATGATGACACCGTTAGCACCGCGGACACCGTATACAGCTGTCGAAGACGCATCCTTCAATACTGAAATGCTTGCGATTTCGTTCGCATCCATCGCGTTGAATGCGCTGAATGCCTGCTCTGACGCCTGCTCCACACCGTCGATGATGATCAGAGGAGTAGACTCTCCGTAAGTGGAGACACCGCGGACGAAGATGTTCGACTCGTTACGTCCAGGCTCTCCGGAAGTCTGAAGACCGCTGACACCAGGTGTGTTACCGATAAGGGCGTTTGAAATGTTGGCCACAGGTGATGCGACGAGGTCATTACCGTTCACAGCTGAAATCGCACCTGTGACGTTAACCTTCTTCTGAGTGGCGAAAGCCGTAACCACGACTTCTTCCATCATATTCGCATCGGTAGTCATCTTCACCATGAACTGGGTCTGTTTTCCTACCGGAATCTCTTGTGTGGTGAAGCCGATGAACTGGAATTCGAGAACAGATGCATCGGAAGCCACAACAAGCTCGAACCTACCGTCAAAATCAGTAGACGTTCCGTTCGTTGTACCTTTCTCGACTACAAATGCACCGAACAGCGGTTCATCAAAGTCGTCCACCACTACACCACTGACAGTCCTGCTTTGCGCATGAAGCGGGCTGGCAATGACTCCGCCAAGCAGCGTGATGCAGCTTAACAGAAATAATTTGAGTGATTTGGTCATTTTGGTTATGTTTTGTTGTTAATATTCTAATAGGATCACTTCACTTCATATCCTTGGGGCATGGTATACATGTCAGGAAGGTCGTTGCTGAAGTAAGTGATTTCGCTTGCATGCATGGTGCGGAAATCGTTCTCTGACGGGTGACCCGGATAGACTGAATAGAAATGTCTGTCCGATTCATTGTTTCCGACATATTTGTTTCTCCACATCACGATCATGCTTACCCTTTGATTTATCGCGCACGCGAGGATATGGTCTGTCCAATAGTCTTTCCAGTCAAATCCTTCAGGGCCGGTCTCGGTAACACCGCACGGCTTGTTCTTCTCAAGGGAGAGCTTCGACATCGCGTCGAGGTTGCTCTTGAAGGCCTGCTTCCAGCTGTAATGGTAGCAATCCATTCCCAGGAAGTCCACGTAATCGTCTCCAGGCCAGCGGAATGTAAGTCTCGCCCTGGCATCCTGATAGACCTCGTCCATCTGAGGAGAGATGGCATAGATGAAGTTGTGCACTCCCTTCGTGTCCCTCAGATACTCTACGGTAAATCTCCAGAATCTGATGAACTCATCTTCTGTGGTGCATTTCGAACCCCACCATGACCATGTCTGGGTGTGCTCATGGTATGGCCTGAAGATGATAGGGATAAGCTTGCCGTCCGTACCTTTGAGATTGTTTGCAAAATCAGCGCATCTGTCAAGCCACTGAAGATATTTTGTCCTTGTAGCGTGACCTTCTGTCAGGATGCTCTTGACGACATCGTTGCTCTTGTTGTCCCATGAGTCTCCTCCAGTGTGAGGGTTGTTCAGGTGGCAGCACATGGTGATGACCTCGCCTCTGTCGTATGCCTCGATTATGACTCTGCGGCGGATTGCATTCTCCGCATCATCATATCTGTTGTCCATGATAGGACCCATATCGACACTGAATACTGCCGGATAATCTCCGCAGACTGCCTTTGTATCAGACTCTCCCTGCTTATTGTACCAGTAGCGTCCGTACCAGAGGTCGTCGTGGTGACCGAACATAAATCCCTTTGTCGCAATCTGCCAAAGGTTGGCGTAAAGGGCCTTGGTCTCGGCTGTGGCATTCTTGTCCACAATGCTCAGCGACATTGACACTTCAGGATTCTTGTCATAGTTCTGAGATATTCTGGTCTCCTTGTAGAAGAAACTGCGCTCGGGGTCAGTAAACTTCACCTTTCCAGTGCGGGCTTCCCTTCCTTCGTTCTCCTGGGCTGTAAACCATACTTTTGAACCTTCAATCCTGTCGAAGGCGATCCAGTCGGCCAGAGGCTCTACTTGGAATTCGAAGTTAGCCTCGACATTTATGGAGAACTGTCCGCCGGCATGATCGATTTCAACTCTTTCCTGAACTGTGATGGTCTTCTCTTTTGTGGAATCCCCTGTCTGTTCCTTGGCGTCAGTACACGACAAGGCAGCCATTACGGAAACAGCTGCAACAAGAATTGACATACCCATAATCCTGTTCATACCTGATTACTCTGCGTGAAGGTATTCGTCGTGCTCAGGCAAAGCGGAGTCGCTCTCCTTCTTGATAAGCCAGAAGACGTTGCGGATGTTGTTTGCATACCAACGCTCGTCTCCCCAGTTGCTTGTCTCGTTGTTGAACGGACCCTCGCCGAACGAGCGGTGGAGGGCAAGCTCAGGGACATTTACGACCTTTTCTGCGCTGCCGCCTTCTGCCTGTACAGCTTCTGACCAGAACTTGTGCTCTCCTTTCTCGAGAAGCTCAAGCTTGTGGAGCGGGTTCTTATATTCGGCGTCCTCATATGCATAGATGGTGATATAACCGTCGCCATGCTTTGCCCAACGGCTCTTGCCGGCAGGAATCAGACGGTATTCCTCATTGATGTCAATGCCCTTGAAGATGTAGTTTGCATACTTGCCGTCAGGGCCAGGGGTATTCACGATCGTTCCGAAAGTCTCTCCGGTCTGGTCATCAGCCCTCTCGAGTCGGAAACTCAAAGTGTTGTCGTCTTCATCCCTTGGATTGTAGTCGCTTGTCCAGATCCAGTATTTGTCCATCACCTGGCAGTAGGTGATCCATCCCTCGAATCCACCGATCATCACAAGACTCGCTTGCGGAACAGCTCCGCTTGTGTCAAGCAGACCGCCCACCTTTGTGAAGCTGTAGCATCCCTCAAGAGTGTCGGTAAAGACATCATAAGTGATTGTGTAAGTGCGTGTCTCGCCATTCTTTGATGTAACGACGAACTCTGCCGATCCGTCACTCAGGTCAACAGTGTCGCCGGGGCGGATGCTCGCTGTAGGGCAGAACTCGCTGTCAGGGTACTGGAAGTCCAATGCGACGACCTTCACGGCAGACAGGTCAAGACCTGTCGTGATCAGGCTCACTGCAACAGAACCCAGATCGTCAGTACGCCAGTCATGGGAAATGATTGCCGGGCCGATCTGCGACTCGAGTCTCACGTTGACCGGAGTGCGCTCGCGAAGCCAAGGGTCAATCAGTTCCTCGGTGTTGCGGTTCTTGTCCTCGCATGCTGCGAAGGCAGTCAACGCTACCGCTGCCAGAAACAGATTTCTGAAAATCTTCTTCATAACTTGGTTCTTTAGTTTGTTGTTAATATTTGTTGATTGTCAATTTGTCTTTCCCTTTTGGGTATAACATAAGCACGCAAATATAAATTTTCTAGAATTCATAGCGGTCTATTGTTCGGTCAAGAAAGTATACAATTTTGTTATTTGAATATAAAATACAATGATTAGGCAAAAAAGTATAACGCTTGACTATATATAACATTAGTGGAAGATGTACTCTTTTGACAACAGTAGATATATTATTTTGAACTTTTGAATTGATAATTTGATGAAAAAGTTATAAGTTTGCCTAACTAACCACTTAAAATCATGTACGAGATTCAACAGGAAATTGTTCCTATCGCCCACGATGATTTCTTTATAATCCTGAATCATTATGATGCAGTATTCAAATACCCGATCCATTGTCATCCGGAGTATGAGATCAATGTCGTGATGGATACATGTGGCACCAGGGTGATAGGAGATTCTCAGGAAAACTTCGAAGGGCTCGACATTGTCATGATGGGCCCGTATCTTCCTCATGTCTGGAAGGCCGAGGGTGGAGGACACCGTGTGGTGACAATTCAGTTCTCCGGTGACCTTCTCAAGTATCAGATCATAAACAAGAGACTCTTTCTGCCGATAAAGCAGCTTTTGGTCGACTCCGCCCAGGGGCTTTGCTTCAACGGTCCGGAAGCGGAAAGGATAAGGGATGAGATTCTCGAGCTTACGATGATGCAGGGATTCCAGACGGCGACCAAGTTTCTCAATATCCTTAACTACATGGCTACGGCTTCAAGGCGCAGGCTTGTCAGCAATTTCTCCGAATCGGAGGTGTCGCTGATCACTTCCAATTCGCGGCGTATAAGCAAGGCCTGCAAGTACATAGAGGAAAATCTGTCAAAGAAGATAACCCTTTCGGAGGTTGCAGAACTGGTCAATATGTCAGGCTCCGCATTCAGTCATTTCTTCAAGAAGAAGACAGGCATATCCTTCATCACGTATGTAAACAACCTTCGTGTAGCAAGGGCGTGTGAACTGCTCATCGATACGTCTCTCAGCGCCTCCGAGATCTGTTATGATTGCGGATTCAACAACAAATCCAATTTCATCAGGATATTTACGCAAAGAAAGAACATGACGCCTATCGAGTACAGGAATCATATGGCACATCTTTATGTAAAGTATTGATACATGATATATTAACAACTAAATTCTACCGTATGAGAAAGTATCTGACTATGGTGATGCTGTTATTTGTGAGCATGGCAGCTTATGCTCAGCAGCATTCTGTAAAGGGTACGGTGGTCGATCAATCCGGCATTCCTGTAATAGGCATGACCGTCATTGAGCAGGGTACTCAGAATGGTACCACCACCGATATCGATGGTAACTGGCAGCTGACCGTTTCTTCCGGAAACGCGTCCCTCGAGTTTGCAGCTCTTGGCTATCTTACAGTTACTGAAAAGGTTAACAATCGTGCAGTGATCGATCTGACAGCGTCAGAAGACGCGATCATGCTCGACGCAGTCGTTGCGATCGGTTATGGTACGGTCCGCAAGAGAGACCTTACCACGGCCGTTTCCACAGTCTCTACCGAAGATACCAAGCTCCGTCCGGTGACAGAGGCTTCGGGATTCATCCAGGGTAAGGTTGCCGGTGTGACCGTGCAGCAGACCAGCGGCCAGCCCGGAAGCGGAATGACGATCCGAGTACGCGGTGCATCCTCAATCGCTTCTTCTAACGACCCTCTTTATGTGGTTGATGGTGTTCCGGTAGGTGAGGGTTCCTATGCGATCGCATATCTTTCTCCGCAGGATATCGAGACAATGCAGATCCTCAAAGATGCGTCATCGGCCGCAATCTATGGATCGCGAGCTGCGAATGGTGTCGTTCTCATCACCACCAAGCATGGTAAGAAGAGCAGGGGACCTCAGGTAAACTTCAGTGCATATGCCGGTATCACAAATGTGGCAAAGACATATGAAGTCCTCAATGTGGCCCAGTATAAGGAGCTCATGGATGAGACGGGATTTGCCAATCTTCCTGATGGCCTCAAGGATGAGACAGACTGGTTTGACGAGGCGTACCAGACAGGTATAACGCAGAACTACCAGCTCTCTGTTTCAAATGGCAATGAGAAGATGAGATATTACATCGGTGGAGGATATTCTGACGAGCAGGGAGTCTTGAAGTCAGCATACAATAAGAGATACAACGTCAAGGCAAACTTTGACTCTGACCTCTATGACTGGCTGAACGTCGGCATCAACATGGCATATTCTCACTACAAGAACAACGGAATCATTTCCGGACAGGGCTCAAACAGGGCAGGTGTGGTTCTTTCGGTGATCAATACTCCGACATATGCTCCGATCTGGAATCCTGAGGATCCAAGACAGTATTTCAATAATTTCTATGGAGCCCAGAACCTTACTTCTCCATTGGAGAATCTCTCGAGAACAGAAAGCAATTATGGTCAGACCGATCGACTTCTCCTGACTGGAGAGGCTACTATCAAGTTCCATAAGACCTTGAACTTCAAGTCGACGGTCTCAATGGACAGAAGATGGGTGCATAACTTCTCGTTCCTCGATCCGATCAAGTCAGACTATGGCCGTACACAGCACGGATATGCTTCTGACGAGAGACAGGACGACAGGAGGATGGTATATGACAACATCCTCACTTTCAACAACTCATGGAATGCAAAGCATAACTTCGAAGCCATGGCAGGTACTTCTGCGACAACTTCGACGTGGGAAGCCCTTTGGGGAGAGAGAACTCATTTCAACCCGGACCATGTCATCGTAGGACTGAATGGTGGTAACAAGGGCGGCCTGAGAGGAAACTCCCAGTCAAAGAGCCAGTGGTCGATCATGTCTTTCCTTGCCAGGGTATCATACAATTACGACAGCAAGTACTATATCACGGCCAACCTTCGTGCGGACGGCTCTTCAAAGCTTGCTCCCGGACACAGATGGGGATACTTCCCTTCGGTTTCTGCAGCATGGCGTCTTTCCGGAGAGGATTTCATGGAGGGCGTGACATGGACAGATGACCTCAAGATCAGATTGAGCTGGGGACAGTCGGGTAACCAGTCGGGCCTCGGTGATTATGCCTGGGTGAAGACATATGCTCTTGAGTATTATACATGGACAGATGACGACAAGGCGAATGCGGTACCTGCAGTAGGTAGCATCACATCTATCGGATATGAAGACCTTACATGGGAGACGACTACACAGACAAACCTCGGTATTGACTGGTCTATGTTCGGCGGCCGTCTGTCTGCAACATTCGATGCTTACTATAAGTATACTGACGATATGCTCATGACCATTGATATGCCTGGCGCGAATCCGAGCATCACCAGAAATGAGGCTGCAATGTCCAACTGGGGTGTCGAAGTCGCCTTGTCTTCAGTGAACATCGACAGAAAGGGTTTCCGCTGGACAACTGATTTCAATATCTCAACCAACAGAAACCGTCTTGAGAAGCTGACTCTCCAGAAGGTGTATTATTATGCTCTTGCTTCGGAAGCTCAGAATGAAAGAGTGATCAGAATGGAGGAGGGCAAGCCTCTCTCATCTTTCTGGGGATATAAGTCTCTTGGCGTAGATCCTGAAACCGGTATGATGGTCTATGAGGACATAAATGAGGACGGTCAGATCAACGCATCCGACAAGCAGTACATCGGTAATGCAAATCCGGACTTTACATTCGGTCTGACTAACAACCTCAGCTGGAAGGGCTTGAACCTCAGTTTCCTCATCACTGGATCAGTAGGAAACGATATCTACAACGCCTCGAAGATCGATATGGTCGGAATGCACAACTATGCAAACCAGACAACTGATGTTCTCCGCAGATGGAGAACTCCAGGACAGGTGACAGACATTCCGAAGGCCGGCGAACTTTATAACATCAAGGCTTCTTCAAGATGGATTGAGGATGCTTCATTCCTCAAGATCAAGAACATAACCTTGTCTTATGATATCAAGCATCCGGCTTTGAAGAAGGCGAATATCGCAAGGATCCAGCCTTATGTCACTTTGGACAACATGATCACATTCACCAGGTATACCGGTTATGACCCTGAAATGAGTCTGAGCTCAAATGCTTATGACATGGGAGTCGACTATGGTGTCTACCCATGTGTGAAGACCGTCATGTTCGGTGTGAATATAGATTTCTAAAATCAGAGAATTATGAGAAAGATGAAATACATGTCAGCGATTGCATTGACGGCTTTCCTGTGTGCATCCTGTGATCTTGATATATTTCCACAGATGGGCTACAATCAGGGAAATGTCGAGGATGTAGTCGTGAATGAAGATACCGGTGAGGTGTCTCAGTATAAGTCGAGAGGGGACATGGAGAGTCTCAGGAACTCCATCTACAGCTCTTGGCTTAAGGGAAACGTTATCCAGGAGGGTATCCTTCTGGACGGAATGGTCTATGCGGAGTGTCGTGCCGACAATGCCTATGGCGGAAATCCCGGAACTCCGGAACTGATGGCCATCGAGGCAAATACTCAGGACAGTGAGAACAAGAACGTTGTCCGTGACTGGGACTACTATCAGGAAGCAGTCCATCAGGCCAACCAGATCATCTGCAATATTGACAGAATCAAGGAAGCGGACCCTTCGATGACAGATCAGGAGTGCAGGCAGTGGAAGTCCGAGGCCATCCTTCTTAAGGCTTATGCGCTTTTCCAGATGTCCCAGATATGGGGAGATATTCCTGTAGAGAATGCTCTTCCTCCTGCAATCACTGAGGATAATGTAGAGGAGGTATATCCTCTGTATTATCCGGAGCGTACATCACGCGCAGATGTATACAAACAGCTTATCGAGGACCTTACTTTCGCATGCCAGTATGCTCCGGATGTGAACCACAGCAACAAGTATCTCCTTTCCAAGGCCTTTGCTCATGGACTTCTTGCCAGAGTATATGCCGAGAAGACCGCTCAGGACTGGAACAAGGTGATAGAGCATTGCGAGGCTGTGGAGGCAATGGGCTTCAAGCTTGTAGACAACTATGGAGATATGTGGGGATATACCGCAAGTGACGCCAACAGAAACACTACAGAGTCTATCTTTGAGGTAGCATGGACTGATCAGTCGCAGGGCCACTGGATCTGGATGATGTATCATAGAAATGCATACAATCCTAGCGACAGCTATTCATGGATCAAGTGGATCACACCTTCAAGAAGCCTTATCGCAGCCTACAAGGCTGAGGGTGACACCGAGCGTGCTGAAGCATCTATCGTATATGATGAGGCCGGCTGGTCAAATTATTATCCGGCAGAAAAATATGCCTTCATGCATAAGTGTCCTACAAATGTGTCGTCGATTATCCTCATGCGTCTTGGTGAGATATATCTTCTTCATGCAGAGGCGCTTGCTATGACAGGTGACCTCGCGAAGGCGACTGAGTATGTAAACATCATACGTAACCGTGCCGGCATCAAGGAGTACACGGCAGACTTTGCAAGTCAGGATCAGGCAATTGAGAAGATTCTCCATGAGCGCCGTCTTGAGCTTGCGTTCGAAGGATTCCGTTTCTGGGACCTCGTCCGTCATGACAAGATCAAGGAGGTACACGACCGTATGCCTCAGGAGGATCCATATTGGCAGACAAGAAGACCGATGACTGATGCAACAATCCTTATGCCTATCCCTCAGTCGGTTCTTGATAACAACCCGAGACTTACCCAGAACGATGGATATTAACAGATGAATTCTATGGAATTGAAGAAACTTCTAATTGCCGGATTCATGACATGCCTATGTGCATGCAACTGCGTGGGGGAGAAGCCTGAAAATCCGGATGATCAGCAGGGAACAGTTACTCCTCCGGTAGAAGAGACATTTGATGTGACCGTATATAAGACGTCGGCAGACAAATCATATCTGTTTGCCAGGTCCGGTTTCGATTTCAGCAAGCCGGGCAGCATGTCTCCGAATCAGATCGTATATGACAAGACCAGGACCCAACAGGAGATTGACGGTTTCGGCCTGGCAGTGACAACGGCTTCGTGTTATAACCTCCTGCAGATGTCTCAGGAGGACAGGACTGCTTTCCTGACAGAACTCTTCTCAAAGGACAACATCGGATCAAGCCTTATCCGTGTGGCTATCGGAGCTTCGGACTTCTGCGTAGGCGACAACTACACATGGTGTGATAAAGAAGGAATGCAGAATTTCGCTGTGCATTCGCAGGATAAGGAATTGTTGTTCCCTATCCTCAAGGAGATCTATGCCATCAACCCTGATGTTAAGATCATCGGTTCCCCATGGTCGTGCCCTAAATGGATGAAGGGTTCACATAAATACTATGATGGTTATGATGAGTCTGTCCTTGAGTCTGAATTCGACAGCTGGACAAGCGGACGTCTAAGACCTTCCTGCTACGATGACTATGCCGAGTATTTCGTGAAGTGGATACAGACGATGGAGGCTGAAGGCTTCGATGTGTACGCTGTGACCATGCAGAACGAGCCTCTCAACCATGGCAATTCAATGTCTATGTACATGCCGTGGAAGGATCAGCTTAAGTTCATCAAGGTCCTCGGTCCTGCAATCCAGGCTGCCGGTCTTGATACCAAGATCATGCTTTACGACCATAACTACAATTATGACGGCAAGACTGACCAGGACAATTATCCGCTCAACATCTATGCTGATCCAGAGGCTTCAAAGTGGGCTGCGGGTTCGGCATGGCATAACTATGGCGGCAGCGTAACAGAGCTCAATGAGATATACAAGACATATCCTGACAAGGGCATCTGGTTTACCGAGGCTTCCATTGGAGAATGGAATTACGACCTTGACGGCCAGGTGGGTGGAAAATTCAATCCGTTTGTATTGGATGAGTACTCAAGCGTGTTCATGGGAACCATGAGCCGCGGAGGCAGGGGTGTCACATATTGGAACCTCATGCTTGACCAGAACAAGGGTCCATATAGTCCTCATGCAGGATCATGCAAGACATGCTATGGAGGAGTGACGATTAACTCCACTAACTATAAAAGCATCACAAAGAATGCACATTGGTATCATGTGGCTCATGCTTCGGCAGTAGTGAAGCCGGGTGCAAGGAAACTGGATGTGAATACATCGGATTTCCATTCGAATTTCGAATGCCAGATGTTCCTGAATCCGGATAATACCATCGGTGTCCTCATCTGCAACAGGCAGGATAAGGATCAGGCGCTTGTCTTTGCTAACACACAGTTTACAGTTAAGTATAATGTGCCTGCAAAGAGCTTGGTATCCCTCATCTGGCAGGAGTAAGTCTCTGTCATGACGAGAAATCTAAAACAACTAAATAGAAATATGATATGAATAGAATATTTAAAGCAATAATGGTTCTCGGAACTCTTGCCGCGCTGTCTTCCTGCTACAAGGAGCCTGTGTTCGAGTTTGCCCAGAAGGGACCGGACATGACCATCGACTGCGATGAGTCAGCCCTCATGGGAGGCAAGATTGATTTCACTGCAGATCTTTCAGATGCAGAGTATCCGCTTTCCGTCCTCAATGCAAAACTGTATTGGGATCTTGAAATGGGTCTTGTCGCAAGTGAGACTCAACTGCGTACCGCCACAGAAGGAACTTATGCAGGATCATTGTCAATTCCTTTTGTCAAAGATCTCAGTAATGGAATTGCTGCGGTTGTATTCAATGCAGTAAACACACATCTCGGTGAGTCCTTCGATACTGTGTATGTTGCGATCAACCGTCCTCAGTTTGAGTCATTGACTCTTGCAAGCGGTGATTCGTGGAGAAGAAGCCTTACTCCGGTTGAAGGCAAGACTCACGAATATTCATATACAGGAACTATTCCAGCTGATTTCAAGCCATTTATAATTACTCCAGCCATTGATGGTAAGGGTACTGAAGTTACATTTGGCTGGAACGGAACGGAAATTGTCCCTAATGGCCTTGAGCCTATTCCTTTCGACATAATGGGCAGTGGTACCGTGTCTTTCAACACCAGAACATTCGAAGGATCTCCTTTCATCAAAATCATAGTGAACGGCTCGCCGGCAATGCCGATACCAAGTGGTGCATTCAGGGCTCATGTGAACATCACCAAGGGTAGCAAGCTTGAGGTTGAAGGTGTCGAGGATATGTCTCAGTGGTATGTGGATCCAGACCACTTCAGAGTTGAGACTGACGGCATCTACTTCAACGCTGTCGACGGTTACTACAACTTCGACATGAATACTGAGCATAAGTTCGTGACCGTGCGTCGTGCTGATGCTGAGGGTAATACCGCTACATATGCTGACGAAGGTGCAATCATCCTCATGGGATGGGGTGTCGCACATCCTGTAATGACCAGCCAGGTAGGTTGGGAGAACGGACTCTACCTTACTCTTGCAGAGGTTGAGGACGGCGTATACCAGTTCTCAGGAAAGGCAGTAGAGGAAACAGATGGAACTACTGTTGGTGGTGTATGGAGATATGACTATCTCTCGTTCAAGTTCTTCGGTCAGGCAGGATGGGGCGCTGAGTATGGCACTGTAACTCTTACAGACGAGGCCAAGAAGTATCTCCAGAATGCAGGTAACATAGAGCTTGCGGCAGGTGTTCAGCTTGAGCTTGGTGCGGAGTACGTCATGACTGTTACAGAATGTACACCTCTCGATGCTAACACTAAGTTCAACTGTACTATTGACTTCCGAAAGAAATAATATCTTTCGGTTATAAACACTAAAAAAGGGAATGGTCAAATCTGATCATTCCCTTTTTTTATAGTTATAGGGTAAGTTTGGCCACACCATCCAAACTTACCCTATAAAAAGCCTATAATTATTGTGATTAATAAAGTCCGACTGCAGAGATGTTGGCTGTGGCGCGGGTTGAGGTTATCGTTACGCGGATTTGCTCGGCCTGGGTCTTTTCGAATCTAAGAAGTCTTCTGTAACCGATGGTGCTTCCTTCTGCAATGAGTTCCCACTCTCCATCCTTGAAGGCTTCGACTGTGAAGCTTTCCACTCTCTGACCCTTTGAGATGTCCTCGCTGATGAGGAAGGTTCCGAACATGTCCTCGCCATTGACATCAAAGACCATCGAATCGCCGCTTTCTGCCTTCCATGTCTTCTTCAAAGGATCCACTAGATTGCGGTCGAAGATCTCGTCAAGGGTACTTCTGAACTCATGAAGCCTCTCTACGTCATTTTCATGCAGCAGACCTCTTCTGTCCGGAGGAATGTTCAGCAGAAGGACTGAGTTTCTTCCCACTGACTGGTAATATATGTCAATGAGGTTGTTCAATGACCTTACCTGCAAGTCCTGCTCGGCGTGGTAGAACCAGCCCGGTCTGATGGATACGTCTACCTCTGAAGGGTACCAGTAGAGCTGCTTAGCCTGCGCGATGATCTCGCGGCTTCCCATGTCAGCTGACATTTCAGTGAGCCCGAGCTGCTCCCTCTGTTCCAATGCCCCGTCCTCTGAAACCGGTCCGAAAGCATTCACGCTCCACTCGGTCTTGCGTCCGAGTCCGCCCTCGTTACCGACCCATCTTACATCATTTCCCATGATTGCGGTAACGGCCTGAGGCTGGAGCTTTCTGATGGC
>JAGBTT010000058.1 GCA_017631175.1 Bacteroidales bacterium
TTCTCTACGGTCGACGAGGTCAAGAAGTTCATCGACCTCATGGAAATGCATAAGATGAATGTATTTCATTGGCATCTCACAGATGACCAGGGCTGGCGGATAGAGATAAAGAAATATCCACGACTTACTCAGATCGGCTCGGAGAGACAGCAGACTCTGGTCGGTCACCATCACACAAGCAAGGAATATGACGGAAAGCCTTATGGCGAAGGCATGTGGTACACTCAGGGCCAGATACGTGAAATCGTCAGCTATGCATCATCCAAAGGCATAACTGTCATTCCTGAAATTGATCTGCCGGGCCACATGATGGGGGCCCTTGCCGCATACCCTGAACTGGGCTGCACGGGAGGCCCGTATGATGTCATGTGCAAGTGGGGTATTTCAGAAGATGTGTTATGTGCCGGCAGAGACGAGAACTACCGTTTTCTAGAGAATGTCCTGGAAGAAGTCTGCGAACTGTTCCCTTCTGAATACATTCATATAGGTGGAGACGAGTGCCCTAAGACCAGGTGGGAGAAATGCCCTCGCTGCCAGGCTAAGATAAAGGAACTTGGACTGGAAGGCGACGAGAGACATTCGGCAGAGCATTTTCTTCAGAGTCACGTGATGAAGCAGATGGCGGAATTCCTTGCATCGAAAGGGAAAAGAATAATCGGATGGGAAGAGATGCTTCAGGGAGAGCTGGCTCCGGGAGCAACCGTCATGGCATGGAGAAGAAACAAATACGGTCATCAGGCCGCAAGACTGGGGCACGATGCCATCATGACCACGCGTACAAATCTCTATTTTGACAGATATCAGTCAGAAGCCAAGGATAATGAACCTCTGGCCCATTCCAGCTATCTTCCTGTGGAAATGGTATGGTCGTATGACCCATATCTATCTGAAGATAAGAATGCAGAACCTTTGACTCAGGAACAGAAAGAACATATCATCGGCATACAGGCCAATGTCTGGAGAGAGTACATCCCTACAGACAGTCATCTTGAATATATGGTATGCCCACGCATATCTGCGCTTGCCGAAGTGCAGTGGCTCATGCCGGAAGGCAAGGACTGGGAGCGTTTCAGGAGAGGGATGGACAGGATGAGGAAGGTGTATGAAGTTCTGGGATGCAGTTATGCGACACATTTCTGGCAATCGGAACAGGAATTGGAATAATGCCGGGATATGGACGAACATCAGCTCATAGAAATGCTTCGCGAAGGGGATCCGCTCAGTTTCGAGATCCTCTTCCAGCAGTACTATGCCCGTTTCTACAACTTCGTCCGTAATCTTATCAAGGATTCTCACAATGCTGAAGACATAGTTCAGAATGTCTTCATGAAGGTCTGGATAAACAGAAAGAATCTCCATCCGGACCAGTCTATCCACAACTACATATATGTGCTGACCAAGCACGAGGTTCTCAATCACATAAGAGACCGAAAGGCCTATACCCAGATAGAGAGGCTTGTGATGTCCGATCAGCCGTCATCATTGGCGGTGAATGACGAGACCTTCCAGATACGCGACCTTGACAGCCGTATCCGCACATTCATCGCATCCATGCCTGAACAGCGTAGGAAGGTGTTCATGTTGAGTCGTTATAAAGGAATGGGCAACAAGGCAATAGCCGACATGCTCGGGCTGTCCGTAAGGACCGTGGACAGGCATATAAATATGGCGTTGACAAGTCTGAAGAAGGAATTTAAAAAAAACCATAGATTATGAAAAAAGTATTGATTTTTGTTTTGATGCTTGCATTTGTTTCTTGCGAAGATGAGCAGGGTGGCAAGCAGACAACCGAACCGACCGGACCTGTAAAAGTAGGTATCATGGGAGACTCCATATCCACTTTTGTAGGTGAAGTATGTAATGAAGAATATGGATGCTACTATCCGAAGTACGATCCTAATGTAGGAAAGAATTCGGATAAGGCGGTAGATTCAAAGGAGAAGACATGGTGGTGGAGACTCATATATGACCACATGACAGATGCGCAGCTGGATATAAACAGCTCCTGGGCAGGTTCGACTGTCATTCACAAGACTATGACGGGAGATAAGACAGGAAAGACTATGTGGTCAGGTTTTATAGACAGATATACAGATTTCAATGACCCGGATGTGATCTTCATCCATGGCGGGACGAACGATCTTAACAAAAAATCACCACTCGGAGAGTTTGGCTACGACCTTCCTATAGAGGAGCTTGATGAAACCTCTTATAGAAGTGCGTATGTGAAACTTGTGAAGGTTCTTCAAAGAGAATATCCGGGAGTGAAGCTTGTGCTGATCATAGGAGATGTCTTGAGAGATACAGAGTATGGCGCTTCAATAAAGTCTATAGCCGTACACTTCGATTTGCCGTATGTGGATTTCAGAGATGATATAATACCGAAATGCAATGGTTCTCATCCTACCTCGCAGGGATTTGAGGTAATGGCGAAGAAAATCGCTCGAACCTGCAGTGACTATATGCCGGGAATGTTCAAAATATAATTCCGGTTGGGTAGTTACCCGTCGGATTGTGTTCTATGTTATGATAATCGATGAAATTATATGAAGATAACATGGAGTCGTTTAAGAAATTATATAACGATGCCGCAGCAGATGTTTCTCTTATAGAGAGATTTCTTCTGGAAAATCATGCGAATCCTGAGCTGGACACTATGATGTTGGAGCTCTTGGAGAGTACGGAGTATTTTGATCCGGTCAGCTCTTCTCAAGCTTATTCCCGATTCAAGACAAGAGTAAAGGAGCACGAGAAGTCTGTCAGGAAACAGAAAATCTGTAAGGCGCTCAGATATTCGGAACGCATAGCGGCTTTCCTTCTGCTGCCCCTTGCTGCTCTTATGTTCTACATAGGGGCCCAAAAATCTGATGTGGAATGGATAGAAGCCAACACCTCCGCAGGTCAGAAACTCGAGGTCGTACTTCCTGACGGATCGGAAATGACTCTCGGTCCTGCAAGTAAGCTGATATATCCTTCAGCCTTCATCGGAGAGGAAAGGAAGGTGTTTCTTATGGGTGCGGTATATGCTGATATAGAGACTGATGCAAAACGCCCCTTTGTCGTATCTGCCGGCAATCTTGATGTAATTGTCCACGGCACAGAGTTTCAGTTGAACTCATACGATTCAGACACAGAGGTGGAAGTGGCTCTTGTGGAGGGTTCGGTGCAGCTTTATAACAAGTCGGATCATCGCGATGTAGTGATGCGCCCGGGAGACATTGTCTGCTATGATAAGGCTACCGGCAACTTCATCCGAAAGAATTTTGCAGCCGGCTACTACAAGGATATCCTTGATGGTGGAGGATTCCAGTTTGTCAATCAGCGTTTCGGAGACATAGCCGCATGCCTGGAGAGGCATTTCGGCGTTACTATACATATCGACGATACGACCATTGCTGATGAGAGGTATTTCGCATCGTTCATCAACGACGAAAGCGTAGATGACATTTTGAATGTTCTTAATGCACAGGATTTTATGAGCATAATCCGAAAAGGTAAGATAATCTACATAACCCGCAAAGACTGAATTTAACTAACCCTTTATACAATGAAACAGACCGCAACAATGCTTGCGCCCCTCAAGCGACTCAGCCTCGTCTTCGGAATGATGATGTGGCTGGGCCTGTCTGTGTCTGCGCAAAGCATAGATCTTAGATTGAAGGATGTGACGGTACAGACTGCCGTCATGGAGCTGCAGAAGAAATACGGTTATTCTGTAGCTGTGAGATCCAACGAACTTGATATGTCACGGATTATTACCGTAGATGTCAAGGGAAAGACCGTGGAAGAAGTTGTTGCAGCCATATTTTCCGGACAGAATGTAGATGTGACAGTTTCCGGAAAGAATATTACTGTGGCTAAAGCAAAGCCAGTAGCTCCGGCAAAAAACATTACGGTTACCGGAGTGGTGATTGATGATACCGGACTGCCTGTGATCGGTGCAGCAGTGTTTCAGAAGGGAAGCACATCCAACGGTGTCATTACCGGTCTTGACGGAGACTTTTCGATTACTGTGCCGTCAGATGCAAGTCTGCTGGTGTCTTATATCGGCTATAAGGATGCGGAAGTTGCCGTAGCCGGTAAGGAAACCGTAAACATAAATCTTGTCACAGACTCAGAACTCCTGGAAGATGCCATTGTGGTAGGTTATGGCGTGGCTTCGAAGAAACTCGTCAGCTCATCCATTGCTTCAGTAAAGATGGAGAGCATCGATAGAGGCGCAGAACTTGATCCGATGAAGGCATTGCAGGGCCGTGTAACCGGTGTGTCCATATCGTCATCATCCGGTATCCCCGGTTCATCTCCGATGGTTACGGTCCGTGGTGTAAGCTCGATTTCAGGTAATTCTGCACCTTTGTATGTTGTGGATGGTATTCCTGCTGAGGCTTATCCGAACATCAATGCTGCTGACATTGAAAGTATGGAAGTCCTGAAAGATGCTTCTGCGACTGCGATTTACGGATCTCGTGCAAACTCGGGTGTCATCATCATCACCACAAAATCCGGAAAGAGCGGAAAGACAAAGATCAATGTGTCCGGTCAATACGGTTTCGCGCAGATAGCCAAGGATATCAAGATGGCAAATACATCGCAGTATATCGATGTGATGCAGACAGCCATCGATAACTATAATTTCCAGATAGGTGATTCCAAAAGACTTGTGCTTCCTGAAACTCTCGCAGAATTTGATTGGCTGGCAGCAGTCTCCCGTAAGTTCGCATTGAGAGGAAATGCGACAGCAAGTATCGAGGGAGGAAGTGAGAAGACCACTTTCTATGTCTCTGCCGGTGCCGAGCAACAGGAAGGTTATCTCAACAAGACATCTTTCAACAAGTTTACAGGGCGAGCAAAATTCTCGCACAAGATTGCAGACTGGATAAAACTCAACCTCAACCTGTCGGGGTCATACGCAAGATACAATATGGTGGAGGAAACTGACGGTTCGCTGAAGATTCTGCGTGCAGCTCGTGAGGAGCAGCCGTTCTATACAGACAAGAACCCTGACGGTTCATGGAGAGTCATGGCGACTCACGGTATAGCGCGACACAATCCTGTCATGATGATCGAAGAGGAAGACTACTATACGAATAAGACTCAGCTTCAAGGAACGCTGTCGTTTGAGGTTACCCCGGTAAAGGGCCTGAAATGGACACCTTCAATCAGTGGTTACAGCATATATGACAAAACCATCAAGAAACTTACTGAAAATCATACGGATCGTGCGACCAAGGATGGCTGGGCAGCACTTTCCGAACAGAAGGACAATTCTTTCAGATATGTCATTGACAATATCATCTCGTATGACAACAAATGGGACCGTCTCACATATTCAGCTATGGTCGGACATTCATTTGAAAAATACGAGTACGAGGCTTTTGGTGCCAAGTCTGACAATTATGCCAACGGTGCATTCCCATCGTCTTCATTCGACCTTATAACCTCAGGAAATGATATTTATCCGGGAAGCATCAGTTATAATGCATACGCCCTGGAGTCGTATTTCTTCCGTGGTGCGGCCAATTGGGATAACCGTTATATCCTTAATGTCTCTTTCCGTGCGGATGGATCCAGCCGTTTCCCGAAAGACAATCGTTACGGATTCTTCCCTGCCGGCTCTCTCGCATGGATAATATCCAACGAAAAGTTCATGCCGAAGAATGATGTGCTTACAGAACTGAAGCTCCGTCTTTCGGTCGGTCAGACAGGATCTATGGCCGGAATCAGCAACTGGGCAGCCATGTCCCTGATTTCTGCCGGAGCATCATATAACGGGACCTCAGGTTTCCAGATATCATCATCTGCGCAGAATATAAAATGGGAGAAATCCACGAAGTATAATGCCGGTATTGATTTCGAGCTCTTCTCAGGAAGATTGTACGGAAACATCGACGGATATTATTCAAGGACAGACGACCTTCTGTATAACAAACCGGTGATTTCCACTACCGGATATACCTCATTGACTTCCAACATAGGTTCTATAGATAACACTGGTGTGGAGTTGACGGTAGGCGGAAGAGTGATCGACAGAGAGTTTACATGGGATTTGAGCGGTAACTTCTCATACGGCAAGAATAAACTTACCAAGCTCCTTGATAATACGGATATCATTGTTGTCGGCCAGGAAGACCTGTATGGAGGAAACAAGCATGCCCTCATTATCGACCAGCCTATATCCACATGGTATATGCTGAAGGCAGAAGGTCTTTATCAGACAGATGACCAGGTCCCGGAAAAGCTTTATGACAAGGGAGTCCGCGCGGGAGATGTCAGATACTATGACAAGAACGGAGATGGAGACATCAATGACAACGACCGTGTGATATGCGGTAAGGCAACCCCGGATTTCTTTGGTGGTATCACATCATCAATGTCATGGAAAGGTATCGATCTCAACATTTTCTGCCAGTACTCTATCGGAGGCAAAATATTCTCTGCATGGAAAGGTGCCGGAATGGAGGGAACTGAAAGCCTGGGTCTCTCATCAGGAACAGTTACCGTTGACGGAAGGGAAGCGACAACTTATTTCAATGTCAGCGAACATGCTGCTACCCACTATTGGAGGGGAGAAGGAACTTCAAATGATATTCCTCGTCCTCTCATCGCCGGAGCGCATACGGGATATGATGTGGACTATAATATCCTCACTTCTTCCCGTTTCCTTGAAGACGCATCATATTTCAAGATAAAGACCATTACTCTTGGCTACAATCTCCCGCAGAGGTGGCTTGACAGGATTAAGATGCAGGGCCTGAAAATCTATGCTTCCATAGATAACGCATTGACATTTACCAAGTACACAGGTTATGATCCTGAAGCCTCCATGTCCGGAGGTCCGGCTTCAGCAGGTTACGGTACAGACTTCGGCTACCAGCCTACCATGAGGTCATTTATGTTTGGTCTTCAGCTAAAATTCTAGAATGACAATGGATACAATAAAGATATTGATGATTTTAGGAACAGCCACGCTGTTGTCTGCGGGTTGTTCTTCCATGCTTGACGACATAAGTCCCAAGCATGCCATACCTTCAGAATCTGTAAATGAAGGTGACCTTGACAAGTTGACCAACGGTATGCTGTACCAGTTGGAGAGCTATGTCACCTGGGCTTGGAATGACGGAGACCTTCTTGCCGAAAACTTCGGGGACGGTCCGAGTGTGACATTGGCTGATGTACATTCCGAGACGGAGTCTGCATCCTCGGCGACAGCCAAGTCGAGGTGGACGACAGCATTTACCAGGATAAATTTTCAGAATGAGGTTCTGGTGTCGGCTAATTCTGCTTCGTCTGACAGCAAGGCTGTGCGTACAGCCAAAGGTACCGCTTATTTCTGCCGTGCTTATCTGTATTATCAGCTTGTCATAAGATATGGAAATGTGCCTATATTGACTTCTCCGACAATGGATGTCGTGCCATTGTCCGGCCAGCAGCAGGTGTGGAAACAGATTGAAACGGATCTCAAGGAGGCGGAGAAATATCTGGAGCCGTTCTCTTCCATGTATTATCCTTCAGATGAAGCATGCTGGGCCTTGCTTTCAAAGGTCTATCTGTGGACCGGAGACAAGGCTAATGCTGTCATTTATGCAGACAAGGTGATAGAAAGCTCTGCCAACTTCGAATTTGGGAACGACAGCAACGAATATGCAGGAATGTTTGTTGCCGGCACCACAAGCAAAGAGATAATATTTGCTCTTGCAAACAAACGTAATTCAAGCTGGCTCCGTCTGTTTACAACCCTTAACGATACGGATGGATCATGGAATTATTCTATGGCGCAGGATCTTCGCAACAGCCTTTTTGCCGACAATGCTGTGAAGACTTCTGACATAAGAAAGGCTCCGACCTTCAACGATGCATTCCCTACCAGAGTCATAAAGTTCCCGAATGGGGCAAAGGATATGGGACAGTTCATCGAAAACGAAAATGCGTCATCATCTCCATTGGTACTTTTCCGCCTGGCTGATGTATATCTGACAAAAGCCGAGGCTCAGGGTGCTTCAGCGGGTCTTGCAACTATGAAGACATTCATGGATAGCAGATATGCAAATGTGAATCTACCGTCTTCAATGTCAGATCTTGAGTTTGAGAATCTCATCCTCGATGAGAATCAGAGGGAGTTTTATGCTGAAGGACGCAGGTGGTTTGATATAAAGAGATTGGGCAGAACAGATCTCTACAAGACATGGAACGGCAGGGATTTCCTTCTTCTGTGGCCTATTCCTCAGGATGAAAGAGACCTTGCAGGCCATGACAACTATCCGCAGAATCCGGGATATTCCAAGTGACACTAATCAATAATCATAAAATATGAAAAA
>JAGBTT010000059.1 GCA_017631175.1 Bacteroidales bacterium
AGAAGCTGGCAGTAAGAGCGCTTATCAACGAGGTGTTTGAGGAGAAGATGTACCTCAACCACCACGATAACGGTCAGCCGTACCTGGAGAACTGCGCAACAAACATCAGCATCACCCATACAGAAAACTACGTAGCCATCATCATTCACGATGACGAGGAGGTGGGAATCGACGTGGAGTCTCTTGACAGAGACTTCTCGGTAGTCGAGAAGAAGGCTCTTTCTGAGGACGAGATCGACGATCTGGAGAAGGATAAGAGGAACGAACAGCTCGCAATCTACTGGTGCGCAAAGGAGGCTATCTTCAAGAGAATGTCCCAGAACAGGGTGGATTTCGCAGAGCAGATCGAGGTCGAGAAGTTCAACGTCCGCAAGGAGGGTGAACTTGAGGCTACATTCATCCACAAGGACGAGCACGAGGAGGAATTCGAACTCGAATACATGATCTTCGACCGCCATGTGCTTGTGTGGCTGGTAGGCTAGCGATAAAACATCTTTGTTATAGATAGTTTAGAATAATTTAAATTTATTACATAGATTAACCACTTGTTAATGAATGAATTAACAAGTGGTTAATCTTTTTGTTAATATCTTTTCTCAGCATTTTCCCTTTGCAGAAAAGATAATTGAATTATCTTTGTCACCTATCTTAATCGAGCCGTATCAGACAAAGATTTCTCGACTACGCTCGAAATGACAGGAATAGAAATTCAACCGATTATATAACATGTATTTCATGCCCCTTACAGGGCGTGGGACCTAACCGATAACTTTATGGTAAAGCACGTAGTTAAGCGCGACGGCAGAGTCGTGATTTTCGACAACAGAAAGATCGTAGACGCCATCCTCAAGGCGATGGGCGTGACCGAGGAAGGCGAGGACATCGTTCTCGCAGCCGAGATTGCAGCGACGATCTCGAAGATCAACGTAGACAACATGAGTGTGGAGGACATCCAGGATCAGGTGGAGATCGAACTCATGCACAGCCCTCGCAAGGAAGTTGCGAAGAAGTATATCGCATACCGTAACCAGCGTAACCTCGCCCGCAAGGCGAAGTCACGCGAAATCTTCCAGGAGATCATCGACGCGCAGGCGACAGAGATCACCCGCGAGAACGCCAACATGAACGCGGACACTCCTGCCGGAATGATGATGAAGTTCGCTTCCGAGTCCACAAAGTCTTATGTGGACGAGTGCCTGCTCTCGGAGGACGTGAAGGAGGCTGTCAAGAACAACTACCTGCATGTCCATGACAAGGACTACTACCCTACCAAGAGCCTTACATGTATCCAGCATCCTCTCGACAAGATCCTCGAGGACGGCTTCTTCGCCGGCCACGGCGAGTCGCGCCCTGCAAAGAGGATCGAGACCGCCAGCATCCTTGCCTGCATCTCGCTTGAGACAGTGCAGAACGAGATGCACGGCGGACAGGCTATCCCTGCATTCGACTTCTACATGGCTCCTTTTGTAAGAAGGACATTCCATGAGGAGCTTGACAAGATAGCCGACATCAACGGAGAAGACTACTCAAGACTATATAATGTAAAGATAGACGACTACCTCAAGCGCGAGCTCATCGGCCTTCAGGGTGACGAGAGAGTGATCCAGCATGCGATCAACATGACCGTAAGCCGCGTACACCAGTCGATGGAGGCGTTCGTGCACAACATGAACTCTATCCACTCACGCGGAGGTAACCAGGTGGTGTTCAGCTCCATCAATTATGGTACCGACACATCGGCAGAGGGCCGCTGCGTGATCCGCGAGCTCCTCAACACAACATATGAAGGTGTGGGTAACGGCTCTACAGCCATCTTCCCTATCCAGATCTGGAAGAAGAAGAGAGGCGTGAGCTACCTCCCTGAGGACCGCAACTATGACCTCTACAAGTTTGCATGCAAGGTTTCTGCACGTCGCTTCTTCCCTAACTTCGTGAACCTTGATGCTCCGTTCAACCACCACGAGCTCTGGACTCCGGACGATCCGAAGAGATTCCAGTACGAGGTTGCCACAATGGGATGCCGCACACGCGTGTTCGAGAACAGATTCGGACCTAAGACTTCAATCGGACGCGGTAACCTCTCGTTCACAACCATCAACATCGTGAAGCTTGCTCTCGAGTGCATGAACATCGAAAGCAAGGAGGACAGACTCCACGAATTCTTCAAGAAGCTCGACAATGTCCTCGAGATTGCAGCGAAGCAGCTTGACGAGAGATTCCAGTTCCAGAAGACCGCTCTGAAGAAGCAGTTCCCTCTCCTTATGGGAGCGCTCTGGCTTGACAGCGAGAAGATCGGAGAGAATGAGAGCATCGAGTCTGTAATCAACCACGGAACCCTCGGAATCGGTTTCATCGGTCTTGCGGAGTGTCTTATCGCCCTCATAGGCAAGCACCACGGAGAGTCTGCCGAGGCACAGGAGCTCGGACTCCGTATCGTGAACTTCATGAGAAGCAAGGTAAACGAGTTCTGCGAGACATACAAGCACAACTACAGCGTGCTCGCAACTCCTGCTGAGGGTCTTGCCGGCCGCTTCACACGCGGTGACAAGAAGAAGTTCGGCATCATCCCTGGCATCACCGACAAGGACTACTACACCAACTCCAACCATATTCCGGTATACTACAAGTGCACTCCTAAGCACAAGGCGGAGATCGAGGGACCTTACCACGCACTCACCGGCGGCGGACATATCTTCTATGTGGAGATCGACGGAGATGCGACACACAATCCTGAGGCCATTATGTCTATCGTAGACCTCATGGACAAGTATGACATCGGATACTGCTCAGTAAACCACAACCGCAACCGCTGTATGGACTGCGGATATGAGAACGCAGAGAAGGGTCTTGTGAAGTGTCCGCACTGCGGTGGAGAGCACATCGACCAGCTCCAGCGAATCACCGGTTACCTCGTTGGTACAACCAGCCGTTGGAACAGCGGCAAGCTCGCCGAGCTCCGCGACCGCGTCGTACACGAATAAACACCGCACATATTTCTATACCAGAAACGGGAACAAGATCAGCAATGATCTGTTCCCGTTTTCATGTATCATTTAAAAGGTATGATCTGCACCGTACCGTCTATATGATCTTCCTTCTGCCCGGTCAGGTGGATGATCCTCTGGTTGGAGCTGCCGCGGAAGTGGAGTTCCGGATCGCGGAGTCTTTCGATGAACGGACCGTCGACGAGGGTGTCGATGAACGGAAGGATCTGCCTCATGCGCTCGTCGGCAAGAATCTCCTCGTATGTGAATCCGGTGTAGCACCAGATGTTCTTTCCGGTCTCCTCCTTGATGCGGCGGGCCAGCTCCGTGAAGGCCTCGACCTGATATAGAGGGTCGCCGCCGGAGAAAGTGACGTTGGCGAACTCATCGGCCTTGACCACCTCCAGAAGTTCCTCGACGGTCACTTCCCTTCCGCCCATGAAATCCCATGACTGCGGATTATGACAGCCCGGACAATGATGCGCGCATCCCGCACAATAGATCGAAGTGCGGAATCCCGGCCCGTCAGCCATCGTTTCTTCCAATATGTCCAATATCCTGATTTTCATCGTGGCGCGTATATCTCTATATATCAGCTAGTTACCGAAACCTCCTGCCGCAAATGGGGAGCAGGAGGAATTTATATCCTATTGAGCATCAGTCGTTTGAGCGCCACACGTAATTTTAGATAGTGGGGCAGGGCGGACGTCGTCCCAGCTGCGGATGGCGTCGTAGGCTTCGCGGGAGCCGTAGTACGCCTCGAACTTTTCGGGATCATTTGCAACCCACCACTGCGTGCCCATGCCTTTTTCATAAGCGAATGGCTTCATGAACATCTTGACCGCAAACGCCGGTGCAAGGAATGCGAGGGAATAGAACCACGGCAGCTTCGACTTCATGGTAGCGAAGTACTCGTCTACAGGCGTATATGAACGGAAGTGCAGGATCTCGTCGAGCTTGTCGGCATCAGTGTACCACATGCCGTGGAAGTTCTTCAGAGCAAACCACTGCGGCTCGAAGACCTTCTCCGGAGAAGGGAGACCGAGGGCGCCGAGCATGCGGGTCATGAACTCGTAGTTGGTCATGCGGTACTGCTCTCCGCTGCTGATATTGTATGCCTTGTTCCAGAACTCCTCTGGCACCCAGTCCTCACATACCTGGGCCAAAAGACGGCCCGAATCCTCGATGGTAGCCCATTCAAGAACGCCACCCATAGGCACATGGAAAGCTGTAGGGTTGACCACACTGAGGATACCCGGATAAAGAATGCCTGTCTGCCTCAACGATACCCATTTCGCAAGACCTGCAGAGGCAAAGATTTCCTCAGAACGGATCTTCGAAAGCGCATACATGTCGTATTTTGCCGGAGTCTGAGGTTCATCCGCACCACCCCAATGATATGGAGGGTTCCTGTCTCCATACTGGGCAACCGAACCTATATATACTGCCTTGATTTCAGATGCATTGGGCTGTGCAAGAATGGCCTTCACGACATTCTCTGCAGCAGCGACATTGACCTTGAGGGTCTTTTCCGGGTAGTAATCAGCCGCCGGAGAAACCATACCGCCGACATGAAGAACATAATCGGAGCCTGCTACACCTGCAAGCACATCCTCATACTTCGTGAGATCTCCCCATACTACGGTCACAGAAGGATCCGAAGAATAAGAGTCCAGAAGCTTGCGGTTCTTCTTGCTGTCGCGTGCGAGGAGCCTGATGTTGAACTTGCCTTTCTTATACAGTTCCTGGAAGCCTGCCCAGCCCATGTTGCCAGTGCCTCCGGTAAGGAATACGGTTTTCTTTGTCATGATGTATAGATTATCTGAGCCAGCCTTCAGGGTTCTGAGGCTTGCTGTCTTTCCAAAGTTCAAAGTGGATCTGGTTGTTGCCGGACTGTGTCTCCATGGTTCCGAGGACCTGTCCTGTGGTCACTTTGTCACCGGCCTTGACGCTCACAGATCCAAGCTTGCAATAAAATGTGAAATAGTTCTTTCCATGCTGCACGAGCACGCACTGATTATATCCGGGCATCACGAACACCTGCTTGACGGTACCATTGAACACGACCTTGATCTGCGCTCCCTTAGGAGCTGTGATATCCAATCCGTTGTTTGCAGGCAGTTCAAGATTCTTGAACACCGGATGGTACTGCTTTCCGAACTTGGCTACGACAGATCCGTTCACCGGCCATGGTAGCTTGCCCTTGTTGGAGGAGAACTCGGCAGAAAGCGCTACTGCAGCAGGATCGTCCTTCTGGACAGTCTGGGATCCGGCAGACGACTTCGGTCTGGTAGCCTCGGCTATGATCCTCTGTATCTCCTTGTTCAGAGCCTCAACCTCCTTCTTCTTGGCCTTAAGCTCCTTCTCGTATTTCTTGCGGTCCTTCTTCAGCTTGGCTATAGTGTTGGCCGACGCAGTCTCGTCCTTGCGCAGCTTCTCAAGTTCCTTCACCCGCTCCGCCTTCACCTTCTCAGCATTCTTCTTCAGCTGGGCCAGCCTTGCCTTCTCGACCTCGAGTTCTTCCTGCATCGCCTTGATGGTCACGGCCTCCTCCTTCATTCTGGTTGAAAGATTGCGGAAATATCCGAAGCGTCGGTATGCCTGTCCGAGATTATCGCTGGCAAGGATATACATGTACCATATCCTCGAATCCCTGTTCTTATAGGCACTCTTGACCAGACGTGAATAATGAGAGGTAAGAGTGTCCACCCTTGCCTTCAGCCTGTTGATGGCCAGCTGCTTGAGATATACACTGTCCGCATATCGACGGATCTCCTTGTCGCTTTCCTTGACAAGGGCCTTTCTGTTCTCTATGTTCTTCTTGAGCAGCTCAAGGTTTGACAGCAATGCAGAACTCCTTGACGCATTCTGGGCCAGCTGCTGGTCCAGAAGTTCTATCTCACGTTGCAGCTTCGCCTTGCGGCTCTCCTGTCTGCTGACATCCTGCGCAACCGCAGGGATCAGAGACACCACAAGCACAACCGCCAATATGTATAGTTTCTTCATCATCTGCCCGCCTCCTTCTTTCGCGCAAGTACCTTTTCCTTCAGGCCCGGAACATCTCCGTCATTCTTCTGCAGGGCCATGTTCCAATAAATGAAAGCCACGTCATATTCCTTCAGTGCATAAAGCACCTCCGCATAATGGTCAAGTATCACAGCACTTTCCTTTCCTCCATACAGCATGGCCTTCTTGAAGAAAAGCTTGGCAGCATCGTCCTTTCCCTGCAGATGGAGTATCCATGCATATGTGTCCAGATATGTGGCGTTGTCAGGTTCGGCTATAACGGTCTTATAGCTCATATCACAGGCCTTCTTGAGCTTGCGTCCCTCCACGCTGAGATAATATGCATAGTTATTCAGCACATATACATAG
Source organism: Bacteroidales bacterium (assembly GCA_017631175.1). Classification (GTDB taxonomy): domain Bacteria; phylum Bacteroidota; class Bacteroidia; order Bacteroidales; family UBA932; genus Cryptobacteroides. Next base: position 6,360 of record JAGBTT010000059.1, read on the forward strand.
TCCGGATTGACCTTGAGAGCCTTGCCGTAAGCCTTGAATGCTTTCTTGGAATCGCCAAGCTTATAATACACGTCACCCATCGTAGACCATGCGCGCAATGTCTTCGAGCTGTCTGCAGGCGCCACCTCGAGCACCTTCTCGCAGATTTCCAGCACCTTGCCATAATCACCGAGATTATAGTCTCCCACGCTTGCCATCTCCAGGAATGTCGTCTCCTTCGGGAAGCGCTCATAAGCCTTTCGTCCTTCCTGTGAGAGCTCTTCCCACTGGTCCGAATACATCAGGAACTCGACATAGTCGGCTGCAGCCCCGAAACTATCAGGATATGTCTCCGTATTTTCCTTGAAGAAAACCTTCGCCTGATCATG
>JAGBTT010000060.1 GCA_017631175.1 Bacteroidales bacterium
ATCCGTGTGAGATATGCTCCGGAGTTCCGTACAAGTATCGAGGATATCGAGAACATCCTAATATATAATAACGCTGGCAAGGGCGTGAGGATCAAGGAACTCGGAAAGGTGGTCGAGTCTCTCACTCCTCCTTCTATCCAGAGAAAGAACCGTGAGCGTCTCATTACCGTAGCAGGTGTGCTTGCTACAGATGTGGTCCTTTCGGACGCGGTAGCCGCAACAGACGCGATTCTTGCAGATACGGAGATCCCGTCAGAACTTGCTGTCAAGGTAGGTGGTTCATATGAGGATCAGCAGGATATGTTCGGTGACCTTATCATGCTCCTTATCATGATCGTCATCCTTGTGTACATCGTGATGGCGTCGCAGTTCGAATCGTTCATGAGCCCATTCGTGATCATGTTCTCGATTCCGTTCGCGTTCGTGGGTGTGCTCCTCGGACTCTTCGTTACAGGTACACCTCTGGGTGCAATGGGTATGATCGGTATCCTCATCCTCATGGGTATCGTGGTGAAGAACGGTATCGTGCTCATCGACTACACCATCCTCATGCAGGAGCGTGGACATAGCGTGGAGGAGGCTTCTACCATTGCCGCACAGTCACGTCTTCGTCCTATCCTCATGACAACTCTCACGACTGTACTCGGTATGATCCCTATGGCAGTGGGTCAGGGTGAAGGTTCGGAGATGTGGCGTTCGCTCGGTATGGTTGTGGCATGGGGTCTTTCTGTCTCGACTCTCGTGACGCTGGTTATCATCCCTACCGTATACGCGTCGATGTCGTCATGGCAGCAGCGCCGCAAGGCCCGCAAACTGGCAAAGTAAAATGAATAACTTATAAAATATGAAAGGTGTTTTTATAGCATATGATCAGGCATATAACATGGAGATTGCTGACGCGATCGAGAAGATCGGCGTAAGAGGCTTCACCATGTGGCAGGACATCGCCGGCCGCGGCGGCTTCTCAGGCGAGCCGCATCTGGGCAACCATGCGTGGCCTACGATGAACAATGCGATGCTGACATTCGTTCCGGACGAAAAGGTAGACGATATCCTTGCACAGCTCAAGGCTATGGACGAAGAAACTCCGGATCTGGGTATCAGGGCATTCGTCTGGAATGTAGAAAAATATTATTAATCTTATACCCATAAGGATTTTGTATTCGACCGGCATTTTTTATATATTTGTCGGTCGAATACTTTTTTTAGTTATGAAAAGACTTCTTGTATTGTGTGTTACGGCGTTAGTTGCAGTATTGGCTGCATCTGATGCTCAGGCCGGCCGATTCGGCATCAAGGGCAGCGTCGGTTTTCCTGACCAGAACTTCAAGGGAGCCTCTCCGGTAGGATATCAGGTTGGCATCACATGGCAGTGGAATCTCCCGCTGTGGTTTGCTATCCAGCCTGACCTTGTTTATAGTGTGAGCCCTCAGGCAATCGAGGGAGATGTGGAGGCATTGAAGGTAGGAACGGTCAAGCTTCCTGTCAATGTGCAGTGGGGCCCCAGATTTTCAAACAGGAACATAAGGCTGTTTGCCCAGGCTTCTCCTTTTGTCGGTTATAATGTGGCTGCCATGAAGGGAGGCGAGAAGCTGAACATCAAGGAAATCGGAAACGAACTGGCCTATGGCGCGGGACTTGGAGTCGGACTTCAGTTGTGGTGTCTTCAGATTACCGGACAGTATAACTGGAATCTTGCAGACTTCAAGAAGGAGTCCCTGCAGGGAATAAACATCAAGCAGCCGGATGGAGTTTCATTGTCATTGGCGCTGATGTTCGGAAAGAACAAGGACAAGGTAAAGAAGAGCAGGAAGCAGTCTTCTGTCGCAGATGAAGACTACGAATATTAACATTATAAAAACATAAGTTATGGCAAAGGCAGTTAATGACGCGAATTTCGCGGAAGTACTTAATAGCGAGATCCCTGTAGTTGTGGATTTCTGGGCGACATGGTGCGGCCCATGCAAGGCTATCGCTCCTATCGTGGACGAGCTTGCTACAGAGTTCGAGGGTAAGGTGCTTGTATGCAAGTGCAATATCGATGAGTGCGATGATGTTCCTATGGATTACGGCATCAGAAGCATCCCTACTCTCCTTTTCTTCAAGGGTGGAGAGGTTGTTGACAGACATGTAGGCGCTGCAACAAAGGATGTTCTTGCAGCTAAGATCGCATCACTCCTCTAATTTAAAGATATGAAAAGGATCTTGACAGTCATTGCGCTCTGCGTAATGACTTTTTGGAGTTCACAGACCCTCAGGGCAGGTGACTTCGGTGTAGTGGCTGGTGCCAGCTTCACAGGTATCAAGGATTTGAGTCCGGAATTGGCTACAGGATATCACGCCGGTCTCACATACAAGTTCCACCTTCCGCTTGGATTTGCCGTGCAGCCTTCTGTGCTCTACCATATGAAGAGTTCGCTGGTCCAGGATGCAATATCTGATGTGACTGCATTCGATTATAAGATGGGTTATCTTGAGGTCCCTGTATCTCTTCAGTGGGGTCCGGACCTTCTGCTTTTCCGTCCTTTCCTTGATGTGACGCCTTTTGTGGGATATGCGCTCAATAATCAGGCTTCCGGAGTGAAGCTCCAGGGTGAGTTCATGAGCAAGGTCCAGAACAAGTGGGAGGGTGTGAACCGTCTCGAATATGGTCTGGGACTGGGTGCAGGTCTTGAGGTGTGGAAGCTTCAGCTCGTATGTCGTTATAACTGGAATTTCGGTGAACTTTTCAGAGCCGACGGCACTGCTGCTGACTTCAACGAGATGTTGGGCATAGCCAAGGACTCTGTAAAGAACGGCAATAATTTCGGGGGAGTGACACTTTCTCTGGCATTCCTTTTCTAATTTGGCAAGAATGAAGAAGATAGCTGTATTCTGTTCGGCAAGTTTCAACATTGACAAGAAATATAACGTAGTGGCGCGTGAGTTTGTCCGTAAGGCAGCCTCGCGCGGCTATGGTGTTGTTACGGGAGGTACCGTCAAGGGTACCATGGGTGAGGTTTCTGATGAGCTTTTCTCTTGCGGAGGCTATCACCTTGGAGTGATTCCACGCTTCATGGAGCAGTACGTGTATCCGGATCTTTCCGAGGTCATATGGACCGATACGATGGCGGAGCGCAAGACATTGCTGCGTGAGGGCACATGTGCTGTGGTCGCGCTGCCTGGCGGCATCGGCACTCTGGATGAACTTATAGAGACATTTGCCCTGATCCACCTGAAACAGTATTTCGGTAAGATCGCAGTACTGGATCATGAAGGCTTCTATCAGCCTCTTAAGGCACTGCTTCAGCATTATGTAAATACAGGCATGCTCAGTGAGGAGACCATGAGCCGTATCGTGTTTGCGGAGACTCCTGACCAGCTGCTGGATATGATTGAGGACTGATTATGAATATAGCAGGAGTTAAGGAGTACCTTGGTGCGGAGTGGACTGCCGTACAGGGACGTATTGCAGGTTCGCTGGAAAGTGACATAGATCTTCTCGACCAGACCAACAGGTCGATTCTGTCGCACGCGGGCAAGCAGCTGCGCCCGATGCTGGCGCTTCTGGCGGCACGCGCGTGCTCGGCTGATGGCCACGCAAGCGAGGCCACCGTGCGCTATGCGGCAGCGGCGGAACTGCTGCACAACGCCACGCTGCTGCATGACGATGTGGCGGACGACAGCGACCAGCGCAGGGGAGTGCCGACCATCAGGTCACTTATGGGACCGACAGTGTCCGTGCTTCTGGGAGATTACTGGCTGGTGAAGGCCATGGAACTGATTCTCGGAGAGCATGAGGCTGATTCCAAAGTGATAAGGATATTCTCGAAGACTCTCAGCGACCTTGCAGAGGGAGAACTTCTGCAGTTGCAGAAGGCCCAGAGCGGCGATACCGTTGAGGAGGATTATCTCAGGATCATATACAGCAAGACAGCTTCGCTTTTTGAGGCTTCATGTGTGTCTGCGGCTCTGTCTGTTGGGGCTTCCGAGGATGCGGTCGAGGCGATGAGGGCTTATTCAGTGGCCCTCGGACGGGCTTTCCAGATCAAGGATGACCTGCTTGACTATGATGGCACAGAGTCTGTCGGAAAACCATTGGGAGTGGATATCCTTGAACAGAAGATGACCATGCCTCTTCTGGGTGCGTTGGTCAATGCAGGACCACAGGAAGACAATAGGGTACGTGCCCTCGTGAAGGATATTGTAGGACATCCCGAGCATAGGGATGAGATCGTTGCTTTCGTGAAGGCGAATGGTGGTATGGAGTATGCTTCAGAACGCCTGGATTTCTATGTGAATCAGGCAGTCGAGGCTTTGGCTGTTCTTCCTGAATCCTTTGAGAAGACTCTCCTGGTGAAGCTTGCACGCTATACAGCTAACAGGGAAAAATAATGAAGTTTTCGGAAATTATAGGAAACCGCACGGTTGCGGAGGCGATGGTGTCCATGGCGGACAGCGGAAGGGTGGCGCATGCGGTGCTGCTTTATGAGAATGAAGGCTGCGGCGCTCTGCCGCTTGCCCTTGCATATCTGCAGTACCTGAACTGCTCGAATCCTTCAGGAGGTGATTCCTGCGGTCAATGCCCTTCGTGCCGTCAGATGGAGAAGCTGATCCACCCTGACGTGCACTTTGTGTTTCCTGTGAACAAGGGTCCGAAGACCTCGGATGACAAGCCGACTTCGGAGTCTTATGTGAAGTATTGGAGGGAACTTGCATTGGCTGATCCGTATTTCACAGAGGCAGACCTGCAGAAGGCGATCGGCATCGAAAGCAAGAACGGCCTCATAGCTGTTGCGGAGGCCAGGTCGATCATTACCAAGCTTTCCCTTGCTCCGGTATATGACGGCTACAAGGCAGTGGTATTCTATCTGCCGGAAAAGATGAACCAGGAGACGGCCAACAGGCTTCTGAAGATGGTCGAGGAACCGCCGCAGAAGACATTGTTCCTGTTCATCACACATGCTCCTGAAAAGGTGCTGCAGACCATATTCTCCCGTTGCCAGAGCATACGCGTGATGCCTCTGACCAAGGAGGAGCAGCGTATGGTCATGGAGCGCAGGCCGGTGGTCGAGGATGAGGACGGAACCATGTTCATGGAACTGTTCTCTGGCCTGATGAATGCCATAGCTGCCAAGGATCTGATGACGGCACTTGAGTGTGGCGAATCGATGGCGGCTCTGGATTCACGTGAAAAACAGAAAGCTTTTTGTAACTTTGCAGCTTCCTGCATAAGGAAGATATTTATGCTTCAGCAGAATCTCCAGCAGATAGCGGATGTCGGCGAGGATGAGTACGGCTTTTATGCCGATATGGCGGACAAGTGTCCTAAGGGATTCTGCATGAAGGCGATAGCAAATATTGAGAAGGTCGTTTCGATGATTGACAGGAACGTAAGTTCCAAGATTCTCTTCTGCGACCTTGTCAACCGCATGTTTATGAATATATAACACTATGGACAACGTTAAGGAACCGAAAAGATATGACTGCTCGAGAGGTTGCTCGGTGGAGAGGAATGAGGCGGGGGAACTCGACTGCAACTACCGTCAGGGATGTTGCAAGCTGGAGGTGTATGACTGGCTGCAGGGAGTGAGTCAGGAGCAGTTTAACGATTATTTTGAAGTAAGGTTCAAGAATACCCGTAAGGGAATATATCTGAATGCCTCGGGACAGAGCATCAAGACCGGTGATATGGTTATCGTCGAGGCGGCTACAGGTCATGACCTTGGCATCGTGACTCTTGAGGGAGCGATCGTTGCGCGCCAGATGAAGTGCAAGAGGGTCAATCCAGAGACTTATGAGTTCAAGAAGATCTACCGCAAGGCGAAGCTCTTCGACATAGAGCGTTGGCAGGAGGCGATAGCACGTGAGCATGAGACCATGATCCGCTCGCGTCAGATCGCAGCCGAGCTGGGTCTTGAGATGAAGATCGGTGATGTGGAGTTCCAGGGTGACGGCACCAAGGCGATCTTCTACTATATCGCGGACGGTCGTGTGGATTTCCGTCAGCTGATCAAGGTGTTCGCTGAGGAGTTCCGCATCAGGATTGAGATGAAGCAGATCGGAGCACGTCAGGAGGCTGGCCTCATCGGTGGTCTCGGAGTGTGTGGCCGTGAGCTGTGTTGCTCTAATTACATATCTGGCTTCCAGTCTATTACCACTTCTGCAGCTCGTGTGCAGGATCTTTCTCTCAATCCGCAGAAGCTGGCTGGACAGTGTGGCAAGCTCAAATGCTGTCTCAACTATGAGACTGCAGTCTACATGGATGCACAGAGCCGTATCCCTAAGGTTTATGAACCGCTTGAGTTCGAGGATGGTCTTGCATATCTGATGAAGACCGATATCCTGCGTGAAATCATGTACTTCTCTTATGACAAGTCATCGCTCGCAAACCTCTATCCTCTTTATGCTGAGGATGTTTGGGATATAATCAAGATGAATCGTCGTGGCGAGAAGCCTGAGTCGCTCAAGAATGATGATGTGCCGGCGGCTCCTGAGTTCGTGACAGCTGTCGGTGATGACGCCATCAACAGGTTCGACGAGGCACGCAGGCGTAAGAAGAAAAAGAAGAAGCCTGCCCAGAAGCAGGGACCTAAGGCAGAGGGCCAGGCGCCAGCTAACGAGCCAAAGAACTCCGAGCCTGCAACACATAATGCAGATGGCGAGCAGAAGGGTGGACAGAAAGGCGCTCAGAAGCGTGAGGATCGTGGTGAGAGACGTGGAGGCAATAGGGGAGGACGCAACAACCGTGGCCGACGTAACAATGACCAGCCAAAGAAGGGTGACACTCCGAAGGAGTAGTGTTCCACACTGTGACCCTGTGCTAAGGCGAAGGATCTGTAAAAATGAATCAAAATGGGAAAAGATAAACTGAGAAAATTCCAGGAAAACGAGACCTTCAAGTGTCTGATCCAGCCGGCGACCTCCGAGGTGCTGAACTGTGACCACCCCATGAAGGGCAACTGGGGTCGTGATTTCTTCGGAAACGATAACCCGATAGTTTTGGAGTTGGGCTGTGGCAAGGGAGACTATACCATCGACCTTGCCGAGCGTAATCCTTCGTGCAACTACATCGGTGTGGACATCAAGGGCGCACGACTTTGGAAGGGTGCCAAATATGCTGAGGAGCATGGACTTAAGAATGTCGGATTTGTCCGCACACGTATCGAGTTCATAGAGTCTCTTTTCGCTCCTGGTGAAGTTTCTGAGATATGGATCACCTTTGCGGATCCGCAGATCGGTCGCGAGAAGAAGCGCCTTACCGCGCCGCTTTTCATGAACCGTTACCGCAACTTCCTTAAGCCAGGCGGTATCGTCCATCTTAAGACCGACAGCCGTTATCTGCATGAATATTCTATCGCGATGGCTCGTCAGAACGACCTCAAGATTCTTGCTTATGGTACTGATATTTATGGCGAGGACAGGGAACAGCTCTATGCCAGCGAACTTTCTTCTGTGTCCGGCCGCAGCGCAATCGACGCTTTGTTTGAGGTCCAGACATTCTATGAGTCTCAGTATCTTGCGCAGGGTTTCCCTATCACATACCTGGCTTTCCTTGCTGATCACACAGGGGATTACATTTCACCGGAATGGGCTGAGGATCTCTGGAAGGATGAGGGACATCATTTCGTGATCCCGTCCGGTCTCCCTGTCGCATCGAAATTTTATCCTGAAGGATAGGCTTTACATTCTTTCCATCTCGCGGCGGAGATCCTTCTCCTTGATGGATGCTCGTTTGTCATATTCCTTCTTACCGCGAGCCAGAGCAATGAGCAGTTTTGCATATCCGTTATCGGCGATATATAGCTTGACTGCCACGATGGTCAGTCCCTTCTCCTTGACAGCACGCTGCAGGCGTGTCAGCTCACGCTTTGTCAGAAGGAGCTTGCGCTCGCGGCGGGGATCATGTTTTCCCCAGCTTCCCCACCAGTACTCCGCCACATGCATATTCTTGACATACAGCTCATTGTTGTTGAAATAGCAATATGCATCCACCAGTGAGGCCTTGCCTGCCCTGATGGACTTTATCTCTGTGCCTGTCAGCACCATTCCCGCCTGGAAGGTCTCGATGAACTCATAGTCGAACGAAGCCCTCCTGTTCTTTATCTCTACGCTGCTCTTTGCTTTCGGCATAATTTCAAATCTGTTAAAGGATTGCAAATGTAGTGCTTTTTTCTCAAATGTTTCATAAAATGCTATCTTTGCGAAACTATGGCAAAGAAACCTTTCACCCCTATACCTCCTATGGCGGAACTTCCTCCTGCAGAGGAAATCGATGTCAAGGAAATCCTTGACAAATACCGCTCTGGCGAGATAGACCTAATCTGTGTCCTGGGTCCTACAGCTTCAGGAAAGACCAAGTACGCCGTCCGCCTGGCACGTCAGATCAACGAACTTTTGAAGACCGACAGGGCGGAGATACTCTCCGCCGACTCCAGACAGGTATACAGGGGCATGGACATAGGTACTGGAAAGGACCTCGGTGAGTATGAGGAGATTCCGTATCACCTCATGGACATAGTCGATGCCGGGACCAAGTACAACATCTTCGAGTACCAGCGTGACTTCGAAAAGGCATATAAGGACATAGTCGACAGAGGCGGCATACCGATTCTGTGCGGCGGCAGCGGACTGTACATCGAAGCCGCGACCTGCGGATACTCTTTGCCTGAAGTTCCACCTGACCCTCAGCTCCGTGCAGAACTGGAGAAAAAGTCTGACGAGGAACTCATAGCACAGCTGGCCTCCCTCAAACCTCTCCACAACAATACCGACTACGATACCCGCAAGCGCCTCATCCGTGCTCTCGAGATTGCCATCTTTGAGGCTGAACACCCGGTGAACCGTTCCAGCTTCCTTCCGAAGAATACATATTACATCGGCACTCTCGTCTCACGCGAAGTCCGTAACGCCAGGATCGACGCCAGACTGGATGCCAGACTGGAAGAAGGCATGGTCGCTGAGATTCGTGGTCTGATCGACGGCACGCACCCTGCGCTGTGCTCAGATGGCCAGGCCGGTACTCCCATTCCGCCAGAAGACCTGATATATTACGGATTGGAATACAAGTTCGTTACACTCTATCTGATAGGAGAACTCACTTTCGAGCAGATGCGCGCGCAGCTCGCCACCGCCATCCACCAGTTCGCAAAGCGCCAGATGACATGGTTCCGCGGCATGGAGCGCAAAGGCATCACCATCCACTGGACCGCGGTTTAGACGTGGCGCGTAAGCTGTTGTAGCATAACCAGTTACACAAACCTCCTGCTCCCTTTGGGGAGCAGGAGGTTTGTGTAACTGGTTGAGTGGCAGGGAGTTGCCTGCCACGGATTTTATAGGGCGAATGCTTCGCGGATCATGTCGACTGAGTCGAGGAGCTCCCAGCCGAAGAACTGGACGAGCTCAGGGACGAGCTGACCGTTCTTTCTGATCATCACGGTTGCCTTGTATGGATCGCGGCCTACGTGTCCGTATGATGCAGTAGGCTCGTAGATAGGCTTCTTGAGGCCGAACTTCTCGATGATCTTTGCAGGACGCAGGTCGAAGAGCTCGTTGATCTTGACTGCGATCTCTGCATCTGTAAGGCCGTCAGCTGCTGTGCCGTAAGTGTTTACGAAGATGCTCAAAGGTCTTGCGACTCCGATTGCGTATGAAACCTGGACGAGCATCTCGCGTGCTACGCCGGCTGCAACCATGTTCTTTGCGATGTAGCGTGCTGCATATGCTGCAGAGCGGTCTACCTTTGAAGGGTCCTTTCCTGAGAATGCTCCGCCGCCGTGTGCTCCCTTTCCACCGTATGTGTCCACGATGATCTTACGGCCGGTAAGACCTGTGTCGCCGTGAGGACCTCCGATCACGAACTTTCCGGTAGGGTTCACGTGGAGGATGTAGTCACCCTTGAAGAGAGCGGCTGTCTCAGGAGCGAGGGTCTCGATGAGCATAGGGAGGAGGATGTTCTGCACGTCCTCGCGGATCTTTGCCTGCATCGCCTCGTCGACACGCTTCTGGCCGAACTGCTCGCAGCCTTCTGCGTATGTCATGTTGCCCAGTGACTTAGGAGTGAACTCGTCGTGCTGTGTCGAGATCACGATAGTGTGTACGCGTACTGGCTGGTTGGTCTCTCCGTCGTATTCGATAGTGAACTGTGACTTCGAGTCAGGACGGAGGTATGGCATGAGCTCAGGCTTCTGCTTGCGGATCTTCGCGAGCATCAAGAGGGCCTGGTGCGAGAGGGCGAGCGGAAGAGGCATGTACTCCTCAGTGTCGCAGCATGCATAACCGAACATCATACCCTGGTCGCCGGCGCCCTGAGCGTCAGCATCTTCGCCGACCACACCGCGGTTGATGTCCACGCTCTGCTCGTGAAGGGCAGAAAGGATACCGCATGAGTTTCCGTCGAACATGTACTCGGCCTTATTGTAGCCGATCTTGTTGATCACGCGGCGTACTGTCTTAGGGATGTCTACGTATGCGTCCTCTGAACGAACCTCGCCACCTACAACCACGAGTCCTGTGCTGCAGAATGTCTCGCATGCAACCTTAGACTCAGGGTCCTGACGGAGGAATTCGTCAAGGATGGCGTCGGAAATCTGGTCCGAAACCTTGTCTGGGTGTCCTTCTGACACCGATTCTGATGTAAAAAGATAATTCATATCGTTAATGTTTTATATTTTCAAAACAAAAGCCCCACAAAAATGCGGAGCCAACACAAAAACACAAAACATTGATGATATTTTCGTCGCACGGAGGCGACATCAACATTTTAGCATTTTTTCAAGTGGTTGCAAGCGGTCAAATCTCTCCACATTTTCGGGGCGCAAAGGTAGTCAAATTTTTTGATTTGCAAATGTTTAGTGGGGATTTTTTTAGATTTCTCGACTTCGCTCGAAATGACAGCCATAAGACCCGGCTAAATGACAATATAAAAGTGTTATCAATCCTTTATAAAACCATTAAAATTTAGTATCTTCGCGCCATAAAAATCCTATTATTTTTAACTAAAACGTTATGAAACAAACAATTAAGTGTCTTATTGCTGCTTTTGCGGCAATGCTTATGAGCGTAGCTGCCTTTGCACAGGTGACTACAGCAGCTCTGGGTGGACGTGTTGTTGATGCTAACGGTGAGCCTATCGTAGGTGCAGCAGTCGTTGCAACTCACGAGCCTTCAGGTACCGTTTACGGCGTTATCACAAACGCTGACGGACGTTATGCAATCAACGGTATGCGTGCCGGTGGCCCTTACAAGGTAGAGATGTCTTGCCTTGGCTACCAGACCCTCGCTTACACAGATGTAACTCTTCAGCTCGCTGAGACTTCAGCTCTCAACGGTCAGCTTGCAGAGGATTCACAGATGCTCGGAGAGGCGATGGTAATCGCTGCTTCAGCTTCGAAGTTCTCAGCTCAGAAGATGGGTTCTGCAACAAACATTTCAAGCAAGGACATCGTGTCTGTGCCTACAGTAAGCAGAAGCATCTCTGACGTTACAAGACTTTCACCTTA
>JAGBTT010000061.1 GCA_017631175.1 Bacteroidales bacterium
AGGGAACCTGTAGTAAAGCTCGCAGTCGCGCATCTTGAACCAAGATACATTGCGGTACCAGAGTGTCGACTCCTGAGCGTTGTTGGCAACGTTCTCAGTAGAAAGACGTGGATAAAGAGCATTTGCACCAGCTACGTCGTAACAGTTGTCATAATACTCCTGTGACATGTTTCTGTTGTCTGAGAGAGCTCCCCAAACGCCGTCTACATAGCGGAGGTTCTTGATCTGGTTACCTGCGCCCTGGAATGTAGCGTTGATTCCGATACCCTTCCACTCGAGGCCGAGGCTGAATGAGTAGTTGAGTGATGGGAACGCTGTACCGAAGTCAAGAGCAACCTGGTCATTCTGGTTGATCACACCGTCTCCATTGACATCCTGATACTTGATGTCACCGACCTTGACCTGACCGAACTGCTGAAGAGGACTGTTGTCGATGTCCTCCTGGCTCTCGAAGAAGCCAAGGGCTACGAGTCCGCGTGCAGCGTCGGCTGGAGTGCCGATTACAGAGAGGTTAGGATATGCAGGGTTCTCGATCCACTCGATGATCTCGTTTCTTGCGTATGTCGCCATTCCGGCTGCATTAAGGTTGAGACCATTGTCGAATGTCTTGGCGAAACGAAGTCCGAGTTCAGCACCGTAGCTCTGAACAGCACCCTTGTCATCATAAGCTGACTGAAGACCTACTACAGAAGAGTTCAATGAGCTTGCACTCACGAGAATGTTACGTCTCTGCTGATAGAATACGTCTGCAACGATATCGAGGCAGCCTGCAACTCTGATGTCAGTTCCGATGTTTGCCTTGTAAGCGGCCTCCTGACGGAAGTTTGTTGTAGGGAATGATGTAATGAATGCACCCCAAGACTGAGCATAGTTATTTCCATAGATGAAATCACCATGTGAGGCGTCCCAACGGTCAAGCCACAGACCTGCTGCTGGAACATAGTCAGTATGCTGGATACCGGCAGAAGCGCGGAGCTTTCCGTAAAGACCCTTGTCAGGATTGTTTGCATAGATCCATCCGAGTGACACTGTAGGAGAGAACGCCCACTTTGCAGGGTATGAACGGTTCGAACCGTTTCCTGCGAGGACAACGTCAGCCATGAACTTGTCAGCGTGGTCGTAATGAGCAGCAAGGGCTACGTTCTGGCGATACCATGTGTTGCTTCTACCGTCGCGGATCTCGCTCTTTGTATTATAATTAAGGTTAGCAGCGAAATGGTCACCGTTCTTGAACTGGGTGTTGTACTTGAAACCAGCCTTGACTGTTCCTACACGCCACTGCGAGTCAACCCAATGATTGAAGGTGAGCTTATCCTCTACTGTACCCATGACTGTCTCCATCATCTCGCCAGTTACAGGATCGTAGTAGTTCCATCCGTACTGATAACCCTTTGTGCGGTTCTCGATGGTGTTTGAAGAGTTGTCATATGATCCGCCTACATAGAACTGGAGACCAGGAACAAGCATATAGAGGTCCTGCTCCAATGTAATGTCTGCCCAGATCTGACGCTGGTGAGTCTTCGAGAATCCGGCACCCTGGCTCTTTGCAAGGAGGTTGAAGTCGCCATAAGTCTGGCTGCCGCCCCATGTGCCCTGCTGGGTCATGATAGGGAACGCAAGTGCAGGAACCTTATAAAGGTGCCACCATGCATCGTTTGAGTTTACGTTAGGAACACCATTAGTCTCCATGAAGAGAGCAAGGATGTTTGTCTTTACTCGTGTAGACTCAGTCACCTGGAAATCCACGTTTGTGCGGATGTTTGCCTTGGAATACTTAAGCTGCGAGTTCCAGTCACCCTGGTCAGGGTTAGCGTAAAGACCGCGAGCGTCAGTATAATCGATCAGCGAGTAGTACTGAACCCTGTCTGTACCTCCGAACATCGAGATAAAAGCGTTGGTCTCATGAGCTGTGTTCTTGAAGACCTCATCCTTCCAATTTACGTTAGGATAAACGTAAGGGTCGCTTCCGTCAAGGAACTTCTGGAGTTCAGCCTCCGAGTAAGCAGCAGCAAGGCCGTCGTTCGCTCTTGCAATGTTGAGTGCATTCGCATAGTCATATGCACTTACCATGTCCGCATAGTCAGGGTCGAACTGGAGCTTATGAGAAGCACCCACCTTGATGTGGTTACCGCTTCCAGCCTGTCCACGCTTTGTCTTCACAAGAAGGACACCGTTCACAGCCTCATGGCCATAAAGAGCAACTGCAGCTGCATCCTTGAGGACTGTAACGCTCTCTACCTCTTCTACTGTAAGTCTGTCGATAGGACGCTCAAGTCCGTCGACGAGGATAAGGATATCCTGCTCACCGGTAGTCTGGATTCCGCGGATGTTGAAAGAAGCACCTCTTCCCTCTTCACCCTTGAAACCAGTATTCTGGACTGCAGTGAGACCAAGAAGTTTTCCGTAAAGCGCATCAGCAAGACTGATGGCAGAAGTACGGCTAAGCTCTTCAGCGGTGATGGTGTAAGTCGCCGCTGTAGTCAGGAATTCCGAGCTCTCGACACCGTAGCCCAGGTCGACAGTCTGCGCCTTCTTATCGGCGAGCTGCGATTGAGCATTAGCTGTCATGGAAGCCGCACAGAATCCTAACAGGCTAAATATAAGTATATTACGTAATTTCATAATGATAAGTTCTAAATGTTACCAACCAGGATTCTGAGTAAGACCATATCCCTTCTGGATCTCAATACGGGAAACTGGGTCGAGATACCACTTGTTTGTCCAGTATCCCTCATCCCACCAGCGGCGAGCACCTACGGAGATGCGTACCTTTTCATATTCGAACTTAGGCCAAGGAGTCGAAGGATCCCAACGGCAGTCAGCACCTGTCATACGCTGACCATTCTCATCAAGACGATATACATTGATTCCGTGAAGAGGTCTTGTGAAGAGGTCCTGACGCTTGCGGCGGATCATGTCATAAAGACGGTCAGCACACTCAGCACCGATCTCACAGTTTCTCTCACGAAGGATCTCATTGATGAGAGCGTCCTTGTCTGAAGTAAGGCGGAGCTCAGGGTTCATATCCTCAAGACGACCGAGACCTACACGGCTACGTACAACGTGAATCTGGTCAAGAGCGCCCTTAAGGTCACCTGTCTCTGCAAGAGCCTCAGCATAGATGAGGTACATCTCAGCAAGACGGATGTAAGAAACACCGATCATCTTGTCGTCCATCTTTCCACCTGAGTAGTCAAGCATCCACTTGAACTTTCTGTAACGTGTTGCAGCATCGTCAGCAAGGTTACCGAAGTTACCTGAGTCATAGTCCATAGCACCGTCTACCCAAGTATCGATGTATGTCTTACCATTATAGTCACCTACTACGCCTGAAGGGAACGACTCTCTTGGAACGAGGACAGTCTCATAAAGACGAGGGTCACGATTTGCGAACATGTCGATGCCGTCCGGGTTCTTTCCTTCACCATAGATATCTTCATATGGGAAGTTCTTACCATCCGCCATACCGAAGCACTCCATGAGCTCGTTGGTAGGAACAGCACCACCCTGACGATAACCGTCAAGAGCGAAACCTGCCCAACCCCAGCCCCAGCCGTTGTTGTCGATCACGCCGTCAGTTCCAGAACTTGACATCCACTGTGTTGGGTGAGCGTCGAAGAGCTTCTCGCGGATAGTTCCGTCGTTACGATATCTGTAGGCGTTACGGAAAGCCATACGGTAACCGCCCTCATCCTGCGATGCAGGCTGAACGAGCTGATAGTAGTTGCCATTAGCCTCATTCTCTCTGAAGAATGCCTTACAAGCCTCAAGGCAACGGTTCCAGAGCTGAGGATCATACTTACCGAACCATACGTGCTCGATGTTTGTAAACTCGGTAACCTTAAGAGGGTCGTAGTCCATGTAAGGCTGATCACTGTTGAAGAGAGGAGATGCAGCAAACATCCATACCTTTGCACGGAGTGCCATAGCGGAAGCCTTTGTCAGACGACCAGACCACTGAGCGATGTCTGCATCAGGAATATTCCAGATGAAACCAGGCTCGTCAATAGCCTTCTGGATGAGCTCGTCGATGAACTCCACTGTTTCCATCGCTGTAGCACGACCACCCTCGAAATTCTCACCTACTGCATAAGCCTTCTTTGCGAGGCAGAGACCACCGAAGTTACGGAATGCGTCGAAATAACGGCTGGCCATGATAGTGTAGGCCTCACCCTTAAGACGGCTCTTCTCCATCTCATCCATGTCAGGAACCCTGTCGATGTTCTCGATGATCTGCCAGCACTTGCGCACTGTCTCATAGATTGATACGCGGCCGTCAGCTGAAGACGAAGGGTTCTTTGTCGAATAAGAGAATTTACCCTGGAAGTTAGAGTCTGCAGTATCCTGTGCATCCTCGGTAAGTCCACCTGGGTAGTAGCTCTGAATAGGGCCACCCCATGAGCAGAAGCAGTGATATGAGTCCGAAAGCGCGTCGATCGGAGCTCCGTTGATCATGTTTCCGGAAGTATAGGTGCAGTAGATCTGTCCGTAAGCGCTCCAAAGGAAGTTACGGGTATACTCTGCGCTGGTGAATACAGTATCAATATTGACATCGACACCCGGAGCCTTCTCAAGGAAGTTGTCTCCGACAGCGATCTTGTCAACACATGAAGTACTGAAGAACACCGAAACGATTCCCAGAATCAATATGTTATTCAATATCTTTTTCATCTCATAAAGTATTAGAAGTTAACCTGTACTCCGATGTTGAAAAGACGTGTCATCGGATAACGTACTCCATAGTCGAGTCCTGATCCAGGTGCTTCAGGGTCATTACCCTTGAAGTCTGCGAAAGTGAGAAGGTTGTTACCTGAAGCGTACACTCTTATATAATTAAAGAATGCATCCTTCTGCTTAGGAACAAATGCGTATCCGATCTCGACATTCTTCAGACGGATATATCTCGAGTCGACCACCCAAGCCTGTGAGTCACGGTTATTATGAACTCTGTTTGTGAATGAAATACGAGGGAGGATAGCATCTGTGTTATCTTCTGTCCATGAGTTGTCAGCCACATACTGAGTGAGGGCTGATGTGTTTGTCGAACCGAACTGGTCACGGAAGTATCCGTTCAGCTGACGGCTCACATGGTCTGCTCCGATCCACAGCATTGTGAAGTCGAGACCCTTCCACTGGAAGTTGAAGTTCACAGAGAATGTGATTTCAGGGTTATCTGTGTAACCGAGAGGCTTCTGGTCATTTGCATCGATGACATTATCACCGTTCAAGTCCACGTAAACACAGTCACCCGGCTTGATAGCAGTTACCTGGTCTGGCATCTCAACGCCATACTTTGCAAAGTAACGCTCCTCAGTTGCGCCTGGCTCGTAGAACTCGAAGAGGTCATAACCGAAACGCTGTCCTACAGGAAGACCTGTACGGCTGAGGTAATCATACATAGGTGGAACCTCGAGCATCTCGATGATCTGGTTTCTTGCAAACGCGAAGTTTGGAGAGATAGAGTAACGGAAGTCACCGATCTTCTGCTCCCAGTTCAATGTAACCTCGAAACCGTGGTTCTTCACGCGGCCTTCGTTCACGTAGTTTGCAGGGAGCGAAGTAACTGCAGGAAGTGTAGATTCGTTAGACACGAGGATGTCCTTACGGTCCTCCCAGAAGAAGTCGACATAAGCATGGAGCTTATCCTGGAAGAATCCTGCATCCATACCGATATTGATCTTTGTAGCCTTCTCCCATGTAACGTTAGGGTTACCTGCGGTAAGCTCCTTGACTGCTGGAAGCCAGTTACCGTTCACACCGAAGTTTGCACCGCGCTCCTGAGGGTTCCAAGTCATAGAACCGTTATAGAACTGCCATGTACCAGGGAGATAGAGGAAACGTGCACCGTTTGTGTTGTCGTTACCTACGAGACCGTAAGATCCGCGGAACTTCAAGTAGCTGATCACGTTCTTGACCGGTGCCCACCACTTCTCCTGTGAAGGGATCCAACCAACTGATACTGAAGGGAATGTACCATAGCGCTTGCCAGGTGCAAAGTTCTCAGATCCGTTGTAACCGATATTGAAGTCGAGGAGATACTTGGTATCATAGTCGTAAGTAACACGACCCACGAGACCTACATAACCCTTAGGGATAGACTGATAGATGCTGCCGTCAGAATCCCATGGATAATAAGTCTTGCTCTGGTTGTAGAGGAGGAGGGCTCCTACATTATGCTTACCGAAGCGGCGTGCATAGTTGAAGCTTGCCTCAGCGTACCAGTTACGGCTTCCCCACTTGCCTTCGCTGTAAGGGATAGGCCAGGTAACGTTTTCCTTACGGAGAACTTCCTGACCGTCTACGAGGGTTGCAACGTAATGCACACCTGTACCATAGCCGTTCTGACGATATTTCTGAGCTGTGTACTCTGAGTTATAAGAAGCCTTTACCTTGAAATCCAAGCCCTTTGTAAGGAATCCCATGTCGAGCTTATACTGGATATCGAAGTTGAGGGCGTTAGTGCTCTGGTTCTCGTAACCGAGATCATAGTAGTTAGAAAGGGCGTCACGGTCGAAAGGACCTACGATGTTAGCGTCAGAAATGATATGACGGCCCTGCTCATCGATTCCGATACCTGCATAAGGAGTAGCTCCCTGGAGATAGCGGAAGAGGAATCCCTCACCACCACCCATTGTGTTGCGGTCCTGCATACGACCACCGAGGGTGAGCGAGAGAGTACTGCGCTTTGTGATGTCGATATCGAGGTTTGCACGGTAGTTCAGACGCTGGAAATCGAATGTCTCGTTCTTGTTCTGAGAGAAAGTCTTCAGGAGCGAGTTCTGGTTGAGGAAACCGGCAGAAACGAAGTAGCGTACCTTGTCAGTACCGCCTGATACGTTTACGTTTGCCTGCTCCTGCAATGCCACATCATTCATGATATAGTCGATCCAGTCAGTGTTAGGGAATGTTGTAGGCATGTCGCCTGTACGGAAGTGTTCCATAACATCCTGAGAGAAGCGGATACCATTACCAGCGTAAGGTGTATAGTCTGCAATATTCACAGAACCTGGCCAATCTGCAGGATCAAGGGCATCAGTGATCGCTGTATAGTTCCACATCTGACCATAAGTGTACGAGTCAGCAAAGTCGATGAACTGCGAGATTGTCTGAGCCGCTGTGCTGAAAGATGCTGATACCGAAGCCTTTCCGACCTCACCACGCTTAGTGGTAACGAGGATTACGCCGTTTGCACCGCGCACACCGAATACAGCTGTTGCAGATGCGTCCTTGAGGACTGAGATACTCTCGATTTCGTTAGGGTCGAGCTGTGAGAACGGACGTTCTACACCGTCGACGAGTACGAGAGGCTCGGCGCTGTTGAGGGAGCCGACTCCACGGATTCTGATGACAGGCTCGTCAGCACCAGGCATACCTGATGGCTGGACTGCTGTCACACCCGGGAGATTTCCCTGGAGAGCATTCGCCACGTTAGGCACAGGAGACTTCATGAGGGCGTCACCGCCAACTGCAGTCACAGCACCTGTGATGGTAACCTTGTTCTGCGAACCATAAGCGACTACCACTGACTCATCGATAAGCTTCGAGTCTGGAGCCAAAGTCACAGTAAGGTTTGGTCCAGTCACCTGAACCAGCTGCGCCTTGTAGCCTACGCAAGAAAATTCGAGCGTAGCACCCTGGGGAACAGAAAGCTGATAGCTTCCGTCAACGTCTGTAATCGTACCCTGTGTGGTTCCTTGAATCACCACACCGGCTCCGATCAAGCCTTCCCCATTTTCATCCAGTACCTTACCATGTACGTTAAGGTTCTGGGCGAAGATTTGTCCGGAGATCAGAAGCAGTACCGCTACCAATCCGAACACTTGAGTTAGCCTTTTCCTTTCCATAGTGAATAGGGTTAGTTAGTTAGTTTGGTTATTAATAAATGTACATTACATTTTCTTTTTAAAATCTTTCGAAGAACTCCTTCTTCTCAACGGACCATCCCGGCTGCTGCCATATGTTGTGTCCGGCTTCAGGATAACACGAGTACGACTTCTCAGATTTCACATGGTTATATTCCGAGAAATTTGTGTGCGGCGGACATACAGGATCCTGAAGGCCTATCGCCATGATGACAGGACATGTGATCCTGTCAGTGAAATTCTTCACATCAAAGTAGCTCAAAGTCCTGAACATCTCTTCTTCCGACATGCCCTTTGCCTTCGCAGCCTCGATAATTCCTTTTCCAGGCCACTCTGCAAGACGGAAATAATCCTTATAGTCTCCGAGGAACGGAACGGCAGGAGCTATGGCCCTGATGCGGCCGTCAAGCGAAGCGGCAACAAAAGTAAGTGCACCGCCCTGGCTGTCGCCGTTGGCAAAAATGCGTGTTGCGTCCGTCTGAGGAAGCGAGCATACGAAGTCAACGGCCCTGACCGCATCCGCGAAAGCTCCCCGATAGTAATATGTTTCCTTGCTTTCGATTCCTCTTACGCACCAGTCAGAAACCTCGCCCGGCTTCTTGTTGAGCGCCTGGTTGCGGACACAAAGGACGAAATCGATCCTCTCAGGATCAGCGGCAGGATGCGGATACCACATAGGAGAGTCATAACCCATGTATGAAATCATCACAGGATATTTTCCATCCTTGACAGGAGTCGAAAGAACTCCGCATATAGGCTCTCCAGCAAATGACTTCATGTCCACGCGGTATGCCTTGCGGACATCGTCCGAATGCTCCTCAAGAGGCGTGAGTTTATATTCAGGAGCAACTTCTGCAAGCTCGGCGAGGGTCTGCTCCCAGAACGCATCGAAATCAGGCTGCCTGTCCTGTTCCGAAACGATCTCCTCGGGATTGAAACCGAGGTTTGTACGTGAGAGTTCTGATTTTTTTCCATCCTTGCCTACAATGCTGAATACAGCCTTGTAGAAACCGGGATCCGGATTAAGTTTGAATTCCGCCACTGCGGTTCCTTCGCTGAATGTTACGGTCCTGCCATAAGTCACCGGATATTCTCCGAAGTCTGTAGTGACATCAAGAACAACTTCAGCCTTGTCAGCGCAAGAAGACGCCATGCATACCTTGATGACATGCGGTCCTTTTCCGGTATAGATGCCTCTGCTCTCCTTCAGGTCAAACCATGCATCAGGAAGAAGCGCCTTCTCAACGGCCTGTGTGGCATCTTTGATTACTGCGACAGTAGATTCATCACAAGCATACACCGAGTTGAGTCCCTGCTGCTCCTGTGCCGGATCGCCGCAATAATCGTCGCCCTGCTGCCAGTAGGTGTTGGTTGCGGACTGTCCCGCAAGACCGCCCCAGCCCCAGAAGTTCAGACCCGCCAGGATACCGCCTTCTTCTGCAGAATCCGCGATACGTCCGAATACATGCTTGTAATATGCGTCTCTCGAAGTTGTGGTCGTGCCCTGCTTGAAACAGAAACCGTCACGAGGGAATCCGAACTCCTCGATGACGACAGGCTTGCCGTATCTCCGAGCCACCTCAAGATGCTCGTTGATGTAGATGTCCGTATTCTCTATAGCCTGAGGAAGGTCGGTGTCAAGAGTTGACTCTGTCACCCATCTCCAGTTGTACGGCCAGATATGAATGTTCATGTAGTCGATGTCCGGGCAGGCATGCACCTTCTCGAAGAACTCGAGGCTACCCTCGCAGCCATGACGTCCTTCGCTGCCCGAAGACACCATGTGGTTAGGATCGATGGACTTGATCAGAGAAGCTGTTGTCCACATGAAGTCAACGAAGGCTGCACGGCCGAGAGAATCCGACCTGAAGCAGCGGGGCTCGTTTCCGATCTGCCATGAGAAGATAGCAGGGTCGTCCTTGTACGGCTTGCCGGTCACCGTATTGGTGCGGCTTACCACATGCCTTACATGGTCATAGAACAGTTCCTTTGCCTTTTCGTTGGTTACAAACGCCGACATGGCCTTCATGAATGGCACATAACCGTCAATCTGAGGGATGAGCGCCCTGCCTGCGCCAGCCCACTCGAGGTACATTCCGTAGCCGCCGGACCACTCCCATGTATTGTTGATGTAGAGCACTGCCTTCATGTCCCTCTTGCCCATTTCGGCAAGAAGGTAGTCCAGTCCCCAGAATATCGTGTCATTGTAGACGCCCGGCTCCTTCTGGAGGGTGGGACTCACGCGGGTAGGGACACCGTCAGGGCCGTCACCACCGACAAGAATACGCAGATTGGTCATACCCAATGCCTTGAGGGTGTCAAGCTCTGCCACAAGACGTTCACGGTCTCCGCCCACACCCTCGCTCGCGAGGATGGCGCCATACCAGAAATTGGTGCCTATGAAATGGGACGGATAGTTGTCACAGACGAATACTCCGTCTTCCACATGAGCGAAAGACGGCCTTTGATCCTGACATGAAGCCAAAAAGATGCAGGCTACAGACATCAGGGCCAGAATGACCTTGGTTAGTTTCATCAGAATTTAGCGCTATAATTATGATAACGCAAATTTACCAAAACCGGCAAAGTCAAACAAATACAATATTATCCAATAATGATGAAATTTAAACAAGAACCTTATTTTTCTTGTACATGGCCCTGAATTCACGCGGCGTGCAGTTCCTTCTGGCCTTGAAGATACGGTTGAAGTTGGACAGATTGTTAAAGCCGCATTCGTAGCAGATTTCCGAGATGTTCTTCGGGGAATCCACGAGCATCCTGGCCGCAAAGCCCAGACGTATGTCGACTATGTATTCAGACAGGGTACGGCCTGTCCTCTGGTGGAAGAAACGACTGAACGAAACGGGACTCATACCTACGAGCTCGGCCAGGTCGGAGAGCTTGAGAGACTCCGCGTAATGATCGTTGACATACTGCTTGACCTTCTGGATACGACCGCTTTCAGTAGCGCTTTCCGGATGGGCAAAAGCGCTGGAAGCCAACACTCTGGCATCGTCTGATACAGATAACTCATAGAGTATATACAGGGTCTTCAGGAACTGGATGAAGCGCTCCGGTTCACTGGCTATGGAGTCCAATGTGGAATAGACCTTCATGATCGAATTCAGCGAGAAGGACAGGCCATGGGACGCACGTCTGAGCATGCTCTTTATCGAGGAGAACTGATTCTTGGAAAGCAGTTCTTCTCCGAAGATATCCTCAGAAAACTGGATGGTGATCTCCCTGATGTCCTTTGACCTGCACTTGCCCTGCTCCCATACGTGCTCGAGGTCCTCTCCACCAAGCAGAACCAGTTCATAATCACCGATTTCTTCAACACTATCCCCCACTATCCTGCGCACACCCTTCCCATGTTCGATGAAATTGAGCTCAAATTCCTTGTGACGATGCAGCGGATATGCAAATTCCGACTTGTGACGCTCTACAATATAGAAGCAATCTTTGTCAGAAAGTCGAGTAATCTCTGTAAAAACCTTTGCCATAATACAAATATACACTTTTTTAAATAATATGATACTATTTTAGCATGTTATCCAAGATTTTACCCCTATTTATATAATATTCTCTCTTTTTACCTATATTTGCGAAAATTTCAGCAAAACAACCCTAAACATGCAGAAAACATCAGCAGAACTACTTGCATCTCAAGCACTTGCATCACAAGTACGCAGAGATTTGACAGAAAACATCCTACCATATTGGATAAAGAAGATGTGCAAGCCCGAAGGCGGTTTCTATGGCGGCATAGACGGCGAGGAGACACTCCAGCCTGAAGCACCGGTCGGAAACATCATGACAGCACGAATACTCTGGACGTTCGCCTCGGCATACAGACTGCTCGGCAACAAGGAGTATCTGGAAATGGCCATCAGAGCCAAAGACCTGCTCATCAGTAAGTTCTATGACACTGAATTCGGCGGAACATACTGGTCTTTGAATGCAGACTATACCCCGCTTGACACCAAAAAGCAGATATATGCGATAGCATTCACCATCTACGGACTGGCGGAGCTCAACCGCGCCTGCGGAGACGAAGAGGCGCTCGAATATGCAATCAAGCTGTTCCACTCTATAGAGGAGCACAGCTTTGACACTGATAAGGACGGATATTTCGAGGCTTTCACACGTGAATGGAACATGATCGAGGACATGCGTCTGAGCGAGAAGGATGCGAACGAGAGCAAGACCATGAACACGCACCTGCATGTGCTGGAAGCATACACATGTCTTTACCGCGTGTGGAAGGATGAACTTCTGGAAAAGCGCCTCCGCGGACTGATAGAGGTATTTGAAAACAAGATCCTTGCACCGGACGGACATTTGAAGCTCTTCTTCGACAACGACTGGAACTGCAACTATGACATCTTCTCGTATGGCCACGACATCGAAGCCTCATGGCTCATCCACGAGGCCGCACTCGTACTTGGAGATGCAGATGTGCTTGCAAGAATGAACACGCTCGTACCGCTCGTGGCAGATGCAGCCAGCCAGGGATTCACGCCCGAGGGTGGAATGATATATGAAAAGAAGGATGACCACCTGGACAAGGAAATGCATTGGTGGGTACAGGCAGAGAGCATTGTGGGCTACTTCAACCTTTGGGATCATTTCGGAGCTCAGGAAGGCCTTGAGAACGCGCTCATGTGCTGGGAGTTCACAAAGAAGAACATCATCGACCATGAGAACGGAGAATGGTTCTGGAGTCTGCTTCCGGATGGTTCGGTCAACCGCAAGGACGACAAGGCCGGCTTCTGGAAATGTCCTTACCACAACGGCCGCATGTGCATGGAGATAATAGAAAGGGTTGCAAGATAACTTGCAACCCTTTTTCAGTCGGTCTCCTTGATTTTATCAGTTCACTCTCTTTACCTGGAACTGCGTGAGATCGTATGGTTCTGCCTTGTAGTACTCTTTGGTTTCCTTGTCATAGAATACATATGACAACGATTTGAAGTCTACCCATTCGCCTGCATACTGGAAGAATTCAGAGTTGAAGTGCAGATATGGCTCGTTCATGGTAACCTTATATGCAAGTCCCTCATAATCATAGAGAACCATGAAGTTATCCGGATCATACTTGTTTCTTGCCTTACCAACGAAACGAACCTCATAGATCTTGCCATCGATCTCAACCTCGCCAAGAGTCTGCGGGGTAGAGATAGTCATCTTGCCGCTTGCCTCGTCGAAACCGGCCTCGAATGGGAACTGATCTCCGAGCACGCCTGAAGACCATCCGTAGATCTTATAGCTTCTGTTGCTTGTAAGACGGTCGATGGTCAGGTGGAATGTCTTCTGGTTCTTGTTGTCCCAGGTCTGTGTATCCACTCCTGTAACGTCCCAGTTGCCGAGGAATGCCTTATAGGCCTCAGTCTCGTTCACATCAACCGGAGCAGGATCTGTCTTGGCTGACACGAGACGGCACATCATCTGTCCGTCATAGTGGGCCATGACCATATATATATACTCAGTATCAGGGTTCAGGCCTGTGTAGATCTTGTTGAAGAATCCTCTGTCGTTAAGTGCAGCAAGGACTTCCTCGTCCACTGATACCGGATTGAGTCCCATGTTAGCCTGGCCGAGAGCATAAAGAATCTCACCCTGAGCCTCGAGTTCCTCAAGAGAACCGCTAAGACCGGCAGATTCCATCAGCATGTCAAAGAAGCTCCTTTCGACAGGACCTCCAGCGAGGAAGAACGCACTGCTCTCATAGTCAAGGTTCACGAAATCAGCATATGTTGCAGACACCTTGAGAGTATTATATGTGTTATATCCCTCAAGCTCACGCTCGTATGGCTCCATGCCGAGGTGGATCTTCGCATCCGGCATAGGCACGTCTACCTCAAGCTCTGTATAGAACTCATCTCCATTGTGATCAACACCGTATACGCAAAGCATGTACGAAGTACCCGGGTCAACAGACCATGTGTCGGTGTAGGTATTCACCTTAGCCTGACCCTTGCCGAGAGCGTACTCGGAAACATACGCCATTATTCCCTCGATTCCGTTTTCAGCCACATATGACTTGTACTGGCTCTTCTCGAAGAAGTCCCACATGTAGAAGCTAACCTGGTCAGCATCCATCTCCATACGGATAGATACGGAATATGGAGAAAGACCGTCAATAGAGCAGTCAATCGTACTGTTTGACGTACCTGGTTCCTCAAGATCGAAACCAATTACCTCCGGCTTCTCGATCCAGCCTCCCATGTCCTCGTTCCAGAGGGCTGTGAGCACATAATATCTTGTTCCAGGCACGATGAAGGCAACGTCGCCGCGCATAGGATGCTCCTTACCTGTGTACCATTCGAACTCCTTAGCTGATTCATCGAAGATTCCATGGTCAGCAAGAAGGTTCCATATGAACACCTTCTCATCGAACTCTTCACCATCCTCATACTTTGCAGACTCGAACATATATTCGAAGTACCATCCCTCGAGATAAGTATGGAAGTACTGCTGACCTTCCTCTGCATTGACCTTATATGAGAATCCGGTCTTTGACTTCGAGAGGAACTGCAGAAGCTTTGGCTTTGCAGCAGTATTGATTGTGAGTTCCTTTATCGCGCTGAAATACTTACCTTCCTTGGAAGCGGCCGCATAGACGGTATACTCTGTCTCTGGCTTAAGGTTCTCCATAACGAATGACACAGGCTCTGCGCTTGCAGCAAACACGTTCTCGCCCTTGAAAAGGCCCTCTACGGTAAGGAGAGGCACCTCGTCTGTAGTCTCCATGAAACAGTATGCCACCTCGTCAGCCTCTGTTGCGCTGAGGAAGAACTCGATTGAGTTTTCAGTAATCAATCCCTCTGAGATTGTTACCTCAGGTTTTGGTTCCACCACCTGAGGCTCCGGTTTCTTACAAGAAACCATGCTGAGCATCAGGATGCTCAACAGGCTAAATAAAAATTTTTTCATATTATCTGTTTAGTTGTTTCTTTCTGCTTTAGACTCGAGGAAGAGCTCGTCCATCTGCTCCTGGTCGATGTATGACGGAGAATCGATCATCACGTCGCGGCCCTGGTTGTTCTTAGGGAATGCGATGTAGTCGCGGATTGTCTCCTGTCCTCCGAAGAGCGAACATACGCGGTCGAAGCCGAATGCGAGACCTCCGTGTGGCGGAGCACCGAACTTGAATGCGTTGATGATGAAGCCGAACTTGTACTCCGCATCCTCCTTAGAGATTCCGAGTACCTCGAACATGCGCTCCTGCATTGCAGCCTCATGGATACGGATAGATCCGCCGCCGAGCTCTGTTCCGTTGAGCACGAAGTCATATGCGTTCGCACATACTCTCTCGAGGTCTTCCTTCTTGTCGCTGTAGAAGAGCTCGAGGTGCTCAGGCTTAGGCGCTGTGAACGGATGGTGCATAGCGTAGAAGCGCTGAGTCTCGTCGTCCCACTCCACGAGAGGGAAGTCTACCACCCAGAGAGGTGCGAAGTTGAACGGATCACGGAGACTGAGGCGGTTACCCATCTCGATACGGAGTACGCCGAGCATGTTCTGGGTCTTTCTCTTGGCACCGCACATAACGAGCATCATGTCACCCTTCTTCGCGCCGAGGCGGTCTGCAACTGCCTGGAGCTGCTCTGGAGTATAGAACTTGTCGATTGAAGACTTGATGCTGCCGTCCTCGTTGATCTTGATGTAAACGAGTCCCTTTGCACCCACCTGAG
>JAGBTT010000062.1 GCA_017631175.1 Bacteroidales bacterium
GTTCATTGTACCCTTCTCGTGTACTGATACGAAAGGTACCGGCTCGCCATTAGAGGCGTCAGTCACATTTCCAGTGACTGTGAGCTTCTGGGCAAAGGCTGTCGAAGCTACCATCACTGCTAACGCTGTGAGAAATAGTTTGATTTTTCTCATAGTAGTTACTTTTAGTTGTTAAACATTAATATTGGTTATTTTCTTTTGCTTTTAGTATGCTACACTACACACTATCTGCGTCGCGTACGGGTATTGGAAATTTACCCGAATTACAAAGATGATGAAATTCTTTTATAAATCCAAAGATTTTAAGTGCGAAAAAACATGTTTTCGGCCTTTATTCAATGCAAATAATCTTATAAAATATCACCCACATACAGTTTCGGATTACAATTCATAAGCATCATCTGAGATTTTTTAATAACTTAGCTGCACAAAATCAAATGTCATGAGCACTTTCAAACTGCAAGAAAACCGCATTGCGACACTCGTATGGACTAGCACAGGACTGTTTTTCGCTGCATTCCTGATTTTCTTTCTGCCGCTGGTGATTCCTCATAAGGTGACTTTCCCGGTCGCAATACTGACTCTTGCCTCACTCTGGCTGTGCCCATGGCAGGTCACTCTGGCACTCCTGTTCTCTGCTGCTGGAGACTACTTCGGCTCATGCGGAAACTTCCTGGGACAGATGGGCTGCTTTGCGCTCGCGCACGTGATGTACATAGTATATTTTACGGGAAGATACTTCTCGAAAGTCGAACGTGATAAGAAGCTCACACCGAAGATGAAAGGCTATCTGTTCATGGTCGCATTCTGCATCATGGCACTGCTGGCAATAGTCTTTACCCGCATAGTCCCTGTGGCCGACCACGGAATCATCCGCGCCGGCGTGGCCATCTACGCCTGCCTGATCAGCATCATGCTGCTGCTTGCACTCCTGCAGCGCAGCAGTCTCTTCGCCCTCGGAGCAGTGCTCTTCGTATTCTCCGACTTCATCCTCGCCTGGAACAAGTTCGTGGAGCCGGTCCCATATCGTGATTATCTGGTCCTCATCACATACTTCATGGCCCAGTGGCTCCTCTTCATCCGCACCACCCCATACCGCGTCGCCCCGGAGATGCGCATCATGCGCTTCTAATCCGACACCTCATCTCTGGCTTGACCCACCCTTTCACCACGGAGGAACTCATTAAATAGTACACGACGCAGGAAAAACAGCCCGAAACTCTGCGTCGCGGCACGGAACCACACAGCAGAATACCCTCCCAAGACACGACGCAAAGAAAAAGCCACAAAACTCTGCGTCGCGGCACGGAACCACACAGCAGAGCCTCCACTGGAGACACGACGCAGGAAAAACAGCCCAAAACTTTGCGTCGCGGCTTTCGCACTAACATATAAGGAGGGACCATTGCTTTAAAATAAATTTTTAACACTGAAAAATAAATTTTAAAGTCAGAATTTCGCCACATTTTTCTTTTTCTTTAACGAATCTCGGATAGACCTCTATACCTTAAAAGCAAAAATGAAAAGAACGTATCATTTATGTTGGTCTGGAGGAGACGAGGTACTGTTCAGGACCAGAGAAGATTACATTCACGGTATCATATGTCTGTGTATTGCGGCACACGAAAAAGGATGCACATTAGTGGCATATTGCCTAATGTCAAACCACGTACACATCTGTATTAGAGACACGAATATCAAAGCTTTCATCAAAGCCTTCCGGTATTCATACTCACGCTACTTCAACAGCAAGTATCATAGGCACGGAAGACTTGGCGAGAAATTCTTCTTCAAGCAGGAGGTGAAGGGCCTATATCATCTGTTGACCGTGATCGCCTACATTCTCCGAAACCCTCTTCATCACGGAGTGTGCAAGACACCATTCGAATATGAATTTTCCTCAGTTCATGCTCCGTTCGGGAAAGAGCTTGGACTGCATTTAAAGAACAATGACAAACACGGAAAAATACCGTATTGGCAGCTACCAAGCAGACACAAGATGCCACCGCACGTAAAGATCGATTCAAACGGACATCTGCTTTCCGAGAGCATTGTAGATACTGCGGACCTGGAACACCAATTTTCTACGGCACGATCATACCTATACTTCATGAACCGCCTATCAGGAGAAGCATGGGAAAAAGAACAGCTACAGAACAATACCGGCAATCCACCTATAAGAGTAGAGGACATTGAGCAAGGTGTCCGATGTGGTTCAATACAGCAGATGTTGGCAAATGAGACAGGAAGGAATAGGGTACTGAATATAGATGACATCAAATTATGCACTATAATCGATGAGTACATCGACAAAACCTACAAGGGAGAAACAGTCTACACCCTTCCAGTATCCAAGAGCACAAAGATTGCGGAATCACTACGAGGGAAATATAATCTCTCCAAAGAACAAATCATCAGGTGCATGGCATTGCCCAGCACCACCCTACAATAATTCTATGCATTAATTAGCGATGGACACGACGCAGGGAAAACGGCAAGAAACTCTGCGTCGCGATTGAGAAACGGTACGGCAGAGCCCCCACAGGACACGACGCAAAGAAAACAACCCGAAACTCTGCGTCGCGACAAGGAACCACACAGAAACGCAATCACCCAGGACACGACGCAGGGAAAACGGCAAGAAACTCTGCGTCGCGATTGAGAAACGGTACGGCAGAGCCCCCACAGGACACGACGCAGGAAAAACAGCCCGAAACTCTGCGTCGCGGCACGGAACCACACAGAAACGCAATCACCCAGGACACGACGCAGGAAAAACGGCAAGAAACTCTGCGTCGCGATTGAGAAACGGTACGGCAGAGCCCACCCAGGACACGACGCAAAGAAAACGCCACAAAACTCTGCGTCGCGGCACGGAACCACACAGCAGAGCCTCCACTGGGGACACGACGCAAAGAAAACAACCCGAAACTCTGCGTCGCGACAAAAAACAGCAAGGAGAAGACTTCCGCCTTCTCCTTGCTGCATATATTCCAGTCCGGGTTAGAGTTCCCATGCGAGGGCTGAGGCGCCGAGGATGGCTGCGTCAGACTCCTTGAGCTCTGAGTAGACTACCTTTACCTTGTTTCTCCACAATGGAAGGAGGTTTGCGTTCATAGACTCCTCGATAGGGCCTGTGAGGAACTCCTTTGCACGAGCAAGACCACCGAAGAGGACGATTGCCTCAGGAGCGCTGAATGCAACGAAGTCAGCGAATGAACGGCCGAGGATCTTACCTGTGAACTCGAAGATCTTGAGGGCGAGCTTGTCACCTTCCTTTGCAGCCTCGTATACGTCCTTTGATGCGATAGAGTCGAGGTTTCTGAGAACTGAAGGCTCGTCAGAAAGTTCGAGCCACTCGCGTGCTGTACGAGCAACACCTGTAGCTGATGCATAAGTCTCGAGGCAACCTGTCTTGCCGCAACCGCATGTACGTCCGTTGTTGCGCACTGCCGCTGTGTGGCCGAGCTCACCTGCGAAACCGTCATGTCCATATACGACCTCACCGTTGATCACGATACCAGAACCTACTCCTGTACCGAGGGTGATCATGATGAAGTTCTTCATTCCGCGAGCCGCACCGTAAGTCATCTCACCGACTGCTGCCGCGTTAGCATCATTTGTAAGAGCAACCGGAAGACCGCCCATAGCCTCTGTAAGGAGCTTTGCGAACTCCACTCTCTGACGTCCCCAGAGGAGGTTTGGAGCGTTCTCGATTGTACCTGTATAATAGTTTCCGTTAGGAGCGCCTACTCCGATACCTCTTACCTTGCCCTCTGTGCCAGACTCAGCGATAAGCTTCTTCACTGCATCTGCGAGCTCAGCGATATAAGGCTCCACCTGGTCATAAGTGTCAGTACGGATTACAGTCTGAGCGAGAACTGTTCCTCTTGCATTTACCACACCGATCTTGGAAGTCTGTCCTCCAACGTCGATACCTACTACGAATGTTGAATCCATTTTAATGTTGATTTGGGGTTAGTATGGAGATCCCCGGACCGGCCGGGGATTACATGGTTATCTTGAAAATGATTACGCCTTCTTAACCTTTGATCCTGAAAGACCGAACCAGAAGATGAATGCGAGAGATGCAACGAGCACCCAGTAGCTAGGGAGGTAACCTGCGATATCAGCAACGAGACCCTGTACGAGCGGAACGATACCACCACCGCATACCATCACCATGAAGAGACCTGATGCGATTGAAGTATACTTGCCGAGGCCCTCTACTGCGAGGTTGAAGATCGCACCCCACATCACTGAAGTACAGAGACCGCAGAGAACGATGAAGAGGATAGATACAGGAACCTGTGCACCGAGCATACCGATAACGAGAGTCTCTGGGAGGAACATTCCGAAGAGGAGGAATACGATAGCGGCTGCGCTCACTGCCATGATCATTGCACGGCTTGAAACCTTTCCACCGAGAACACCACCGATGAGACGGCCGATGAGCATGAGGAACCAGTATGCACCTACGAGGGTACCTGCAACGCCGGCAGCCATTCCGAGACCGTCAGCTGAAGTCATGTAAAGGTTAGCTACGTTAGGAACACCTACCTCGATACCTACATAAAGGAAGATTGCGATCACACCGAAAACGAGGTTTCTGTATGAGAGGGCGCCCTTGATGCTTGCCATTGTGCTCTCCTTCTCAACTGCAGGAGCTGCTGCTGCAGCCTCGAGCTCAGGCTCTGGGATGTATGAGAAGAAGATGATCACGAATGCGAGAGCGAAGATGCCCATAGCGATGAAGAGAGCAGGGTTCACGTCAGCAACCTGAGTCTTCTCTGTAACCTCACCGATGAGGTAACCTGCGAGTACAGGAACGATTGTAGCTGAAAGCGAGTTAAGAGAACCTGCGAACTGGATGAGCTGGTTACCCTTGTTTCCACCACCTGCGAGAGTGTTGAGCATAGGGTTTACAACTGTGTTGAGCATACACATAGAGAAACCTGAAACGAATGCTCCGAGGAGATAGATCGCATAGCTTCCGAACACGCCTGAAAGATATGAGATACCTACGCCGACGAAACCTACAGTCACAGCAGCGAGTGCAGAGAACTTATATCCCTTGCCCTTGAGGAGGAAACCTGCAGGCAGACCCATGAACGCGTAAGCGATGAAGTTCGCAGCGTTACCGAGCTGAGACATAAGGTTAGTAGCACCGAACTGCGCCTTGGCGATGATACCCATAGGATTCTGAAGTCCTGTCACGAAAGAAATCATTGCAAAAAGGAAGAAGCAGATTGCAATGGCAAAGACGTTACCTTTGTTCTTGTTCATTTTGTTAGTGTTTTTATGTTAATAATCATTAGTTGTCAGCAAATCGGGCCCAAGTTACGAAAAATTTCAAAACGAAAAGCCAAAAAAGCCACATTTCAGCCAAACTTGCCGTAAACGCACAAAAAATAGCAGGGTTCCCTCCCCAAGGAACCCTGCCGTATATAAAACGAACTTAACAAATAGACACGAAAAAAATTTCTGATGTCTTGTGCAAAGTTAACGATTATTATGGATTAAGCAAATTTTTGTCAAAACTTTTAACGCCACGCACCTTATTGCTGAAATTTATTAACCTCTATGAGTTCCTGTACTCTGTCGGAGTCATGCCGGTGCGCGCCTTGAAGAACTTGTAGAACACCGACTGGTTAGGGAAATTCAGCTTGAAGACGATTTCCTTGATTGTCTCTCCTGAATACTTCAGAAGATTCTTCGCCTCCAGGATCACATACTGGTCAATCCACTCAGGAGCCGACCTTCCGGTCGCATTCTTGATCAGCTTGCTGAGATATTTAGGCGTCAGACAGAGTTTATCTGCATAGAAGCCCACATTGCGATACTGCGTATGATACTCGGAAACCAGCTTTATGAACTGGTCAAAGATGAGCTTGCTTCGGGTCGACTGCGACGGATCCGTCGGCTCCCCCCTCTTCTTCCATACGCTCATGAGCATGTAGAACATCGAAGAAAGCAGCGACAAAAGCGCTTCCCTCTTATACACAGCATCCGAGTTCACCACCCTGGTAAGGACCTCCAGACCGCTGCGAACCATCTGCAGTTCCTTCTCGGTCAGCCTCACGCTCGGGTTCTCCATCATGGACATGCCCTCGTTGAAGATCTTGTTCGCATCCAGCTGCATGCCCTGCAGGAAGTCCTTGGACATCGCCACGCACACATACTGCACCTCCTCCTTCGGAACATCAAGGATCTCATTCACCCTTATTATGTTACCGGGAACATTCATGAAGATCATGCCCTCATCTATGCAGTATTCCGTCAGATTGACATTAAGACGTATGCGGCCCTTCACGCAATATAGGAGCATGTAACCGTCAAAGCGGCACGGATGCCCCAGCGGCTGGATATCCTTCGAGAGCTTTATGTCCATGACATAAAAATCATCGCCATAGCATACGCGTGGCGAATCCGGAAACAGGGTCTTGAAATAACTCAGAGAGATGTCTTGCAGTGTGTGTCCTACCATGTATGTATATTTTTCGTCATTAAAGCGACAAATATACAACAAAAAGTATTCCATCCTATTATTTAGGGCGAAAATTTTCGCCCTTTTGAACAATTTACACTTCGGCATGGGACTTGCCGTCAGCAGATGCGCGAACATTTTAAAAGACAAAGAGACATGAAAAAGTACGTATGCGTAATCTGCGGGTACATCTACGACCCGGCAGAAGGAGACCCGGAGAACGGAATAGCTCCGGGAACACCGTTCGAGGACATCCCCGACGACTGGACCTGTCCAGCCTGCGGCGTAGGCAAGGAGCATTTCGA
Organism: Bacteroidales bacterium; assembly: GCA_017631175.1. Lineage (GTDB taxonomy): Bacteria > Bacteroidota > Bacteroidia > Bacteroidales > UBA932 > Cryptobacteroides. Next base: position 6,793 of record JAGBTT010000062.1, read on the forward strand.
GGTCTGGAGCGACTAGCGGAAAGGCTGGCCGAACCGGCGGAAAGGCCTAGAACCTCCAGCCGAGTCCAAGCAGAAGATTATTGGAAGACTCAGTATCGCAGACCTTCAAGCCCACGTGCATGAAGAGGCTGTCAGTGACGAAGGTCTTGAGTGCGGCAAGGTAATAGAACCCGCCAAGCTCAGGGCCTTTATATATTATATTGTGTCCGAAACCGAGATTCACGGCAAATATCGGAGCCTGGAGCTCCACTCGGAGCGAAAGGCCTGCGGCCAGCTGCTCGGCAAGCGGCGGACGGTGGAAGCGGATCTCGTCAGTCACAGGATTTATGCCGGCGACATGGTCCGCCAGATTTATACCTTCATTATACTGGACATCGACGGCCGGACCCATAAGGAAACACGGTGTCACGCGGTACAGCGGATTGATGTGCAGGGCCGCCACGCCAAACTTGCCGTCGAGCTTGTATTCCTTGTCCTGATATGTGATCGTCTCCGCATTCACCGTACCGCAGAGGATCACGTCGAGCTCAGTGCGCTTGAGGAAGCTCTTTCGCGAAAGCTCCGCCCTGGCCTCCCGACGAAGCTGGCGTATGTCCACACGCGCTGCGGACCCGCCATCTGCGGCCATGCCGGCAGTCGCGCCGAACGCCCTGGATGCAGATATACGCGCCCCTATGATATTCGTACCCACATTCGGCAGCGTCGTATCTCCGTTCGAGAAATGCGTCATGTCAAGACCCGCCGCAAACGTCCAACCGTCGAGAGAACGGCAGAAGGGCGACGCGCACAGCGCCGGCTGCCACTTGAGCATGAGCCCGAGGTTTATGTATGCATTGACCTTCGTTCCCACGACGAGGTTCCGGTGCCATCCCGCCGATGCGCCGAAGTTCCACTCGTAATCGAGCGAAAGCGACTCGCTGAAGCGGGCGACCTCAGCCCCCTGGAACACGTAGAAGGCCACCGGCGTACCCATGACCTCATGGTTGAAGAACGTATACGGGGCCACGCCGACGCCCTGGTATGCCGACGGCATGATGCAGCCAAGACGCGAGGCCGACGGGAAGCGGAAGGCGTACTGGATATGCGCTGATGCTGAGGCATTTATGGGAGTACTGGTTGCATTCATACCCCTGAAGAGGTCGTGGTGCTGCGTCACGAAGCCTGAACGCACGTCGAGGCTGAAGCTATGCTGTAACGTTGTCGAGTCGACCGGAGTCGGGGCCACGGACTCAGACGCATAGGTAGGCGCTGCCGCCAAAGTCAGCACCGCCGCGCAAAGGAGCGTCAATATGATTCCGAATCTTCTCATCGCACTTCCACCCTCCATCTGCCGTCATACGCACGGCTCGTAAATTCGCCCGTCATGCACCTCGGCCTGCCGCCGTCCGCGTGCTTGAACCACATTGTGTACGGCACGGTGTATTCCACATACCCCCAGTACATGATTACGGCGTTTTCCCCCGGCACGAGGGTCACTTCCGCCTTGGCCTCGGGGGCTTCCATCGGGATTATCGTTTTGTCATAGGTGAACGGGATTGTCTGGGTTCCGGGGGCGGTTCCCGGAGTAGTTCCGGGGATGGTTCCGGATGGCAGGGCATCGGGGATCGGTACGCTGAACGGCCCGGTCACAAACTCCATAAGAGTCTCATACCAAGATACATACGGCAAGTCCGCCGAAACTACGGTCGCAGCCGGGAACCATACGGTCCGCTCAAGCGTCGCTCCGAAAACATCGTACTCCTTCGTCACGGGCGCCGCCGTCTCATTCACTTCGGTCACGCGCCACGCCTCCTCGTATGCATCCGACGGCGAGGTAACCAGAAGCTCACCATATTCTATGCGGTCGAATTCATAACCGGTGCACGGTTCCATATACACATAGACCACCTGCGACTGGAACGGGTTCGAGATATGGATCTCCATCTCCATCGGGCTGGAGTTCGACATATCCTCGACCGTCAGGACAAGCTTGTCCCTCTGCGGACGTGCGATCACGAATCTTGTGAAATTGGACTCATGCCTCATGTTGCCCTCGGCATCCGTCACGAATCCGCAGTCGATATGGTCCAGCGCCACCCTCTCGATCTCCCAGTCGTCATGTCCCACCTGCACCTCGACCGTCCCGCCGATAAACGGCATGACGAACTTCGACTCCGACACAGTCAACGGCTCGATGAACATGTCGGGGTTGCAGGCCAGGGCTGCCAGAAGGGTGAGGATTATTACCGGTAGGCGGTTCATGGGGGCAAAGGTAGCATAAATTCTTTTAGGTTGGGTGGGGTGGAACGGCGAAGGTGGGGAAGGTCGCCCATATGCGTGGCGCTTAAAGCATTGACTCACTGCAGATTACAGAGACCTCCTGCTCCCCTTACGCGGCAGGAGGTTTACATATAGTGCTGAGTTACAAGCAATTAAGCGCCACGATGTGGTTTTGAAAATCTGGCATGGTTCGCTGCAAGCTGGTGTGTCATGGTCGGCACAAAGTAGTCGGAGCGAGCCTTTGTCTCGGAGTACACTTTCCGTGAAAAAGAGAGCCACGACTTGCTCGCGGAAACAATTGTTATTATCTTTGCGGAGATGGCACATTTCGACAAGAAGGCCGAAGAGTGTGTGACCGAGACAGATAGGATGCTGTATGTTCTGAAATTCATCGGAAGGATGATGGAACAGCCTGCATGGCTCCAGAATGAGGTCTACACCCGTATCTTCAGCGCTTGTGAGATTGCCGGATTCCCGGAGGATAAACGCATAAAGTACGAACAGGCTATGAACGACGAGAAGAGACTCAGAAGTGAATACAACACCGCCAGGAGAATGGGACTGGAGGAGGGGCTGGAGAAGGGACGTGAGGAGGCAAGACTTGAAAGTGCTCGAAAGCTGAAACAGATGGGCGTGGCTACGGAGATTATTGCCGAGGCTACTGGGCTGTCGATTGAGGATATCTGTAAGCTGGGAGAATAATCTTGGTCGATAGGGAGTGCCGGGAAGCACTCATGCATAGATAAATTGATGACACCTTGGATGGATTTGAAAGAATCTGTCCAAGGTGTTTTGTTTTGCCGTGGCGCATATGCCACTGATACACTGCGAGTTATGTAAACCTCCTGCTCCCCTTGTGCGGCAGGAGGTTTTTGTATTCGATTGACTATCAGTCGCTTTGCCGCCACGACAATTATCCACTCCCCTACTGTTTGTTTAAACGGACCTTTAAAGTGACAACTTTTTCGGATGTCGTGTGGATGGATTCATTGTCATTATGTCGGATTTTTCAGGGTGCTGTAAGGTTGGTGGAGAGAGCAGAGAAACGACATGTGATTTTGCGGAGAGAAGGAGCATTTTGAGAACATGTGGGGAAGGCACGAGAGCAAGGATTGATTTGTGTGATTAAGTAAAATTTAAAAGATAGAATCAAAATGAAGAAACAGATGAAAAGAACTGTTTATGAGGCACCGGTCACCGAGCGCTTTCAGGTGGAGCTGGAGGGAGCGTTCATGACTGCGTCGGCGGATCTAACAAACGGAAATGCTGATATTGCTGGAATCAAAGATCAGGAGGTCAATACAGATTTCACAACTGATTTTTCGAACGATGGTTGGGATGATGATTCTACACTATAGTAAAGTTCATCCTTTTTTGTGATAGTCAAAATATTTTTAAGTGATTAAGATATGAAAAGAATATACAGATACATTTTACTCTCAGTTTTTGCTTTTGCTGCAGTGGGATGTATGAATGAAGAACTCTATCCGGAAAATCCATCGGCAGAAAGTGGTGATGAGGTGCAGTTTGGACTTATGCTTGGAAATCCAGACACGAAGACAGTGTACGGTGTGGAAACTGGTAAAGTTTTCCCTATTTATTGGGTAAATGGAGACAAAGTGCAGATTTACTCCCCTCAGTGTTTGGATGGTAGGAAAAGCGCTGAGTATCAGATAAGTGTATCGGGCACATCTCAAGATTATGCTGATGCTCTTACAAAAACAGGTTCATATGGCATACAGTGGGGAAAGGAAACGGAAGTAGACTTTTACTCCCTTTACCCTTCTGGAAGCTACACATTATCTAGTACTGGTGGTGTAGCTATGGCCGATAATGTTGTAATCAATCATAAGCAGAATATTTCAGTTAATGGTAGCGTCGTTAAGTCCGATATGGAGGATTGTTTAATGTATGCTCATACTGCAGTCGATAGAGACCAAACCAATACTGTTAATCTTACTTATACTCCTATCTCTTCTGTTGTGTATGTCACACTGAAAGTAGAGGATACGGCAACAGGTACAGAAGATACTGACTACACCATTCAGTCAGTCAAATTGCTCGCTTATGATAAGGAGGACCCTGAACTTCCTCAGCCAATTGCCGGAACCTTCAGTTTGAATCTTGCGGATGGAACATTTGTGCGATTCAAGGATGGAGCATCTTATAGTGAAGTGATCGCAGATATTGTAGATGCTTCTACAGGAGGATACCACGTATTGCGCAGAGGTGACTCTGTGTCATTGCCATTGTTTTTTGCTCCTGTTAGTAACTTGAATGTCTTAAATTGGAAGATACAAGTTATTGCAAACAATAAAACATTTACTAAGACTCTCAATGTAGATAAGGTTATTAAACCTGGCCAAATACACAAAATTACATTGCCAGAGTTTGCTCTTAATAAAGCAGAGTGGAAAGAAGATACCTGGATGCAAAACATACCTCGAAATGTATATTTATCGGAAATCTCTATTCCCGGTTCTTGGAACTCATTGAACAAGGATTTCCAAGGAACAGGTACAGATCTACAAACACAGTATAACAATGGTGTCCGTGCTTTCCATTTGGATTGCCGATGGAGTACGTCTCAATCTAACGTTAATACCTCTATTGGTACAGAAGTAGACGACATTGACGCGTCTAAAGTGTATTTATCAGTTGCTGATGGAGGTGGTGGATTTCATATTTATGAAAATATCCTGGGAATTCTCCCTATTGGTGATCTTGGTCAGATGATGACTCCAAACAACCCGTCACTCCAGACTCGATTAGAGCAAGTAGTTAGAAATGTTAAGAGTGACGAATATATGCTTGTGTTCTGCTCATTTGCGCAAGAGAGTTTTAACGATATAACTAAGACAGGTAAAACCTGGATGCAGGCTGTCAGCGATGCTTGTGACGCTATTAATATAAGTGAAGATCCTACACTAACAGGCAAAATCTTTGATGGAGCGCAACTTAATTCCAATACCCTTGTAGGAGATGTCTTGGGTAAAGTTATTGTGATGATTAATTCTGAGGAGGAGATTACCACCAATACGACATTGCCATCTGATAGTAAATGCGTATATGTTCATATTCCGAACCAATTGACATCCGACTATTTCCCGCAAACTGGATTCAAAACAGATAATTTGCATACATCTTCTGCATCAACGTCCACAATATCAATGGCAGTTAGTCAGGCTCAGATTACAAGTAGCACGGGTAGTGCGATTTCTAATGGAGTCCGTGGTTATTATCCGTCTTTTACCCAAAGAACAAATGTAGTAAATGCTATTCTTGATTGGTCAAAGAATAATTATGGAACAGTTAATTATGCTCACAATAGGTGGATTTATCTTGGTCTAGGTGGGCTTACTGGAGGAAGAAGTTCTAGTGATGGCGATTCGGGTACAGCGGTCACAGTATTAAACACATACTCACCCTTGATCAGCAGCCGAATCGATGCGATGGGTGTTAATAACGTTCCATATTACCCTGTTGGAATTGTATATTTGAATTATACTGTATCTGGGTCCAATTCGGATTCAAATGATGCCTCAGAAACAGTTAAAAAGATTCTGCTTCTCAACAACAAGTATCGTTTGCAGTATGATTCAACCAAGCCAGAGGATTACATGCCTAAATGATTAACTCCCAGCGATTACGATGCAACAGCTAACGATGGCGGAAACGTTATTCTCATGGACTAATCCTAAATGATTCTGATGAGGGATGGAAATGCAAGATTGCTTTCCTCCCTCTTTAACCGATTATAATAGGCGGACCTTATAGAGACGGAATCATTGTTGTATTAGGAAAAGGCTAAAGATCTATGTAATACTACTCGCTACCGAATTAAATCTAATGGTGAGTGGGTGTTTGGTAGAACCAAAGAGGATGAAACATGTTCTTACGTGTGGTATAAAGAGTTGGCAGAAGATTCAATCTTCCAGCAAACCGTAAAGGAACGTTGGACTGTAATCAAACCCTATCTGGGTAAGATGTCAGATGTGATTATCAGTTATGAGGAGTCTTTGGCTTTGTCGTATGAGTATAACAGCGTGATGTGGCCTACAAACACATCCGACATCAAGAAGTACAAGTACGACTTCAAAGGTTGGAGCGGTGACGAGCAGATAGAAAAGTGGGACGAAGTGATGGTGAATTTCGTAAATGTATATAAAGAACGTCTTGCTGGAATAGATGCTCTAATTACTTCAGAAAATTTTACTAAGTAACAGAACTTTAACTTAGTCATGAAATTGAGTTGGATAATAATCTCAACACTGATTGCAGCGACTATGCTGACGTTGGGTGGATGCACGATGGAAGAGATTGGAGGAGGGCTAGAGCAGGTACTCATTGACGCCCCGAAGATCCACGCGGAACTGGCGGAGGATGTGCAGACGAGGACTTGCATTGATGCGGGGACGCTGGGTGAGGGTGAGAGTGCGGCGGTGCTTTGGATGCCTGGGGATTCGCTGGGAGTGTTTTCGAGCGGCGGTAGCGCTAACGTGCGCTATGTTAATGATGAGACTGAGGTGAATGTGGCTAATGCTTCGTTTTCGGCTGCTGAGGCGGTGAGCGGAGAGATTCAGTACGCTTATTACCCTTATAGTTCGGAGAATGATGGGCGTGAGGCCACTTCGCTTGTGGGAACCCTTCCTGGCAAGCAGGTTATGGGCGGAGCGCTTTCTGGCGATTATAAGTATGGTGAATTGAGGAGCAGAGATGAAGACGGAGGCTATAGATTCAAGTTCCATAATCTGTTCTCGATGGTGCGTTTCAAGGTTGATGTGACCGGATCGAAGCTGGAGGGTAAGGTGCTGGAGAAGATCACTTTGAAGGTTACACGTGAGGGTAGTACGGTGCCTGCTGTGACAGGTGACTTCACTTTCAGCGCGACTGATGGAAGCTATACTCTTGGTGAGACTTCTAATATGCTCAGCACCATATGGAATAAGGAGCTTGAGGCGGAGTTTTCTGATTTCGCTACGGTATTCCCTGAGATCAAGGAGGGCGACAAGCTTACGTTCACGTTATCTACCGGCGAGTCAAACACCGTATTTTCAGTGACATCAAAGGTGGATTTCCAGCCGGGAACTTATTACACATTCCCGCTGAAGTTGGCTGTTTTTGAGAAGAATCCAACAAAGTACGGATATGCCGAGAAGGCGCGTCCTACCATTACAGGTTTCAAGTTTGAGGTCGCTAAAAATTCAGGAAAGCTCCTTAATAACCAGACAGTGTGGAGCTCGAACAAGCCGAAATTCAGCGAGGTAAAGGAGCATGCCGCTACAATTTCAGGTACATCCGTCGATGTCATGATCCCGTATCTTTATGACTTCACCCTCGTGCCGACCTTCACTGCCGGTGGCACGGTTACCGTGGGCAGTCAGGCCTTGACAAGCGGTAGTACAGCCGTAAATTTCACAGGCCCGGTGACCATGACCGTGAATACTGAGGAGGAGGCCAGGGATTATACTGTTAATGTGACGAATACCGGGCTTCCTGTAGTAGTGTTGAAACAGTCTGGTTCTGGTGATTTCAGCAAAAAATATGATGGCGGATTTGACCTCTTCGGAACTCACATAGGAGGCACCTTGCTCAATGAGTTCGTAGATTTCATGGTCCGTGGCAAGGATACTGAAGATTGGGCTGAAGATGACGAGATTACGGTATACAACCCAGACGGATCCATTGACCTTCCGACTGCACTCTGCGGTACAAAACTTCGTGGAAATACATCCCAGGAATATCCAAAGAAGCCATTTGCCATCAAGATGGTCAAGAAGCAGTCTATATTCGGCCTTCCTGCCCATAAGCGCTGGGTGCTTCTTGCCAACTGGCTTGACCATTCCATGATCCGCAATACCGTTGCCTTTGATATAGCACATGCAATTGAGAAGGCATGGAAGACAGGGGCGATTGAGCCTGGTATTCCATGGAATGTGCATGGCAAGAATGTAGAGCTGGTGTTTGTGGAGTCGGATGGAACAGGGCACCATGTGGGTAACTATTTCCTCTGCGAGCAGATCAAGATTGACAAGAACCGTCTTGCTATCAACGATCCATATGAGGATGTTGTTGAAGATGGTAACGCAAACCCAGGAATTGCGGACTGCGGCTATCTGCTTGAGGTAGATAACAACTATGATGAGACCTATAAGTTCAAGACATCCAGGTCTGTTCCTTTCATGTTCAAGGATGAGGTATCTGACGCCATTCTTTCGGCAGTAAAGACTAAGGTTCAGGGCATCGAGACCAATCTATACAATAGCAAGTTCACTACAGCATACAATGATCTGGACATCAACTCTGTAATCGACCAGATGCTGATATGGGAGCTGACAATGAACCGTGAGTATGGTGACCCGCGTTCAGTGTATTACTTTATGGATGGAAACGGCAAGCTCAGTGCAGGACCTGTCTGGGACTTTGACCGCGGAACTTTCCAGAATCCGGATAGAGCAGAGGACTTGGGCAATACTTCAAGCTATCGCAAAAAGCCTTACAACGAGTGGATGTACTGGAGAAGTGCCGAGAGCGACAGTGATTCATATATCTGGTACAGACAGCTGGCCAAGGATCCGACATTCGTCGCTACTGTTCAGGCAAGATGGGCGGTCATTTACCCTCAGCTGAAGTTCGTGAGCGGACAGATCCGTGAGTACGGCAGGACGATGAGGGCGTCGTTTGAGAGCGACAGCGGGATGTGGCCGACGACTGAGTCTGCAATACACGCATACAAAAGTGATTTCAAAGACTGGAGCGGTGATGAGGATATCAATGATTGGGATGAGCTGATCGAGAACTTCGTGACAGTATACGAAGCGCGTCTTGAAGGCATGAACGGACTTATTACATCAGGAAATTTTGTAAAGTAACAATATATGGAAATGAAGAAGACTATTGAGTATGTTGCACCGGAGGTGGTGTGCATGGAGATGAATATCGAGGGTGTGCTCTGCCAGTCGGCTGACACAGAGATGGAGTATGGCGGAGACGCTTTTGAAATTGAATAAGAAGTTGAACAACCTATGAAGATGAGAACTATTCTTGCGGCAGCTGCTGTGCTTTGTCTTGCGGCTGGCTGTATTAAGGAGGAGCAGGGCATCGTTGATGCGCCGGCCGGTGGTGAGAACGAAATTTTTGCCGATGCTCCGAAGATCATGGCAGAACTTTCGGAGCCGGAGACCCGCACATGCATTGAGGCTGCGGCCGATGCGACCGGAAAGCTTCCGATGCTTTGGGAGGAGTCGGATGCGGTCGGAGTATTCTTCGCGGACGGAAGCAGCAATGCTAAGTATGTGAACATTTCAGGCAAAAATCCTAACGCATCGTTCGGTGCGGCCGAGCAGGTCAGCGGAAGCGAGATCGCATATGTGTATTATCCATACGACGCTGCCAACAATGGCAAGGCGGCTACAGCGCTGAGCGGTAACGTACCTGCAGAGCAGGCGATGGACGGAAGCATCCATGGCGACTATAAGTGGGGCGAGCTCAAGGCCCAGGTCGAGGAAGGCTATAAGTTCAAGTTCCACAACATGTTCTCACTCGTGCGCTTCAACATCAACGCGGAAGGCACAGTTCTGGCTGGCGAGACCCTCGAGAGCGTGACACTGACCGTGACACGCAATGGTGCAGCGGTGCCTGTGACCGGTGAGTTCACATTCGACGCCACCGACAGATCATATGAACTCGGAACCACCTCAAACGAGCTCAAGACCGTATGGAACCAGGCTCTCAGCGGCACGCTCAGCAGTTTCGCGAGCGTATTCCCTGAGATCGAGAGCGGCGACCAGCTGACATTCGTCCTCGAGACCACAAACTACAAGGCCACCCTCACAGTGACCTCAAAAGCTAATTTTGCATCCGAGACCTACTATACCTTCCCGCTCACACTCTCAAAACTCAGCGGCCTCACCATCGTCAAGAAGGTGTCAGGTACATTCAAGGCGGCAACGATGAACGTGGATGGCCTGCCAGAAAAGGTAAGATTTATCATTAACATTACAATCAACGAAGGAGCTCCTGGCTCTGATGGAACCAAGACCATCAGTTCATATATCGCGAATTCACAGTTTGATTTCGTAGGATGTTCCGAGGATTTCAACTATCATTCTGAACTGGCATCTGCCATGAGCGGCTACACATGGGGAACTCCAAACAATGAAACCATACCATCATCGGTTTCATCACTGTCAGTCCATATAGACACTGATGGACTTAGCTTTGCTACAAGAAATGAGACTTGCAGTTTCTCTAACGAGTACATCGAAACATTCACCACATCTGCAGGTGGATTGACATCAGGAGCCAACACGAATGTTGACAAGGGATTCCGCCATTATGTTGTGACCATGAAAGATGGAGCTGAAATAGATGTCATCATCACCCACATGAACACATATGGTAATGATGAACGAAAAGATGCTCAGCATGCTCAGCTGACGCAGATAGCCACCTATATCAATAAGATAAGTGCTGCAAACAAGCGTCCGATCATATTCATGGGTGACACCAACTGTCGCTATACCCGTCATGATTTCCAGACATATTTCTGGGGTAAACTTAATTCAAATGTAACATGGACTGATCCATGGGTCAAGTTCCATAGGGGTGGTACCTATCCGACATCTGGCAAATCCCTGATGATCCGTGCTAATTATAAAGGTGATACAGATAATGATATTGTTTGTAGTGATGATCAGAGAGGTGAGGTGGTAGATAAGATCATTTATTTCAATGTAGAGGGTGCATCTATAATGATTGACGCCTTGGAAAGTTATAATGATGTCGATAATTATACCGCATCAACTGAGGAAGCGAGCTACACCAATGTTGTGGCAGAAGATGCGGAAGGTAACATCTTAGAGGATCAGGATATTTCGTATACAAGATATATCGGCTATTCTGATCACTTCCCTGTAGTTGCGAAGTTCTCATACACCGGAACCATACCGATGAACTAGACTTGCGATAACACACATACACACATTCAACTTAACCACTAAACACACACATTATGAAACGAAACCTTATTTTGGCTGCCATTGCCGCGATAGCGTGCATCAGCTTCAGCACCAACTGTTCGAACTCGAAGCCCGAGGTCGAGGAGACCGTGTCACAGAAGATCACTGCAACTATCACCGACAACGGTTCGGGAGCGGCGTGGACTTCTGCAGACGTGATCGGAGTATACACCGACGCTTCGGAGAAGAACGTCAGATACACCTGCTCAAGTGCTTCAGCCGGCACATTCACAGCGGCGACAGAGGTGAGCGGCGCGCCGCAGTATGCATACTACCCATACAGCACAGGCAACTCATCGCTCAACGCGACAGGCCTGAAGGGCTCGCTCCCGCAGGACCAGACCGCATCGGCGCCAGACTACCGCTACGGCCTCCAGACAGGAACCGACTCGAACGGTGACGCCACATTCCAGTTCCACGACATCTTCGCAAACGTTCTCTTCACAGTGGAGACCGCAGGCAGCGTGCTCGAGGGACAGGAGATCGAGAGCCTCGCGGTGAAGGTGACACGCAACGGAGTGGCTGTGCCATTGTGCGGAGACTTCACGTTCAGCGCGGCTGACGGCTCATACACATACGAGGGCCAGACCACATACGGCGAGCTCACCACCCTCGGAAAGGCCGTGATATTCCCTACAGTGAAGGCCGGCGACCTCCTCACCGTGACCGCGAAGTCCGCATCGGCTGAAGCTACTGTCGAGATCACCATCGACGGTGACGTGGAGGCAGGCGCATACTATCCTGTAAGCATCCAGCTCCCTGAGGGCGAAGTTGTGGAGCCTGAACAGCCGGAGGAGCCTGAGACTCCTGAGGAACCGGAGCTTCCTGTAGAGCCTGAGACCATCACCGGCACATTCACATGCGCGACATACAACATCAAGGGTTCATCAGACGGTACTATCGGTACCATGATCACTAAGGACGAGTGGGACTTCTTCAACTTCAGCGAGTGCTTCAGCGGTTATTCGAAGAACCTCGGCACATATGCTTTCGGAAGCAAGTCGAAGACCCTCGGTGATGGTCTTTACTTCGGCGCACGTAAGGCTACATGCTCGCTCAGCGGTGAGTATATCGACACATATGACCATGAGTACGGCGGCATCTTCGCCGGAGCCAATACCCCTGTGGCAAAGGGCTTCCGCTACTACCTCGTTACTCTTCCTGACGGCGTTCAGGTGGACGTATACATCACTCATATGAACACATATGACACTCAGAAGCACCTTGACTGCCAGCACAAGCAGCTCAAGGAGGTTGCGACATGGATCGCAAACCATCGCAACGGTCGTCCTGTGATCTTCATGGGTGACACCAACTGCCGCTACACCCGTCATGATTTCGAGACATATTTCTGGAGCATCATCCGCGCTGAGGGCATTACCATCAACGATCCTTGGGTTGATTTCATGTGGAACGGAGTTTACCCTACTTACCCATCTAAGTCATTGATGGTCAGCGATGCAACCGGTACCAACTCTGAGACTGACATCATCTGCCCGGACACTCAGTCGGGTGAGGTTGTAGACAAGGTAATTTACATCAACGACGCAAATGCAGACGTTCAGATCAAGGCAAACGGATACCTCCGTGACATGGACTACCAGGGCCTTTCTGACCACATGCCTATCGTAATCGAATTCACATATACTAAGACTTTATAAACGTTATTTAAAGCATTATGAACACAAAAACAATTCTTGCAGCGCTTGCCGTTCTCAGCCTCGGCATCGCCTGCACTCCATCGGAGCCGGAAGTTGAAGAGACTGTGTCTCAGAAGATTACTGCTACCGTAGTTGACAATGGTTCTTCAGTGAAGTGGGCAAAGACCGATGTTATCGGCGTGTACACTGACGCTTCGGAGAACAATGTGAAGTACACAACTGCTTCTGCAGGTACTTCGGTTTCATTCACTGCCGCTACTGAGGTTACTGGCACACCAGCATACGCCTACTACCCATACAGCGCAGCTAATTCATCAAACAAGGCTACCGGCCTTGCGGGCGAGCTTGCTCAGGACCAGACTGCCGGTGCCGTGAACTACATGTACGGCGTCCAGACAGGCAGCAACTCTGACGGCGACGCCTCATTCGAGTTCCGCCCTATGTTCGCTGACGTTGTATTCACAGTAGAGGCAGCTGGCAGCGTTCTTGAGGGACAGGAAATCGTGAGCCTTACATGCAAGGTGACCCGCAACGGCGCTGATGTGCCTGTTGTCGGAAGCTTCACTTACAGCGCAGCTGACGGTTCTTACAGCGTTCAGAGCGGTTCTGCAGAGTTCACAACACTCAGCAAGGCAGTCATCTTCCCAGCAGTAAAGGCTGGTGACCTGCTCACAGTTACTGCAAAGTCTGCTGAGGCAGAGGCAGTAGCAGAACTCACTGTAGAGGGTGAGGTTGTTGCAGGAGGTTACTATCCAGTAACTGTTGTTCTTCCTGAGGCACCGGTTGTTGAGCCGGAGGAGCCAGAGACTCCAGAGGAACCAGAGACACCAGTAGAGCCTGAAACTCCGGTTGAGCCAGAGACTCCAGCTGTTGCAGGCACATTCACTGCTGCTACTTACAATGTCGACGGTCTTCCTAAGAAGATCTCCTTCTTCACCATCAACGGTGACGGCCCTGGTTCTGACGGAACTAAGAGCATCAGCTCAAAGATCGCTTCTGACAACTGGGATTTCGTAGGATTCTCTGAGGACTTCGCTTACCACACAGAGCTTACAAGCTCACTTTCTGCATTTACATTCGGAACGTATCGTGGAAACATCTCTTCTAAGGCTCTTACTTCAACTATCGACACTGACGGTCTCGGCTTCGCTGCACGCAACGCTACCTGCAGCTTCAGCAACGAGAATATCGTTAAGTTCACATCTTCATCAGGCGGACTTACATCAGGCGCCAACACATGCATCAAGAAGGGTTTCCGTCACTATGTGATGACCCTCGCTGACGGTACAGAGATCGATGTGCTCATCACTCACATGAACACATACAGTTCATCAGGATCAGGCCACATCAACGCACAGCACGCTCAGCTCAAGCAGATTGCGCAGTACGTTAACAGCATCCGTGGCAACCAGCGTCCGATCATCATCATGGGTGACACCAACTGCCGCTACACTCGCCACGACTTCCAGACTTACTTCTGGGGCGTACTCGACAGCGACCTCGTTGCAGTTGACCCATGGGTAGAGTTCCAGTGGAACGGCGTATACCCTGAGTACGGCACCAAGTCTCTCATGGTAAGCGATGCTACAGGAACAAACTCAAGCACCGACATCATCTGCGAGAACACACAGAAGGGTGAGGTAGTAGACAAGATCATCTACATCAACAACCCAGACGCTCCGGTTCAGATCGAGGCAAACAGCTACCTCCGCGACTACGACGGCTACAACGGCCTCGCAGATCACATGCCTATCGTTGTGGAGTTCTCTTACTACAAGAAGTAAACAAATATCACATAGATTGAAGCAGACCTAAATACTATTGGAATACTTCAATGGTTAACAAAGCATCCCCGCAGAATCGTAAGAATCTGCGGGGATGTGTCAGTCAAATCACTACCTGGGCTTCATAGTCTAAGTAGGTTAACCATTGATTTGACTGGTCTGAACCGTTTTTTAGAACTTCCACTTTGAAGCAGGCCAGTTCTGACCGCTTACGAACGAGTTCATACCGTTCAGACGCGACATGTATGCGGTATACAGAGCCTGACACACTTCGTTAAACGTCTTTAACTTCTCGTCTCCGCACATGCCGTTAGTGATATGGTACTGACGGTCATACTTGCCGTCGCCGTAATATGCCGGCCACATGGCGTTATTGTACTCCCATGACACTGCAATGAGATCGCGGGTTGCGTTGATTTCAGCTGCATAAGCTGCAAGCACGCCGCTCATCTTATTCCAGCGCTCCGCTGCCATCTTGGTGAATGCAGGGTCCTTGATGAGCATAGGATACCACATGAACGGAGCATCCTTCCTGTCGTCATCATCCTTGTTCGACGGAGCCGAAGATGAAACCTGACGTCCTGCGCTGATCATGCTTGGAGTGGCCATGAGCGAAGCGGTATATGAACGGTCACTCTCCTCAGTGTAGCCTGAACCAAGTGTAGGGAATGAAAGCCAGTCGAAGTCCCATACCGGACCGGCCTTGAGCTTGCCGAGACCGTCCATGTACATGTATACGCTCTTAGGATGGCGGAACTCAGTGTTCATGGACATCTCATAGATAAGGAGCTGGTCAACTAAAGAAGTGATGTCGAGGTCATTATAAGCCGTTGTAAAGCCGCTTGCAGTACCCTTGTAGCCCTTGTAGAGATTATCCTCGATAGCCTGGACCTTAGCCTTGACGGTCTTCACGATCACGCCACCATCATCCACGTCATCCTTGAACATGAACGGAAGGTGGTGCTTGGTCATGAACTTGCCGGCCTCATCGAAGTTGTCGTCAACCTCCATGAGGTAGCCGTAGTTAGCCATCTGTGATGCAGTGATCGAGCCTTCGCTCTTCTCATATTCGCCCTGGATGTCCACTCTGTTACCGTCAATCTTGATCTGCTCGCAGAGGTAGTAGTTACCAACATGAACTCCGTTGTAGACGAGCTCGACGAACTGACCGCGTACATTCCATGGAATACCGTCAGGCATGTTCTCAGAGAACTTGCGTCCTACGCCGAGAGCGATATGGTTACGCATCAGGGACTTATCCTTCCAGTTTGCCAGGAGCACCCATCTCTTGTGCTTAGGCATACCGAGAACTGAAGTCTTCGAAGCAAACTTCACAGCGAAAGGCTTCTTCGGGTAGTCCTGGGTAGTGTTTCCGCGAAGACGTGTCATTGCAGTCGACGCAGCTACGTTGACAGAACCATCAGCATTGTAGATGGTAACTGTTCCCGGATTGCCGCTCTCGATTGCGTCGAAATCAGTATCCTTTGACCAGATCTTCTCGCCGATATTGCTCCAGTCCTTGTTTCCGCCCGGCTGGTTGATCACCACCACAGGAAGGCCTGTGTTGACGATCTCCACAACATAGTCACGGTATGACTTGCCCTGGATGGCACGGATGACATTGCCCTGGCTGAAGTCGATAGCCGACTGGCCGTCCCAATCGTAGAAGTTGCTGCCGTCAGTGCTGTACTGAAGTCTTGCATCCTCGTTCGAAAGAGTAACGGTAGGAACGAGCTTTCTGTCATTGAGATAAGGGATGCATCCTGAAATAGTACGTGTCTCGTCGCTCACCTTCATTGTCTGAGTCGTCTCAGAAACAGAAGTAGTGTAATTTGTCGAACCCTTGTAGGTGGTTGTCTGGAGGTTAAGGAAACCGCCCTTCTTTGTACCGGCTGTCTTATTAAGGTCATAGAAAAGCTTCTTTCCAAGGATCTTTCCAGGGTTCGAAGCAGCTGTGAAGCTGAGCGCCGTGATCGAAGGAGCCTCACCCTCATATTCCTCAGGGTCTGCTATCTCAGCGTTTGCTACCGGCACCGATACAGGATAATATCCGCCCGGCTCCACGTTGCCTTCAACCGTCATCTTCACTGTAGCCGAAGCCTTTGCAGTGTTCACGGTCACCTCAAGCAGGTCACCAGCCTTCACAGTAGGGAAGATAACCGCCTTACCCACAGTAGTAAACTCATTGTAGGTGGTCTTTCCGCTGTAGCTGTATGAGCCGTCGGTAGCGTTAAACGAGAATCCTCCGACAAGAGGCACTGCGGCACCATTACGTGTCACCTTACATACCATGTTGACAACCTTCTGGCCGGCAAGCGAGCTGCCAGTAAGGTCTGCGGTAAAGTTCACGACTGCGAGGATGCTGTGGAACTCAAATTCAGCATCACCGGCAGATGTGGTACCTACCTGGACTCCATAACGGTAATCAGTAACAGCGGATGTCTGATCCTGTGCGAGATTACCCACAAGACCCGTAGCCTTCTTGGATGCATTCTGCACGTCGTAAGGGTAATACGCATACTTTGGAGCACCTTTCACCTCAGTGGCAGCTGTGAATGAAACCGAAGTACCGGCTGACGAAGTCGCGTACTTCACATTGTTCTCTGAAGCGTCGGTGTATACTCCGATCGCTTCGTTCTTTGCCCACTTGCTTGATGAACCATTGTCAACAAGTGAAGCAGAAATCTTCTGGGACACAACCTCTTCCTCTTCAGGTTCGGTCTGTGTACAACCAAGGCCGAGGCACGCTATCGCGGCCATCAAAGCCCAAATCTTAA
>JAGBTT010000063.1 GCA_017631175.1 Bacteroidales bacterium
TCCTTCTTGTCCTTAAGGCGAATAGCCATCACGATGCCCCAGACAATGCCGGCCGCACCGAAGATGATGAACGAATACTGCCAGCCCAGCTTGTCAGCGATGTATCCGGCAAGCCATCCGGCGAGGATCACTCCCACATAATATGAAGTCTGATGTATAGACATCGCGCGAGCTCTTGTATCGGTGTGATACTGTCCCAGAAGCGAATAGTTAGCTGGTCCGAAGAAAGCCTCACCGCCGCCTGTGGCAACGCTTCGCATGAGGATGAGCATCAGTACTCCAGTCGCGAGTCCTGTAAACATTGTAGCCACACTCCAGAAGAGGATGGCGATAGTCACTACCCACTTGCGGCTGAGACGGTCTCCTGCGAGACCTCCGAGAGGCACCATGAACGCATAGCAAAGATTGAAGATGGTCGCAATCAGACCCACAGACGTGTCTGTAAGGTTGAGCGTATCACGGATTGCAGGAAGAACCGTATTGAACACCTGACGGTCCGCCTGATTGAGCAGGTATGCCATCCAGAGGAGGGCAAGGACTTCCCATTTATAGTGCTTATGAGTACCTTTCATAGTGGTTTTGATTATGTGTGGTGTAGTGTGGTGCAAAGATATGCAAAATATTTGAAAATCATAAAGTTTTTACACTATTTCGTACAGCTGTTGACCAAATAAATTATCGAGCGGTAAGGAATGCCGGAGTTTGTCTGAAGACCTATCTCGCAGGTGCGGCTGTTGGAGTAACCTACCTCTATGCCCGTAGCCTCTATCTGGGAGCGTAGCTTGCGGAGCGCATAAGCGTTGAGTTCCGGATGGGTCATGCCCTTGTCACCGGCGAAGCCGCAGCACCCTACTCCCTCGGGAACAAGCACCCGTGAGGAACACAGGCATGCCAGATCGTAAACGATCCTGTCGATCTTCATGATCCTGGTAGAGCAGGTCAGATGCAGCGCTACAGGTGTATCGGTTCTATCGAATACGAGTCTGTCCTTCAGGAATTTCCACACAAACTCAGCTGACTCATAAAGGTCGACTCGGGTCATCTTCTGCTTCATCCTGTGCAGACATGGACTCTGGTCACACACGACCGGATACTTTCCATGCTCCGAGGCCTCCCAGAGGGCATCCTCCAGCTCCCGCACCTTCTTATCCGCAATATCAGGAAGTCCCTTGCTCTCCCATATCGTACCGCAGCACAGATGGTCCATCCTCTTTGGGAATATTACCTCATAGCCAGCCTTGCCAAGCAGCTCTTTCATCTCCTCCGCCAAAGGACGCATTCCTTCGGACGCCTTGTCCGTTCCCATGGTCTGGTTCAGACAGCTCGGGAAATACACCACCTTCAGAGTCTTATCTTCTTCGGCAGGAGCGCTCCTGGACAAGTCGGCTGCATTGTAAGCCTTAGGGAAAGCAGGTGTCCACAGAGGAAGCCCCACGGCATGAAGTCCCTTGCCGACAGCTCCCATGGCCTTGCTTCCAAGGACCGCATGTCCGAAATCCGCCATATGCAGGACTCCCCTTAGACCTGTCTTCACAGCGTGGAAATTGTCCGCGGCAAATCTTCCGACACCTTGTCCCATCCGACCCATATTCACCCTTCGGATCTCATGGGTAAGGTCCGCCACATTGATTCCCATAGGGCAGGACATCGAACACAGGCCGTCTCCGGCACATGTCTGTTCACCATAATATGAGTACTGCCTGCGCAACTCCTTAAGCAGCTTCTCGTCAGAACCCGACCTTTCCAGCGCCTCCATATGTCTCTGCAGAGCGATGCGCGTGCGGGACGATAGCGTGAATCCGCACGAAACGCAGTTTACCTCGCAGAATCCGCATTCGATGCACTTGTTCAGCTTATCGTATGCCTTCCGCGCATGCTCAGGAGCATCTTTGCGCGGTGCAAGGAGAGGCAGGTCCTTGAAATTCTTGAAACAGCAATCCGGATCATCATTGAATATTACTCCAGGGTTCAGGATGCCTGACGGATCGAATATGTCCTTGATCCGCTTCATCACCTCGAAGGCCTTCGTTCCCCACTCATATTCCACGTAAGGTGCCATGTTGCGTCCGGTTCCATGCTCGGCCTTGAGGGAACCGTCATATTTCCTGACCACCAGATCCCCCACCTCATTGATCATGTCCTTGTACCTCTGGACCTCATGATCCGAGTCGAAGGACTGGTTGATGATGAAATGGAAATTTCCTTCCAATGCATGTCCGTATATGCATGAGTCGTCGTACCCATGTCTTTCAAGCAGATCCGACAAGTCAGTCACGGCCTCCGCCAGATCCTCCACATGAAAAGCCACGTCCTCTATAAGGCATGTTGTTCCTGGGCGTCTCATGCCCCCGACTGTCGGGAATATACCCGAACGGATGGCCCAGAAGCGGGCCGACTCATCAGGATCGGTCGTGAATGATACGGAGC
The DNA here is from genome assembly GCA_017631175.1 of Bacteroidales bacterium. Taxonomy (GTDB): domain Bacteria; phylum Bacteroidota; class Bacteroidia; order Bacteroidales; family UBA932; genus Cryptobacteroides. Next base: position 2,428 of record JAGBTT010000063.1, read on the forward strand.
CGTATGTGTCGAATTTCTTCAGAATCTGCGTTATCTCACTTACATTCTCCGCCAGTTCATGCTGGGACTGAGCCTCTGTGCGGACAAGCACCGCCGTGAGTCCTTCCTTATCTCCCGCATTTACCGATGCAAGCGAACGCTTGTCCAGCATCTCGGCGGCAGACACCTTGAGAGGACGCATGGCTATGACCGCCCTTGCCGCCTCTGCCATATCATTGAAGTACACCATAGCATCGGCCTGAAGAGGGGCCGACTCAAGGGTCTTCATGGTCACCTCGCTCATGAATGCAAGCGTGCCTTCCGAACCCACCATAAGATGGAGGATGATGTCGAAAGGATCGGTATATGTAACAAGAGGAAGCAGGTTCAGGCCAGTGACATTCTTTATGGAGTATTTATGTCTGATGCGCTCAACCAGCTCCTCGTCAGCCATTACATCGTCCTTGAGGGCCTTTATTGCCAATATCATTTCGGGATGCGAATCCATGAAGGCCTCCCTGCTTCGGGGATCTGCCGTATCAAGCAGAGTTCCGTCAGCGAAGATGATCCTTCCGGAAAGAAGCATCCTGTCGCTGTTGGCCCAGGTTCCGCAGCTCATTCCTGAAGCGTTGTTCATCACAATGCCACCCACCATGCAGCTTTTTATGGACGCCGGGTCCGGACCGAATTTCCTGCCGTACGGCTTCAGGAAGTCA
>JAGBTT010000064.1 GCA_017631175.1 Bacteroidales bacterium
GTCGGATCCTCCTTTCGAAGGCTCCGGCTCCCAATCCTGGTAAGCGCAGCTGCTGAATGCGAACGCCGACATAGCCAGCGCCATGCAAAGAATTGTGATTCTTCTCATATTAGTTTATAATTTTAATGTTGTATTATCTACGTTATATCCTTCCACCATGATCGCTCCGGTTGAAGGAGAGTGTACCTCTATTGTTCTCTTCTCACCCGGAAGCAGATGGAAGTATCCGTCGCTGAAATATGCAGGAAGGATGATCTCACCTGTTGCAGGGTTGCAGAGGTTGAACTTGAGGTTCATTGCTATATTTCCTGATACATTTGTAATCTCGTAACGTGTTGCTGATACCTTACGTATCCTGACCTTGGCGTTTTCTACGCTGTTGAACGCCTTGAAGTCTTCTGTACCTTCACCACGCATCATGTAGTCATTGACTGTGATCACCTTACCCTTTCTGTCCGAAAGAACCAGACGGACCATGTAGTTGCCCTTAAGTCCTTCAAGCTCTGCCTTGAAGAGGTCGAGTCTCGAGTTTGCAGGCACATCAATGTCCTTGACAGCCTTTGCAGAAAGCTTCTTTCCTGCAAGGTCGTAGCAGGTAAGGGTCACCTTCATGTCCTCAAGAGACGAAGTCGTGGTATTAAGCACAACCACATCGTGGTCGTCAAGATTCATCTGCACATGAACAGGCTCACAAGCCTTGCGTGAGCCATAGTATGAGCCGAATGTCTCGTAGTCCCATGAATAGGTCTGCCACTCCACGCTCGGCCAGGCCGGATGAGACATCCACAGAAGCACTCCGGAGCCGTCTGCCCACATGACGCTGTTCCATGATTCGAACATCGCCCTGTAGCTGTCGTAGTTGATGAACTGTACCTTTCTGCAGAAGTCGTCCAGGTTCTCTGCCTTTCCGTAGAGTCTGTCTACCGCTGCCACATATTCGTCGAGACCGTTCAGGAGGTCGTGGTAATGCCATGTATCCGATATAGGCCACAGGTCAGCTTCCGGCATCATCTTTCTCATTGATGCTGCTGTCGGAACTGAAGGCGATCCGATTTCAGAGTTGAATCCATGAGCGTCGTAGCTGTAATATACTCCGGCATCCTTATAATAATGCCAAGGACCGCTCCAGCGCATGTTGCAGTTACGCGAGTTAGGATGATATCTGCGTGTCACGTCTTCCTTGTGGATCATCGCCGAGAGTCTTCTCTCCAGAGTCTCTGTAGCATAACCCTCGTTGCGAGGACACCACATCACGATTGACGGATGGTGGCCGAAACGTCTTACGACGTCTGTGGCGTTGCGCATGAACAGATCCTCATCAAGCGGATCAAGGTTGAATCCCTCTGTAGAGATCCAGAAGTCGTTCCACACCAGCATTCCGTACTCGTCGCAGAGATCATAGAAGTTCTCTGATGTGCTTGCTCCTGTCCAGTTGCGGATCATGTTGAAATTTGCCTCCTTGTGGAGGATGAAGTAAGGCTCGAGATGCTCTCTCGAAACGTCCTTCATCATGTCGTCCATTCCCCAGTTACCGCCGCGGCAGAAGATCCTTACGCCGTTCACCTTTATTATAAGGTACGGGCTCATTCCGTCATTCGGAATCACGGTCACATCCTTGACATCGAGACCTTCTGCAAGAGAAGGGATATGAAGTCCGCCGAGAGTGTCTCTTAGCATTCTGTGGTCAAGGAGCTGTCCGAGGTGGTTGTCTGCGAGCGGGTTGTGCTCGATTCTCAGACCCTTTGCAGACGGAGCATCCACTGTAAGTTCGTATGACAACTCCCTCACGCCGAAACGTGTCACCTGAGTGTCTGAAACCTTGTTGCCGAGAACGCAGCTAAGCTCAAGATCATACATGTTAGGATCACCGTATCCGTTCGGCATCCAGAGCTTGGGATTCTGCATCTTGAGCTGAGGAAGATCCTGAGGGCACAGCACCACAGGTATCTGAGAGCCTGCAGGGACCATGATCTCTTTTGTAAAGGTGATGTCTCCGATCTTACCCTCCAGGACAACTGCCTGATCTGAATCAAGGCTGTTCCTGAGTGATGTCCTGACTGTAAGGTCGGCATGGTTCACCTCAGGAAGAGGGAGGTCTGTGATCACCTGGGTATCACCGAATGAGATGCCCTCAGTTGCGATCAGCTGTACATCCTGCCATATACCGATGTTCCTGTCCCTTACTCCGGGCATCCAGTCCCATCCTTCAGAACAGATGAACGTAGGGCCGTCAAGACACAGTGCGCCTCCGTTCTTTCCGCCTCCTGAGCGAGGTGACTGCTCGTGAGGGATACCAGGGTTTGCGGGCGGATATATATGCACCGCCAGCCTGTTTTCGGCAGCCGCAAGGCCGGTTATGTCAAATCTACCACGGATGAATGCACCGGCGATGCTGCCGAGCTTCTGTCCGTTGAACCAGATGTCCGCCTTGTAGTTGATGCCGTTGAAGATAAGCTCGAGGCTCTTCTTCGCGAGCATTTCCTCCGACAGGTCGAAAGAACATCTATACCACCAGTCCTTTCTGCAAAGGTCCTCCGGAATGGAAAGATTGTTCAGACCGTAATACGGATCCGGATATACGCCCTGGTCGACCAGAGTTCTGAGGACAGTTCCGGGTACTGTAGCGTTATACCAGTCATCAGTCATCACTTTGTCTGCCTCGCACATCTCCCATCCGGAAGTGATCTCCCAGACATTGTCAGCCATAGGACGGAGTACTGTCCGGGCATCAACCTTGGCTATCCTTTCAGGCATCTGTATAGGTACAGAAGACTTTGGAAGGGTTTCCTCAGGCTGAGGCGAAGGCAGACCGAAGTTTGTGGACAACATCTGCTTATGCGGGGTCTGGGCGCTAGCTGACGCAATGCAGAAAGCGACCGACGCGAGACAGGCAAAGAAATTTCTGAAATTCATCTTACTATTTGATTACAAATACCTTTTCTTCCCAATGCTTGAGACCGAGGTTCTCGAATGTGAGGGTTCCGTCTGAAGTCATCTTGACAGCTTTGGTAAGCTTTACATTCTCCGGGTCGAGAGTTGCGACCTTAACCTTACCAGCCTTTCCGATCTCGATGCTGATGTTGTCAAGGACATCCTCGTTGCCGTTGTATACATATACGAATGTAGTCTTGCCGCAACGCACTGCATATGCCTCAGCCTTGTCATGCTTTACAGTCTGGAACTTCTGGAAGTCGCCCTTTCCTGCCTTGAGCATCATGTCGCTGATAAGGCGGGCGTTCTTCATGTATGGAATAGTCTTGTGCTCGTCGAACCACTCCCACCACCATGTCATAGGTGTAAGGGCTGTCTGGCTGAAGAGACCGTACCAGAATGCTCTGCGGAAGTCCATCTCCATACCGTCAGCGAAGTCATCGAAGTTCTTTGACCAGTCCCACTCATAACCTACTTCACCAACGATATATGGCTTGTTGTGCTTTGCGATATATGCATCGATGGTCTCTGGAACAACGTGAGTAGCATTGTAGATATGCTTCTGGTTGATGTCGATATCAGCGAGGTCATTAAGGCCTTCAAGGTCACGGTGTGAGATCGAAGTTGTCCTGATGTGCTGGAAAGGATCCAGACCAGCAAGATACGTACTCATCTCGTCATGCCAAGCAACGATATACTCAGCCGGAATGACTCCGTCCGGTGCGTTATGCTGTACGTTGTCGATCTCGTTGAAGAACTCCCACATGCCGACCGCAGGGCTGTAGCCCCATCTTGCCACGATGTAACGCAGATAATTGCGGTAGCGTGTCTTTGCATCCGGGCATGTGAAGAAAGCATGGTCTGCAACCACATTACCCTGACCCATGCAGAGCATGATCTTTATGTCAAGATCCTCGCAGAGATTAAGAACATGGTCAAGGCGCTCGCATGCGCTCTCGTTCATGTACTCTGTGGTCTCTGTGTAACGATGGTTGTTGAAGCCGTCCTGTCTGTCGATCGGGAAGTTCCAGTCGCAGATCCACATACGTGTGAAGTTACCTCCGTTCTGCGCGAAATCCGGAAGCATTGCGTCGAAGTTGAATCTGTCGTGCTGCTCGTGAAGGTCGCTGAAGAACTTAGAGTCGTCCTCTGTACGTGACTCCCAGCAGAGGTTGATTCCTACACCTCTGAACGGCTTGCCGTTATCATATGCGAGAGTCCAGTTGTCACGTACGTGAAGGATACCCTGAAGTCTGCTTCTGCGTGACTTGAATGTAGCGGGAGCAGATTCAGAAACCACCTGACCGTCCTGTGTGTAACGGAAGTGATAAGTATATTTTCCTTTCTCCTGTGGAGTGAATCGTGCCTCCCAGATGCTCTCCGCACCGCTTTCGCCATCCTTGTAGAATGCCGGAAGAACGAGCTCCTTTCCTGAAGGAGAAGTAAGGATCATGTCGAGGGCAGCCTCCTCCTGGAGGTATGGGTTCTCCCATTCTCCAGTGAGTGCCACCTCAAAGAATATTGCGTCGTACTGCTTTACCTTTGTTGCAGAAGGTGTCACAGACGTGATCTGAGCGCTCATGCCTGCGGCAATCAGAAGCGCGAATGCTGCTGTAATTATCTTCTTCATCTCTTAAAGGTTTAAAGCGTCAACATTTACAAGTACAGTAACCTCCGAAGCCTTCTCGTTAAGCTCATACTTTGTCGGGCTTGCGAGACCGACGCACAGAACGAGTTTCTTGCCTGCCTGTTCCTTCAGGGCAGCCTTATTGAGGCTGAGGTGGAAGGTCTTGCTGTTTGTTCCGGCAGCCACGGTCACACTCTCAGGGAGAGTATAGATGCCTGCACCCATGACCTCTGCCTCAAGGGCAGCAGCCTGTGCAGCTGTAGTTTCGTCATTCACAACCACATTGACAGTGAATGCCTCACCTGCCTGCTTTCCCGAACGCATGACTCCGAGGAATACCTCGACTGTCTCCTCCTGGATGGAGAAGTTATATGTATATTCTCCGTCTCCTGAAGGTACATTGTAGACGTTGGTGATGCCGCCGTCAGCCATAGACTGAGGGATGTACACCTTCTCAACGCCATAAATCTTGTCGCCGTCGCCCTGCGCACATGAAGACATCGCGAAGAGGGCGAAGACTGACATTATTGCAAATAAAATCTTTCTCATATCCATCTGTTAATATTGAGGGTTCTGCTCCAAAGTGTTACCTGAGTTCTCGATCTCCGAGCGGAGGAACGGAAGGTAATAGTTTCTCTCGTAGAATGTACGGGTGGCAACTTCCTGTACCTGATAGCTCCATCCTTCCTCAGTCTTGGTTACTGCAACTCCGAGAACAGGCTTGTTAAGCACGTCCATGGCGTCCTTCCAGCGGAGGAGGTCCCAGTAACGGTGGTCCTCAAATGCAAGTTCTACACGTCTCTCGTGCTTTACAGCCTCGCGGAATGCCTCCTGATCAGCAGCGATGACTTTCGGAAGCTTTGCACTCGCGCGGTCCCTTACCTGCTGGAGAGCCTGTCGTGCAGACATTGCGAATCCTGCTGGAACTGCATCAGGTCCGTATGCCTCGTTCATTGCCTCTGCATAGTTGAGGAGCACCTCAGCGTAACGGTATGCTATCCAGTTGTGCTGAGCCACCTGACCCTGCTGGAGGTTGAGGTTGTCTGTGAGGAACTTCTTGAGGTAGTATCCTGTACGGCTGGCGTTCGCATTTGCCATATCATCAACCGCACCGGCAGACTGGTCGATCACGCGGCCGTTCCATGTGCTTCCGTTAGTCACTACCGAAGCGGCAAGACGAGGGTCACGGTTTGCATACGGGTTGGCAGGATCAGGAGTTCCGACATACTCATATGCAGCCACGAGGTTATGGGTAGGAGTAGCACCGCTCTTACCGCCCTGTGTGGCGATAGGATAGTTGTTCTTCTCCATGTTGTTTGACTGTGAACGACGTACGGCATAGATTGTCTCAGGGCTGTTGAGAGGGTTCTGGCCAACGAAGTATGATCCATAGCTTGGATCAAGCGAGTAGTTCAGAGAATCGTGCTGGATGAGTTCGTTTGCTGCAGCTGCAGCTGCCTCCCACTTCTTCACGTCGTTTTCAGGGTTGTGGAGAGGAGAAGCCGCATACAGGAGTGTGCGGGACTTGATCGCGAGGGCCACACCGAGGGTGAAGCGGCCTTCACGGTCCTTGAATTTATCCCAATTGGAAGCAAGTTCCCCCTTGTAGTCATCGATCTCCTTTACGATGTAGGTTACTACTGAATCATAAGGTGCACGTGGAACCATTGTTCCGTCGTCAACATGTGACTCGACGATAGGGACGCCGCCATACATCTTGGCAAGTTCCGAGTAGTAGTATGCCCTTGCTACGTGAGCCTCTGCCTTGAACCATGCAAGAGACTGAAGGTCACGCTCATAGTTTACCTTGTCAGTTACGAGGTTACGGTTGTGGGCAAGCATCTCCTCTCCCTTTCCGTCAGCGACGTAGTCGAGGAAGAAGTTTGCGGCGCGGATGCCCTCGTAGTAGTTTCTGTAGTATGTGAAGAGAGGATTGATGTTCTCGTTCAGCATACCCTTGTTGAAATAGATCACATTGGACTGGGCAGATGTCTGCTGCGCCTCATCCGATGCAGTGGCGAAGATATTGCTGTCAATCATGCCGAAGCCGTAGCCGATCGGAGTGTAGATTGCTCTACCGAAACCCCAGATCGCACTATAGTTTGTCTGGATTGTCTCGCCGGTCGAGTTGCGGTCGACACTTGTTTCGAGGAAATCGCAGGCAGATGACACCAATGCAATCACAATGACTGATAATATTGTCCTTATTTTCATAATCTGCATTCTTTAGAAGGTAATCGATACGCCTACGTTGTAGGATTTGATTGTAGGGTAGCCGCTGATCTTCTCAGGATCCATGTTGTAGTGCTTGAGAAGTCCGCTGAAAGTAAGGAGGTTCTGAGCACTCAGATATACTCTGAGGTTGTCCACACCTGCCCTCTGGAGCTTCATGGCGTTGAAGTTGTAGCCGAGCTCAAGGTTGCGCAGCTTCAGGTAGTCTGCGTTCTTCACCCACATCGAGCTTGTCTGATAGTTGTTCTCGTTGCTCTGGGTTGTAAGACGAGGATATGTTGCTGTCGCGCGGGTGTCGATGCCCTGCTCAGGATAATATGCCCATGCTCCCTTGGCGATGTCATAAGCGTTACCGTTGTTTACGAATGCCACAACCTGGTTCTTGTTGTCAAGGATGTTTACAGACATTCCTGCCGCTCCCTGGAAGAGAACCTCGAGGTCAAAGCCCTTCCATGCGATCTTTCCGCCGAAGCTGAAATACCACTCTGGGAATGGAGACTTACCTACCTGCGTAACATCGTTCTGGTCAACCACTCCGTTCTTGTCGAGGTCACGATACTTCACGTCACCAGGCTGAACTGAACCGAAAGCAGGGGTAGGGATACCCATCTTGAGGTTACCCTCGCTGTCGAAGTCGCTGATGTCATAGAATCTCTCAGCCTCGAGTCCAATGAAGGTTCCGTAAGGACGGCCGGTCTTTGCGCTGAATTCATTTGCAGGCGGCACCTCGTTCATGTAGTCGATGGTGTTCTTTGCATATGTCATCATACCGTTGATCCTGTATGAGAAATCTCCGCTCTTGCCTGAATATACTGCAGTAGCCTCGATTCCCTTGTTGGTCATTTCACCGTCATTAGAGAAGACATACTGCTTTCCGTAGTATCCCATTCTGCTGTTGTCGAGAGTGAGGATGTTGCTTCTCTTGTCCATGAATGCATCGACTGTGAGGTTGAGTCCATGGAAGAGGGTAGCATCGATACCTATATTATATTTCATGCTCAACTCAGGAACCACGTTAGGGTTCTTGATGAACATAGGTA
>JAGBTT010000065.1 GCA_017631175.1 Bacteroidales bacterium
CTCCGAGATGCACATGCCCTCGCGTGCCAGCACTGCAGACTGAAGCGCACTCGACACTCCGGATGCAACCTTCATAGCACATCCCACCTTTGCTCCGTCGCATACCATTCCGGTGATGTTTCCGATCATGTTCTTGATAGCGGAGCAGACCTGATCATAGTCTCCGCCACGCAGATAAACCAGTCCGCATGATGAACCGGTTGAGGCGATTACGCATCCGCACAAGGCAGAAAGCTTTCCGAGATATCCCTTGATATGGATAGCAACCAGATGGCTGAGAACAAGAGCTCTTGCCAGCTGCTCGTCAGTAGTTCCGTATTTGATGGAATATGCAATCACAGGCATTGTCACGGTGATGCCCTGGTTGCCGCTGCCCGAATTGCTCATCGCCGCCAATGTGCAGCCTGCCATGCGGGCATCTGATGCTGCTGCAGTGAGTGCCATTGCGTATGAAAGGAAATCTCCTCCGAACACCTCCTTGTTTGCAGATGCACAGATTGCCTGTCCGACTCTGAGTCCGTAGTTTCCGCGAAGACCCTCTTCCGCCAGAGCCATGTTGAGGGTGCGTGACTCGAGGATGAACTCGATGTCCTCGTATGCCACAGTAGAAGCAAACTCATAGATCTCCTTGACTGTCAGATGATAGTCTAGCGTGTTCTTCTGTTCTACGACAACTTCATCCTTCTGTGAAGAAGTCAGGATCTCCTCACCGAAGCTGGTTTCTGCTATGTTGTCATGATCGTCAACAATCAATGAGCTTGCCGTATGGCCGCACGAATCAGTGATGATCGCCTTGACGTATAGTTTCTTTGAGGTCTCGGCAAGAGCGACGGTAACGACTGAGTCCTCTACCATTTTCTTTGCCTTTGCGATAGCGTTGTCATCGAGGTCGTTAAGCACCTCAAGTCCGTATGAAGACTTACCACATACAGCCCCAAGGGCTGAGGCGATGTGCAGTCCTACCATGCCGGTGCCAGGAATGCCTACTCCCATGCCGTTCTTAAGGATGTTGCCGCTGACCTCTACACGGATAGCATAACTTTCCGAGTACCTCCAGCTGCCCCCGCATGATGGGCATTTCTCTTCAAGGATTTCCATGGCTTTTGCTACAGCAAGAGCCACTGCAATTGGTTCTGTGCAGCCGAGTGCCGGCTTCACTTCCTTTCTGATCAATCCGATGATCTCTGATTCACGTGGTGTCATCTGTTGAAATATTCTAGTGTTTTCTTGATTATCGTGTCGATATCCTCTTCATTCTTAAGAGCTTCGATAGGGAAGCCCATGCAGACTGTCCTGTATGCGCCAGCATCGTAACGGATACCTGCCGGGGTGTTTGTGTCCGAGTACCTCATTATGACCTTTCCCTGCCTGTTTGCAGGAGAGATGCCGTCAGGAGTCTCCACACAATACTTTTCCGTATTAGGGGCAGTATAATAAGTACCGGCAGGAGCCTTTTCAGCGTAAAGGCTGTCCTGTGTGAACGATACCTCACCGCTCCTTCCTGCATAGTTCATCACCCATTTGTAACCGAGTACATTCTTTATGAATTTCTGTGTCTCCAAGGTTGCGGCCTCGTCCTTTTCGTATGGATATATCTGGTCCCATGCATCGGTTCCGATGTTGGCTCCGCTGATCAGTATGTTTACACCGTTGTCGGCGGCTTCAGATAGCCCGGACATCATCAATGAAGGGAAGACCTGAAAGCGGGGGGAACCATATCTGCCATCTGTTGAAGTGGTTACCTGCTTTCCGCATATAAGGTCTATGGCCCACACTTCCTTTCTGTATGTCGAGTCATTGCAGAATGCTTCATTGCTGCACGAGCAGAATGCATAGCCTGCTTTCATGACCGCCTTTCCGTGTACATAAGCAAAATCATGCGTGTTACCTGCTACAATCTTTCCTGCATAATCATTGTATGAGGCACCGAAACCAGCGCAGGCGTTGCTTATCCATGGCATGGCGCGCCTGTTCTCGTACATCTCTCCTATGAAGGTGATATCCCTTACGTCAGGGACGCCACTGTCTGTCCTGTTGTCAAATCCTGCGTATGACGGTGTGTCGAAGTATGCCGGACCTGAAACTCTGTCGAAGTTGTTGACTGCAAGCACTGTCTTGCCGTAGATTCCGTCTACGGGAGTACCTATGCTGACAACCTCGGAAGGGAAACTCTTTCCTCCGTCATTGAATGCAGCGATCCTGTAACTATAGATTACACCGGGTTTGACGGATGTTTCATAAACATATTTTCCGTCTGTCGCAACCGCTTTTATGATCTTTCCGTTGTCGAATGCTCCGTCGTCTTTTCGGGTGTAAAGTATGAATCCGGTTGCCTCGGCTGTAGGCTCGAGAGGATCGCAGACGGACTTCCAGGTAAGCACGGCCTTTCCTTCGCCTCCGAACCTCACTCCTATTTCCTCGACGCTTAAAGGCTGCACTACGTAAGGAACCCCATACCTGTTGCTGAGATATTTGAGCATGCCTTTATATATGGCCCTGCTTACCGTAAAGCGATATGTCGGGTCGAGGCCATATTTCATGTCCTCGAAATTCTGGTGTGACAGAAGTTCGAGCAGCATTGCCGGACACGACGGTGTGCGTGATTCCCTGTATCCTCTGTCCCAGATCTGTCTTCTGGTCCAGTTCTCGTTGAACAGACCCTGCAGATCATGGACAATCTGCGATTGAACGATATCCGCGTACTCCCTGCTGGTCATTCTGCTCTCTCCGCCCGGGAGTTCAGTCTCATTCTTGGACTTGTATGTGTAGATTGCCAATGTGCCGATCACAGTGTCTGCCGGATGTACTCCAGCGTCGGTGTGGAAGCCGAGTGATAGGTCTACAGGAATGCCTTTGCCGGGTCTTTCAGGGTTCATATATGAACCGCCGCTGATCCAATCCACCCAGTCACCCCTGCACATGAAGTCTTCCGAATAGTCGTCTGATGCGTCTTCGGGACTCCATACCTTTCTGTCTGCACCTGCCCATTGAAGCCAGTATGTGGCCCCTTCGGCGGAGCGTGGGAGTCCTGATGTCACGGCTGCAAGGGTGGTATCTGACGGCTGTCCGGCAATGTTTCCCGTTCCTCCGCCGAACTTGACAGCATCAGCAGTGATGACGGCGTTCTTGTCGTGCCGGTATCCGTCCGGAGCCTTGCCGCTCAGCACTACATTTGCTTCAGAGCCTTTATCAAACTCAAATGTTCCTAGATATACCCATGTCCCTCCTCCTATCCTCTGGTCAACAATGAATCTGCTTGAACCTCCCATGTGATTCACTGTATAAAGTGCGGATCCAGTGCTTTCGGGTAATGATTTATAAGAGATGTAAACTGCATATTCACCTCGTTCCGGAATCTCGGGAGTCCAGGTCGCAGTGCATGACTCAGAACACTTCGCCTGACGTGCGGTGCCCATCTTGAAAGGTTCGTCGTTTCTGGTATATATGGGTTTGGGGTCAGCGAATCCTGCACCTGCGTCGCTCCATCTGCCTGTCTCTGCATATGACGCCTTTCCACGTCCTCCTCCCGTCTCCTCATTATCTGCGATCACCTCATGAGTCTGCACGTCTCTTTCGCGAGGCAGCATGACATATGCTCCCGCATTTTCAAGCATAGGGACAAGATAAGGCAGTACAAACCCTTGTGTGAACATGTCCTCCACTGTCTGGAACAGACATGGTCTCTGCCACTCCCACAGGCCTTTGCCGGCAGAGAATGCTCTTCCGTGGCTCTGCCATACTGCAATGGTCCTGCCGTCGAGTCCGCTGCCGTATTCCGGTCCGTCCAGAGACTTGACTACCTGTGCAGGATTGCGAGGCTCTGATATCTTGTGTGATGAGTGAGCTGGCTTGCCTTCGAATGTCAGGCCTGAAACTTCGAGGTTTCCGATATCTATGTTTCTGGATTTCACTTCTCCGAGAGAGTAGTTCCTGTACGCAGCAGGAAACTGAGACTTCAGTTCGTTGCGGAACCATTTCGCGTCACCTGGCCTGAACGGATAGTCGCCGAGCGATTCCGTGAAATAGAAGTCGAGGGTCTGTCCTCTTTTCATGACAGCCTTCAGCGCAATGTTTCCCTGCACGGAAGTCCTTTCGCTCATCAAGGTGTTGAGCGAGTCGCATGCATCCTTGAAGTCCTTCACGATCTTGCTTTGTGCCTGAAGGCAGAGGCATGCGGATAAGATGGCGATATATGTGGCGAACAGTTTCTTCATTTATGTTTCTTTGTGGAGAATATGATGAACATGATGGAGATGAGGGTTCCCAGGCCCAGGCCGGCCATATCTGCCTTCATGTCACTTATCTCATATGCACGGTAGCCGAGCACCCTCTGGATACTCTCGGTCGCGTATGCCATGCCGCATCCGACTGCGATCAGGACAGTCAGGACAGCGACTTTCTGAAGAGTGCTGTTCTCTTCAGATGTGAAAGACAGATATCCGAGGATCGTGAAAGGAAAGAACATCAGTGCATGAGCAACCTTGTCGGACGGCAGTCCGAACCATGTGTTCGGCAGTTCGGGGAGCTGCTCTCCTTGTGTGAAGCACAGGACTGCCACTGCCATGATATAGAGGCAGAACAGGATAAGTGATATTTGCTTTCTGTACTTCATCAGAGTGCCTGCATGTCGTTAAGTTTCTTGTAATATCCGTTAAGCGCGAGGAGTTCCTCATGCTTTCCTCTCTCTACGATGCGTCCTTCGTGCAATACGCAGATTTCATCAGCATTCTTGATTGTGGATAGTCTGTGGGCGATCGCTATGGTCGTCCTTGAACCGGTGAGCCTGTCCAGGGCTTCCTGAACAAGTTTCTCTGATTCGGTGTCAAGAGCGGAGGTCGCCTCGTCAAGTATGAGTAACGGAGGATTCTTCAGGATCGCCCTTGCTATGCTTATGCGCTGCCTCTGGCCTCCTGAGAGCTTGGAACCTCTGTCGCCGATGTTCGTCATGTAGCCTTCCTCCTTTTCCATGATGAAATCGTGGGCATTGGCTATCCTGGCGGCGGCAACAACCTCTTCCATGGTAGCTCCTTCCACTCCGAATGCAATGTTGTTGAATATCGTGTCGTTGAAAAGGATGGCTTCCTGGTTCACGTTGCCGATAAGTGACCTGAGGTCCTTGATACGTACGTCTCTTATGTCTGTGCCGTCTATCGTTATGCTTCCTGAGCAGACGTCGTAGTATCTTGGGATGAGGTCGACCAGAGTCGATTTGCCTGATCCGGACTGACCTACCAGGGCCACCATCTTGCCCTTCGGAATGGTAAGGTCGATGTCAGAAAGCACTTCGCGTCCTTCTTCGTAGCTGAAGCATACTCCGTTTATGCGGATTTCTTCATTGAATCCATTGAGCTCAGCCGGCTGCGCGGGCTCCTTAATGTCGTTTACCGCATTCATTATCTTGTCGACCCTTTCCATGGATGCCAGACCTTTCGGGATATTGTATCCGGCCTTGGAGAACTCCTTGAGCGGGTTGAGCACACTGTAGAGGATTACCATGTAGAATATGAATGTCGGTGCGTCTATAGGAGAAGAGTCGCTGAGAATCAGTGTGCCTCCGAACCAGAGAACTATCATGATCATGCATGTTCCGAGGAACTCGCTGACAGGATGGGCAGATGCCTGTCTTGTAGCGACCTTGCTCGCTGCTGTCTTGAATTCGTCAGCTGTTGTCGCGAACCTTTCCTTCATCTTGTCCTCTGCTATGAATGCCTTGATCACTCTCAGGCCGCCGAGGGTCTCGTCGAGCTGGGACATGGTCTCGCTCCATTTCGCCTGAGCCTCCAGTGACTTTCTCTTAAGCTTCTTTCCGATGGCGCTCATGCCCCATGCCATGAGCGGAACCACCGCAAGGGTGAAGAGGGTCAGCTGCCAGCTTGTCACGATCAGGGTCGCGAAATAGAATGTTATGAGTATAGGGTTCTTGATAAGCATGTCAAGCGAACTGGTTATCGAGTGCTCGATTTCATTCACGTCGCCGCTCATCCTTGCGATTATGTCACCTTTCTTCTGTTGCGAGAAGAAGCCCATAGGGAGACTGAGTAGCTTGTTGTATACCTGGGTCCTGATGTCCCTTACGATACCTGTCCTGATCGGGACCATGATTGCAGAAGAACCGAAGTAGCATGACGTCTTGAGCGCCGTCATCAGCATCATGAAAAGTCCCAGAAGAAGAAGGGTCCTGGAAGGTCCCCATGTAGCTATAGCCCATGTGACATAATAGTACATGTTGTTGATCACCAGGTCTTTGACAGACATGTCGCTGTCCCAGGGCATGAATTCGTACACTGTCGTGTCCAGACCGAAGAGAATCTGGAGAATCGGAATGATGAGTGTGAATGAGAATATGTTGAATACGGCCGACAGGATGTTGAGCAGGATGGACCATGCCATGTATCCTGTATATGGCGAAGCGTATCTTTTAAGCAGTCTGAAAAAATCCTTCATGATGTACGTATATAACATGCAAATATAATAAATATTTTGCATGCGCGCGTCACCTACAGCATCTTCTCCAGCCAATGATACATCAGAAATATCCTTTTGCGCAGTATTTCAGAATCGATTGTCTGCGCGTTGTCGCGGGTCTTGTTTGTGTTCATCGTGATGCCGGAGGTGAACAGCACGGCCGGAATGCCGTTGTCGATGAATATCCTCTGGTCAGAAAGACGGTAGAACATGCGTGTGAAGTTCCTGCTGCCGTAATAGGTCAGGTCGATCTCCATGTCAATGGCGAACATGCGGTTGCATAGGCTCAGCATGTCTCTCTTTGACGGCTTGAGTGATTCTGTACCGAGCATGATGATGTAGTCCTTCCTGCCCGATGAAAGCGGAGATATCGTGCAGCCGATCTGGTCGATGTTGACCATCAGGGAAATCTTGTCTTTGGTTATGGGTTCGCCGGACTGGGGGTCTTCAAGCATGCCGTTCTCTATCATGTGCCACATGGCTTTCGAACCGGCCATGTCATGTTCCTTTGCGTCAAAAGCCACGAATATCACGTTGCTGTCGTGAGTCTTTCCGCTGTCCTTGTAAATGGACAACATTTCGGCCAGGCTTAATAAGGCTGCTGTCCCTGACGCGTTTGCGTCGGCTCCAGGGTATATCTTTCCGTCCAATGTACCGAGGTGGTCGTAATGGGCCCCGACGATGACGTACCTGTCCCTGCTGGTCGCTTTCGAACCTGGCAGCATGCCGATGATGTTTCTTCCATATTTCGCTTCACGGAGAGGTACTGCGTGACCATATCCTTCGCCCAGTTCCATTAGACCTATTCTCTTGAATTCCCGTTGCAGCCATATTGCCGCTATGCCTCCTCCGCGCTCGCCGCTTCCTCTTCCTTCGCACAGGCTGTCGCACATGAAGCTTATCCTGTCCTCGAGTGTGGAGCGGGTGACAAGTCTTCTTGCAGGCTGATGTTCGCGTGCCGTCAGATTCTGTGCAGACGCTTCCGCTGCACTGAGTACCATCAGCGCGGCTGCAACCAGACTTAAGGTGTAAATCGTGGATTTTTTGAAGCAATTTGTCTGCATGAGCGTAATAAATGACTATATTTGTAGTTTGGCATTTGGATTGCTTGCGCAATCAGGCCGCGAAATTAGCAAAAAAAATTGATATGCATAGGATTCTGAAATGTCTGGCGGTGCTGCTCCTTTTCTTTTCGATAGGGAGCATGAATGCATTTGCCCAATATGACAAGGATGTATTCTATATGCGTGGACGCAATGCTCTGGCCGAGGGTAAATATGCGCAGGCGATCGATAACTTCAATGTCCTTGCTCAGCTTGATACCTCAGATTACTACACTTTCTTCTTCCGGGGAATTGCAAAGTATAATCTCGGTGACCTGAGAGGAGCGAGGAAGGATTTCGACAGGTCGGTCCGTATAAATCCTGTGTTCACGTCAGGCTATCATTACAGAGGAATCACGGAAAGCCGTTTCGGCAATTATGACGAGGCACTTGCGGACCTGCAGACTGCGATAGACCTGCGTCCCGGCTTCATCGGCCTATACTTCAGCCGCGGAGTTACTTATTTCCTCTCCCAGCAGTTCGAGAAGGCGATCGCTGACTTTGACAAGTACATAAGGAAGGAACCGAAGGATCCGTCCGCCTATCTGAACAGGGGAGCCAGTTATCTTTTCCTTGGCGATACGCTGAGTGCCATGAACGACTACAACAAGGCGATCAGACTTGACCGTTTCGATCCGGAGGGATATGTCCGCAGAGGTCGTCTGTATGCTTCTCAGGATGATTACGCGAATGCGATCGCCGACATGGACAAGGCTATAAGCCTTGATACAGCAAATACGTTCGCATACTTCAACCGTGCCATAATGTATTACGAGCAGAAGCGCTACAAGGAGGCGATGGATGACCTTAATAAGGTTCTTGAGGATGAGCCAGGCAATGCGCTGACGCTTTATAACAGGGGACTCATCAATGCGCAGCTGGGAGCCTATGAAGAAGCTCTGAACGATATGGACCGTGTCCTGAACATCAACCCTGAGAATGTGCTTGCATATTTCAACCGTGCGTCGATATTCATCGAAATGGGCCAGTACAGGAATGCCTTGGAGGATTATGATCGGGCTATCGAACTTTATCCTGACTTTGCAAAGGCCTATATGAACAGGTCATATGTAAAGAATCTGCTGGGAGATCATAAGTCTTCCAGGAAGGACTATGACATCGCCCAGCGTAAAGTCCGGGAATACAGGGAGAAGAACATGACTGAATCCGGCTCGTTTGCAGATACGACCAAGAAATACAGCGCCCTGCTGTCGCTTGATGCGGAGTTTGCAAAGAAGGATTTCAATGACGAGCTTCTGCAGAACAGGGATATTGACGTAAAGCTCCGTCCTTTATATAAGTTCGTGCTTTCCGGTGAGAAGGATCTTGTGAATTATGCACTTTCGCGAGGTTATGAAAATCCGCTGGTTACAAGACTCGAATCATCATTGCCTGTGGGTGTGAGGATTCAGAATGAACCGGTGAAGCTGGATGAGCAGCAGCTTTTGCAGGTGGAGAGATATGCTTGGGATGGCAATGCCTCGGAGCAACTTTTCGTCCGCGCACTATATGAGAATGATCTGAAGCATTTCAACTCTTCCCTTGCATATTACAGTGGGGCCATTGATGCGGCTAAGGAGGAGAATCAGGGTGTAGAGGCTCTTTACAGCGCATTCTACCATATGAACAGGGGAACTCTGCGGGCGGAGATGATAGAGTTTCTGTCTACGATTGAAAATAATGTGCAGGTGTTGTCGATGGATGATACCGGTGCTGCCAGGGCGAGGGTCAAGGATCAGGTCACAAGACAATATGACTACAGCGAGGCTGTCGAGGATATGAAGACGGCGGCGCAGATAATGCCGGACGTACCTTATGTATACTTCAACCTCGGCAACCTGTATTGCCTTTCGGCCGAACATCTGGCGTCAATAGAGAATTATACAAAGGCCATTGAGATATATCCATACATGGGAGACGCATATTTCAACAGAGGCCTCGTACTCATATATTTGAAGGATAAGGAAAAAGGATGCATCGACCTTTCGCGTGCCGGAGAGCTCGGCGTAGCGGATGCGTACGGTGTCATAAAGAAATATTGTGAAGAGAACAATGATTAAGGCGTTGATATTTGACATGGGAGGTGTCCTTGTGGACCTTGACATAGAAGATTGCAAGAGGGCTTTCAAGGAAAGCATAGGATATCATGATATAGACAACATCATTGATGCATGTCATCAGAAGGGCATATACGGAGATCTTGAGGAAGGCAGGCTTTCTGCCGAAGAGTTCCGTGCAATCGTGCTTGCCGGATCGAGACCGGGCGCGGCTGCCGCCGATGTGGATGAGGCGATGTCGCATATCCTTGTAGGGATCCATCCTGCTAAGGTTCAGCTGCTCAGGGATTTGTCGGAAAAATATGACCTGTATATGCTCAGCAACAACAATGCGATATGTCTTCCGTTCTCCAGCAGGATGTTCGACGAAGCCGGTATACCGCTCAAGGATATATTCATCAAGTGCTTCTTCTCATTCGAGATGAAGGCCCTGAAGCCGTCCGCAGCATTCTATAAGGCTGTAATGCGTGAGATCGGTCTTCCTGCTGAACAGATGCTTTTCATTGATGATTCGCAGAAGAATGTTGACGGTTCAATAGAGGCAGGTCTTCCTGCTGTCTATTATGAGCCAGGTACCGACCTTGCGGCCCTTATGTATGACGTCTTGAGCAGGGAGGGTCGCTGATGGTCAGGTTCATGAGTCTTTCGAGCGGAAGCTGCGGCAACTGCTACTATCTCGCTACTGAAAAAGGCGGACTTCTGATTGATGCAGGTGTCGGCTCTGTGAAGTTGAGGAAGATCTTCCAGGAATACAATCTCGCGCTGGATTCTTTCTCCGCAGTGCTTGTCACGCATGACCACCTTGACCATATCCGTCATCTCGGACCTTTCTGCAAGCGTTTCAAGAAGCCTGTGTATACGGCGAAGGCTATTCATGATGCTCTTGCACGCCACACATTTACCGCTTCGATCATCGGTGGATATCGCCGCGTGCTCGAAGAAGGTGCGTGGACCGAGGTTGCAGGAATGCAGGTCCGTTATTTCGTCGTGCCGCATGATGCTACGCAGACAGTAGGATATGCCATTGAGGCAGATGGGCACAAGTTCGTGATAATGACTGATATCGGTCGCATGACAGACGAGGCTGTCGAATATGCCCGTCAGGCCGATACGGTTGTCATCGAGTCTAATTATGACATGGATATGCTGATGCGCGGTCCATATACATATGAACTCAAGATGAGGATTGTGCAGGGATGCGGACATCTCAGCAATGACGAGTGTGCCGGTGCCATCAAAAGGTTCTGGCATCCGGGACTTAAGAATATCTTCCTGTGTCACCTCAGTGAGAACAACAATACTCATGAACTGGCTTATGCATGCGCTTCCCAGGCGTTGCAGGAGCTTGGAGTCGGGAAGGGAAGTGTTGCCTTGAGATGTCTTCCGAGACGTTATCCGTCGCAGTTGTTCACACTCTGATGAAATATTATTATATTTGCTTGGATTAAAGTGCATAGATATGGCATTCGGATTATTCAGACGTAACCAGGAAAAGAGGCCTTCGATGAGGATCAGGCTTGTGCGTGCATTAGGCTCTATCGCAGCAGTTCTGCTGCTTTCGGGCATCATTTCCATTCTGGAATACCGTCGTATGAGCGACTATGTGTCCGAGCTCATCGCTTCCAATATCGAGAGCATTAACCTTTCACAGAGGCTTGCAGACATAACAAGGGAGTATGACCAGCAGATGCTTGCAGTGGTGGTTTCCAATGACATCTCGATCATGCCTGACTTTGATCTCGAGGACTTCACTGCGCAGGCTGATTCCTTGAAGGCTTCGGTGAAGTCTCCTGCGGGAATGAGGATGGTAGACAGCGTGGTAGTCTCATTTGATGCCTTCATGAAGACTTCCATGAAGTTCGATGAGGTTTTCCTTGCTGACAGCGTGAATACAGGCGAATGGTTCTTCGGTACCCTCCAGCCTCGATACAGCAAGTTCCGTGAAGATATAAATGTTCTGAATGAGTCTATCCATGAAGAACTGCAGACCAATTCCGCGAACTTCGATGCCGGATTTTACAGAAGTATCATCCCGGGCGTTGTGTCAGTCGGAGCAGGTCTTCTGATGATTTTCCTTCTGCTTTATTTCATCATGGTCGGTTATGTGAATCCGATATATAAGATATCTGCCGGAATAGATGCATATAAGGCGACCGGAAGAGTCTTCAACTATGCCTTTGACGGCGATGACCAGCTGGCTAACATAAATACCGGCGTGTCTGACCTTACGGAAGAGAATCATGAGCTGAAGCGTAGGATCAAGGCATTGAGAGAGAAGGAGTAGGATGAACATCAAAGCCATATCGTATAATGTGGGCATGGCACTGCTGGTCAGTGCCTTGTTCATGTTTCTGTCCCTTGTCGTGTCATTGATATACGGGATGGATTCAGGCTTTACCCCCTTGCTGATCAGTTTTGTCATAACGCTTCTGGTTGGCGCTTTCCCTTTCATATTCGCACGCAGGCCGGGAACGCTGTCACTGAGAGATGGTTTTTTGACCATAGTCCTTTCCTGGCTTCTTTCATTCATATTCGGAATGTTGCCGTATGTGATGTGGGGAGGGGAGTTCACGCTTATAAATGCCTGGTTTGAGAGCGTGTCAGGCTATACTACTACAGGTTCTACAATCCTTAAGGATATCGAGGCTCTGCCTCACAGCCTCCTGTTCTGGCGGTCATCCACTCACTATATCGGTGGTTTGGGAGTAGTTGTCTTCCTGCTTCTTGTGTTGCCCGGGGCCAGTCCTTACAAGCATAAGCTTACCAATATGGAGATGTCATCTCTGTCCAAGGAAGGTTACAGGTATAAGTCAAGTAAGGTCGTGATGATCATCACCAGTATATATCTCGGCTTTACGATTATTTCGCTTCTGTCGCTATGGGCGGCAGGCATGCCTTTCTTTGACGCTTTGAACCATGCATTCAGCATTGCTGCGACGGGCGGTTTCAGCACAAGGAACCTTTCGATAGGAGCTTTTGATTCTGACCTTATCAATATGATTGTCCTTGTGCTCATGGCAGTCTGTGCCATGCATTTCGGACTTATATATGCGGTTTTTGCCACAGGGTCGCTCAAACCGATGAACAATGCCGTAGTAAAGTATTATTTTGGGTCTATTGCTGTGTGCTCGGTAATGATAATGCTGGCTCTGCTGACTCAGGGTGGGTATGATGATGTCGGAAGAGCAGCTATGGATGCTACCTTTACGGTAGTCAGCTATATGTCTACCGCGGGTTTTGCCATTTGCGACAACTCATTGTGGCCATGGCTGGCTGGAGTTGTTCTTTTATTCGTGTCGTTCCAGTGCGGATGCTCGGGATCGACTACGGGAGGTATCAAGGTGGACAGGATCCTGATAGCATTCAAGGCAATAAGTCATGAGATAAGGCACAGGCTTCATCCTTCTGAGATAAGTCGTGTCCGCATGAGCGGGCAACATCTTTCTGACGGATCCGTCAAGGCGGTCATGATGTATATAGTCACTTATTTCCTCCTCACTTTCCTGTCAATAATCATTGTCATGCTTTGTGGTGAGACGGCGACAGAGGCTGTTTCTGGTGTCATAGCATCTATAGGGTCCGTCGGTCCTGGTCTTGGCGAACTGGGAAGCATGGACAATTATTCATCTCAGGCGGCAGTATCCAAGTTTGTATATACAGTTGACATGTTTCTTGGGCGTGTGGAGATATATCCTATACTTGTTGTCATGGCAATGATGTTCCGGAGGGGAAAGTGATGGGTAGGAGCGAATTTATATATACAGGTTTTCTGTCGCATCTCAGACATGCCCCGACCTCATGTCAGGACGCTCTTTTGAGGAAGGTGGCAGACTTTGTCAGCGATGATGACGATGATATCCTTGTAGTTAACGGATACGCAGGAACCGGTAAGACTACGGCTATATCGTCTGTAATAGCAACGTTGAAGGAATTTGGGACAAAGTGCGTGCTGCTTGCTCCAACAGGTCGCGCGGCCAAGGTGCTTTCTTCATATGCCGGTCAGCCGGCCTATACGATCCATAAGCATATATATCGTCAGAAGTCGGTCGGAGGCGATGGCTTCGGGCAGTTCTCGCTGGCGCCTAACAAGGATAGGGAGGCGCTTTTTGTCGTCGATGAGGTGTCGCTTATCGGCATAGATGCAGGCCAGACCTCCGGAGGTTCTGCCTTCGGATCCGGCAACCTTCTGGAGGACCTTATTTCCTTTGTGCGTGCCGGTGTGGAGTGTAAGGTGATTCTCATCGGAGATTCTGCGCAGCTGCCTCCTGTGGGGCTGGATGCCAGTCCGGCGCTTCTGCATGATTATATGGCGATGATGGGAGGAGTGGTGTTTGCTGAGCTGTCCACTGTGGTCCGTCAGCAGCAGGAGTCCGGCATCCTTCATAATGCTACCTTGATCCGTCAGATGATCTCGGAGATGGATTACGGACCGGGAGTCATGGATATATGTGACCTCGGGCTTGAATTGGAAGGATTCCATGATGTGGAGAGAATCAGCGGGGGAGACCTGATAGAGAAGATTTCTGATGCGTATGCTTCATATGGTGAGGATGAGACAGTGATACTATGCCGTTCCAACAAGCGGGCGATCAAGTATAATCTTGGAATAAGGTCTACAGTGCAGTTCAAGGAGGAACGCCTTGTGCGTGATGATAAGCTTATGATAGTGAAGAACTGCTATCAGTTTCTGGAAGGCATCGAGGGCATGGATTACATTGCAAATGGAGACATCGCCAAGTTGCAGAAGATATCCAGGTTTGAAGATAGATATGGACTTCATTTCGCTGAAGCGCGCATATCGTTCCCGGACTATGATGATCAGGAGATCGTGGCCAAGGTCATTCTTGACACGCTTGAATCAGAGAGTGCATCTCTGACTTATGAGCAGTCCAACATGCTGTATCAGGGAGTCAATGAGGACTACGCGCACCTGACGACCAAGAAGAAGAGGTATGAGGCAGTGAGGGAGGACAAGTATTACAATGCCCTGCAGCTGAAATATGCCAATGCGATCACGTGCCACAAGTCCCAGGGAGGACAGTGGAGATGTGTGTTCATAGATAATCCCTTCTGGCAGGAGGAACTGACTGTCGACGACCTGAAGTGGCTCTACACAGCCATCACACGTGCGACCGAAAAGGTCTACCTGGTCAATTTTAAAGATGAGTTATTTACATTATGATCATGAATAAGAAAGCAGTATTATCGGTTTTATTTGCAGTGGTGGCGGTGTGCGCTGCTGCCCAGGAGTTCAATCCGGTTCCGCGTGCGTGGAAGTGGGTCGATGACGATGAGGTTATATTCACTTATAATGGAATATATACGGACAGCACTGCCTTTGTGATGAATTCCCGCACTGGCGGGAAGACGGTCGGTGTAAAGTCTCCGGCAAAATACTTCATGTTCCCTGTCAGACCTCAAGGCGCTGTCAATATGACCTACTCGCCTGACTCGACCAAGATTGCCTTTACACGTGATAATGATCTATATGTGGTCGATATCGCGACAGAGGTTGAGACACGTCTGACCTTTGACGGTTCTGATGTGATACTTAATGGATATGCCTCATGGGTATATTATGAGGAGATCTTCGGTCGTGCATCAAGGTACAGGGCATTCTGGTGGTCGCCTGACAGCAAGAAGCTAGGCTTCTACCGTTTCGACAACTCGCAGGTACCGATGTTCCCGATCTATTCTGCGTTTGCAAACCCTGATGCTGCGGCTTCCCAGTCGCAGAGCCCGCGCGTGACCGACCTTGCGCTTGGCGGTTCGCTCAGCGAGACACGTTATCCGAAGGCTGGCCAGACCAACCCACAGGTGCGTATCGGTATCGTGGATCTTACCAGCGAATGTATGGGATGCCCTATGCGTTGTGAGGATGCTGTTACATGGGCGGACTTCGACCCTAGCCTTGACCAGTACTTCGGTATTCCGTTCTGGGGACCGGACTCTCAGGAGTTCTTCGTTGCACGCATGCCTCGTCTTCAGAATACGATCGATCTTTATGCGGTCAATGTTGCAGACGGTTCCAAGCGACATGTATATAATGAAACATATAAGACATGGCTCAACTGGTTTGACGGTGTTGTCTTTACTGACAACGGTCTTTATATGGCACGTGAATTCGAGACCGGATGGCAGCAGATATATTTCCTGTCATACGACGGCTCGCAGTTCCGTCGCTTGACAGACGGCCCGAACTGGAATGTCGCAATCGTGCGGGTAGACGAGAAGAAGGGCGACGTATATTTCACAGCAAAGCGCGATGCCGTTGCGAAGCAGGCTCTCTACAAAGTTGATAAGAAAGGAGTCATTACTGCGCTTACAGATCCTGCATATAATGCGACTGGCATTTCTTTCTCGCCGGACGGAAAGTATTTCGTGGCGTCATATTCCAACATGACGACCCCTACGAAGGTTGCGATATTTCCGTCCTCAGGCAAGAAACTTCGTCAGGGTGTCGTTGTCGCAGATATGCAGGGCCCTGATTATGATTCTTCTGCATATGCTCTTCCTTCGCTGGTATACATTACGACTGAAGATGGCTTCCAGCTTCCGGGCATGATCGTTTATCCTAAGGATTTCGATGAATCGAAGAAGTATCCCGTACATGTCGACATATATGGCGGTCCGAATACACCTCTGGTGCGTGACCGTTGGGTGACTCCGAACGCGTCCAACCAGTGGTATTCCGACAATGGTATCATCCAGATTACAGTCGATCCACGTGCAGCCGGACATAACGGACGTGCAGGTCTTGACATGATCTATCGCCAGCTCACAGTATGGGAGGTCAAGGACTTCTGCGCATGGGCTTCATGGCTTCAGTCTCTCCCTTATGTTGCAGGTGACAAGATCGGAGTCGAGGGATTCTCGTTTGGTGGAACCATGACTTCGATGCTTCTGATGCAGGCACCGGACAAGTTCCATTATGGCATCGCCGGAGGTGGAGTCTATGATTGGGCTCTTTACGATTCACACTATACTGAACGCTACATGGATACTCCTCAGGCCAATCCGGAAGGCTATGCCGTTTCAAAGGTCCTGAACTATGTCGACGGCTATCCGACCGATTACTCGACTGATGAGTCCGTAATGCTGAAGCTGACTCACGGCACCGGAGACGACAACGTCCATCATCAGAATACCCTCCAACTTCTGGATGTCCTCCATCGTGCCGGCAAGAAGTTCGACTTCATGATCTACCCAGACGGCATGCATGGCTACTATGGTTATCAGGGCGACCACTTCCTCAACGCAAACCACGCCTTCTGGCAGAAATACCTCCTTGGAGAGTAGCATTTTCAACAATAAAGATTATGATCATAGGCCATCGGCCTTGTCAGACATTGGCTCCCGAAAAGGGAAGGGGCCCACGCAAGTGGGAAGGATCTGACAAGGCCGATGGCCTATGATTTATGTAGTGTGAATATGCTATCTGCGCTTCTTGCCGCCGTGGCGACCCATCATGCCCATCGGACCGGCGCCCATGACTGTCTTCATCATCTTGCGGGTGCCTTCGAACTGCTTGATGAGCTTGTTGACATCGGGGAGTGATGTGCCTGAACCGTCTGCAATTCTCTTTCTTCGGCTTCCGTTGAGGCACTCAGGATGCTCGCGCTCGTATGGAGTCATCGAGAGTATGATGGCCTCGATGCCCTTGAATGAGTCATTGTCCATATCAATGTCCTTGATGGCCTTGCCTACCCCTGGAATCATTGAAGCAAGGTCCTTGATGTTACCCATCTTCTTAACCTGCTGGATCTGGTTGTAGAAGTCCCAGAGTGTGAACTGGTCCTTCGCGAGCTTCTTCTTGAGTTCGCGTGCTTGTGCTTCGTCAAACTGCTCCTGAGCCTTCTCCACGAGGGATACTACGTCTCCCATTCCGAGGATTCGGTCAGCGATACGTGATGGATGGAACACGTCAAGTGCCTCCATCTTCTCGCCTGTGCTGACGAACTTGATCGGCTTGCCGACAACAGCCTTGATAGAGAGAGCGGCACCACCGCGTGTGTCACCGTCCATCTTTGTAAGGACTACTCCATCGAAGTCAAGTCTGTCGTTGAATGCCTTGGCAGTCTCAACAGCGTCCTGACCGGTCATGGCATCAACTACGAAGAGAGTCTCTGTCGGCTGCACGGCAGTGTGGAGCGCAGAGATTTCGTCCATAAGCTCCTGGTCGACTGCGAGACGTCCAGCTGTATCGACGATAACCACTGAGTATCCTTCTGACTTGGCCTTCTTGATTGCGTTCTGTGCGATCTGGATAGGGTCCTTTACTCCTTCCTCAGAGTAAACCTCGACTCCGATCTGCTCACCGAGCACCTTCAGCTGGTCGATCGCTGCCGGACGGAAGTAGTCGCAGGCTGCGAGGAGTACCCTCATTCCGCGCTTGCTCTTGATATGGAGGGCGAGCTTTCCGGAGAATGTTGTCTTACCCGAACCGTTGAGACCGGCTACAAGCACTACTGCAGGAGAACCCTTTACATTGATATCTGACGATTCGCTTCCCATGAGCGCTGCAAGCTCGTCGTGAACGATCTTCACTATCATCTGCTGAGGCTTGACGGCTGTAAGCACGTTCTGGCCGATCGCCTTCTTCTTTACGTCGTCGCAGAACTGCTTGGCGATCTTGTAGCTCACGTCGGCGTCCAGAAGGGCGCGGCGGATATCCTTCATCGCCTCCGAGATGTTCACCTCGGTAATCTTTCCTTCACCTTTGAGGATCTTGAACGACCTCTCAAGTCTTTCACTTAAATTCTCGAACATATGTTATTGTTTTATTTTTCAAAGTAGTCAACCACAGCAGGAGCAGAATCCAGGTCATCGCTGAATACTGACGGCGCAAGGTCCTTCATGTTGTATCGGCTGGCCATCACCTGTCCGTATGCTCCTGTGCTGCGGATCGCCATGAGGTCTCCGCGTACGCTGAGAGGCAGAAGTCTGCCTGCGCCCCATACGTCGCTGGACTCGCAGACAGGACCTACGATGTCGTATGCCTGATGTGTAGGGTAGAATGTCCTTTGTGATGCTGAAAGATTCTCGATCTTATGGTATGCACCATATAGCGCGGGCCTGATCAGGTCATTCATACCAGCATCCATGATCAGGAAGTTCTTTGTCTCTCCGCTCTTTACGAAAAGCACACGTGATATCAATGTCGCACACTGGGCCACAAGTGAACGTCCAGGCTCCACATGCACCATCTGGTCCTCTCGGCGAACGATATTCTCAGATATCGTCCTGAACCAGGTCTCGAAATCCGGGATTGCGTTTTCATCCGGATCGTCATAATCCACTCCGAGACCTCCTCCGAGGTTGATGTTGTTCACTTTCAGTCCGTTGCGCTCAAAGTAAGCGACGATGTCGTTTACTCGCTGACACTCCAGTGCAAAGACTTCCTCAACCCTGGTGATCTGTGATCCGATATGGAAATGCAGGCCGATGAAGTTTATGTGCCCGCTTTTCTTGAGGATGTCTATCAGTTTGTCGAACTCGTGCTGAGAGATGCCGAACTTGTTTTCATATAGTCCGGTTGTCACATACTTATGGGTATGAGCATCGATGTCCGGGTTTATGCGGACTGATACATTGGCCTTCAGACCATGCACATGGGCCATTTCATTGATTACATAGATCTCCTGAAGGGACTCGCAGTTGAAGGCTTCGATACCGGTCTTGAGGGCATTGTAGATCTCCTTGTCGCTCTTTCCGACTCCGGCATATACGATCTTGTCGGCTGGGAAACCGCAGTCATAAGCATGCAGAACTTCGTTTCCGCTGACACAGTCAGCTCCGAAACCCTTGCCGCTGATATACTCCAGCAGCCTTCGTTCAACGTTTGCCTTGACTGCATAATGTATCTTTATGCCATACTTTTCAGCCATTTCTGCAGCATGATCCACTGTCTTGCGAAGCAGATCCATGTCGTAGTAGTAAAAAGGTGTGGCGATTTTGTCAAATTGCTCTATTGTATTGATATCTAGCATCTTATCTTGTTCTTGTCTGTCAAGTGTCGTCCGTTTTCGGAAATTGTGCCGAAAACGATTGCAAAAATAGGGAAAAAATCCGTAATTTCGCAGATTGTAGCACCGATACATAAACAAACAACATAAAATTCATACAAATGGAAAAAGGACCTATTTCACAGTTCATTACGCATCACTATCGTCACTTCAACTCTGCAGCTCTCGTTGATGCTGCAAAGGCATATGACGAGCACATGAACAAGGGCGGCAAGATGATGCTTGCCATGGCAGGCGCAATGTCGACTGCAGAGCTCGGACTTTCACTCGCAGAGATGATCCGTCAGGACAAGATCCAGATCGTATCATGCTCGGCAAACAACCTTGAGGAGGATATCATGAACCTCGTGGCTCACAACCACTACTACAGGGTTCCAAACTATAGAGACCTTACACCAGAGCAGGAGAAGGAGCTTCTTGAGAAGCACATGAACCGTGTCACTGACACATGTATCCCTGAGGAGGAGGCATTCCGTCGTCTTGAGGACCACCTTCTCGAC
>JAGBTT010000066.1 GCA_017631175.1 Bacteroidales bacterium
CCTACGATATATGCACCCTTCTCTGCCTGAGCATAGTCTGTTCCCTCAGGAAGCATCTCGATGTTCTGGCGAGAGAGGATAAGGCCTGTAGGGCTGTCCACATTCTCCATAGCCATCTTCCAGCATACTGTAGTCTCCTCAACGTCTGCAGGACGGAGAACGAGCATAGAGTTCTTGCCGCTGTGGTTCTTGAGCTTCTCCATGAGACGGATCTGCGCCTCCTGCTCGACAGGCTCGTGAGTTGGGCCGTCCTCGCCTACGCGGAATGCGTCATGAGACCAGATGAACTTCACAGGAAGTTCCATGAGGGCCGCCATACGCACTGCAGGCTTCATATAATCCGAGAACACGAAGAATGTACCGCAACCTGCGATCACACCACCGTGGAGAGTCATACCGATACATACGCATGCCATTGTAAGCTCAGCAACACCTGCCTGGAAGAATGCTCCGCTGAAGTCACCCTTGACGAAAGCGTGGGTCTTCTTGAGGAATCCGTCAGTCTTATCTGAGTTAGAGAGGTCTGCAGATGCAACGATCATGTTAGGAACCTGCTCTGCGAGAACGCCGAGAACTGTAGCTGAAGCGTTTCTTGTAGCGTCTCCAGCCTTCTGCTGAACCTTTGTCCAGTCTACCTTCGGAGCCTTTCCGCTGAACCAGTCTGCCTGCTGGGCAGCCTTCTCAGGATTAGCTGCAGCCCACGCTGCCTCCTCTGCATGACGCTCTGCAGCGATAGCCTTGAGCTCCTCTGCACGCTTTGCGTAAAGAGTCTTCACCTCATCGTAAATCACGAACGGATCGTCCGGATTACCGCCGAGGTTAATTACTGTATTTCTATATGCATCTCCTCCGAGAGGTGCTCCATGAGTCTTGCAGTTGCGCTCGTAGCTCTGGTTGTCGGCTGTCCTTGCGCCCTTTCCCATCACGCACTTTCCGATGATGAGGGTTGGACGGTCAGCAATTGTCTTTGCCTCGTCAAGAGCCTTGCGGATCTGGTCGCAGTCGTTACCATCGATTGTAATGACATGCCATCCCCATGAACGATACTTCATGGCAGTGTCCTCTGTACAGACCTCCTCACATGTTGTAGAAAGCTGGATGTCGTTTGCGTCATAGAACATCACGAGGTTGTCAAGACCGAGGGTACCTGCTACACGGCCAGCTCCCTGTGAGATCTCCTCCTGGATACCGCCGTCAGAGATATATGCGTAGATAGTCTCCTTCGAGAATGTAGGGTTTCCTGTGCGCGCAGCAAGGAATTTTGCAGCGATAGCGGCTCCTACTGCAAAGACATGACCCTGTCCGAGAGGACCTGACGTGTTCTCGATGCCACGCATCACGTCAACCTCCGGGTGTCCCGGAGTCGGAGATCCCCACTGGCGAAGCTGCTGAAGTTCCTCAAGGGTGTACTTTCCAGTAAAAGCCAGCTGTGCGTAAAGCATTGGCGCCATATGGCCCGGATCGAGGAAGAAGCGGTCGCGGCCCTCCCACTTAGGATTTTCAGGATCATACTGAAGATACTCCGAATAGAGGACATTGATGAAGTCCGCTCCACCCATTGCTCCACCAGGGTGTCCTGATTTAGCCTTTTCAACCATCGAAGCTGCCAGGATACGGATGTTATCCGCAGCAAGGTTCATTACTTTTGTGTCGTTCATGATATTTTTAGATTTAGAATTTTCAAATAATCTTGCGAATTTAACAATTTTCATCATCATCCGCAACACTATCACAGTATTACTTACAAGCGTTAGGGTTTAAGGAAAATTTATTTAACTTTGTAAGGTTTGCGCGCAAACCTTACAAAGAATAGCTATGAAAAGAATTACGATTATAGCGGCGCTGATGATTGCAGCACTCCAGAGCTTCGGAGCCGTCCGCCTGCCCGCCGTGCTTAGCGACGGCATGGTCCTGCAGAGAAACGAACCCATAAAGGTATGGGGATGGGCTGGCTGCAACGAGAAGTTCGACATTTTCTGGAACGGAAAGAAAGTCCATGTAACTGCTTCTTCAGACGGAACGTGGGAAGCTGTTCTTCCTGAAATGCGCGCCGGAGGGCCATACACCATGATCATCGGTGACATCGAGCTGAACGACATTCTCGTCGGCGACGTCTTCCTTTGCTCCGGACAGTCAAACATGGAACTCCCGGTAAGACGCGTGACGGATATGTTTGCCGAAGAAATATCGGGATATGAAAACAATTTCATAAGGCATTATGCCGTACCTCAGACATTCGATTTCAACAAGGAGCGCAATGATACCCCTTCTGCTTCATGGAAACCATGCACACAGGAAAACGTGATGGAATTCTCCGCCCTCGCATACTTCTTTGCCAAGGAATTGCACAGGAAGACAAAGGTTCCGGTGGGTCTGGTCAACGCCAGTTGGGGCGGCACGCCGGTCGAGGCATGGATGAGCGAGGATGCTCTGAAAGCATTCCCGAAGTACATCAACGAAAAACGCTTATACGAAGACGAAGGATACCTTCAAAGGATAAAGCAGCTCGAAGGGGAAAATTTCCACAGATGGAACACAGCCCTCGACCATGGGGACCCGGGATTGGCAGGCGACATCAAATGGTATTCTCCGGATCTTGACGACAATGGCTGGAAAACAGTCGAAATATTCTCGAAGGAGTGGGGCAACGATGGTCTTAACCCGGTTGGAGGGTCACATTGGCTCAGAAAAGACATAGAGATTCCGGCCATGATGGCAGGCAAGGAAGCCATAATCCGCATGGGATGTATCGTAGATGCAGACTCTGTTTATGTAAACGGACATTTCGTAGGCAATACCACATACCAGTATCCTCCAAGAATCTACAGAATTCCGGCAGGAGTCCTCAAGGCAGGAGTCAACAACGTCACAGTCAGAGTAATAAGCAACGGAGGACAGCCTTCGTTCGTTCCTGAAAAGCCATATAAGATAATTTGCGGCACGGAAGAAATCTCCCTTGAGGGAACCTGGAAATACAAGCTGGGATCACCTATGCCTCAAGCCCCTTCAATGATGTTCTTCTTCTATAAGCCGGTATGCTTATATAATGCCATGATCTCCCCACTGCGAAACATGAAGTTCCAGGGAGTGCTATGGTATCAGGGAGAGTCAAATGTAGACAGACGCAACGAATATGCAGCTCTGCTTGGAACCATGATAAGAAACTGGAGAGAGACGTTCAAGGATAATGATCTGCCTATCTATATTGTAGAACTTGCAGATTTCCTGCATAAGGAAGACAAGGAAGGCAGAAAGGCCTGGCAGCAGATGAGAGATGAGCAGGCGAAGGTGACTGACACAGTCACTGGCACAGAACTGATAAAGAACAAGGACCTTGGCGAATGGAACGACATCCATCCTCTAGATAAGAAGACTCTTGGCAAGAGGGTCTGCAAGGCTGCATTGAAAGATATAAAGAAACAACTAAAACGATAACCACATGTCTCATTCAAACAACGAAGCAAAGGGATTCTACAAGCTTTCATGGCTTCAGAGAATCGGTTTTGGTGCCGGTGACATGGCCCAGAACCTCATCTATCAGACAGTCAGCATATGGCTGCTGTTCTTCTACACCAACGTCTACGGCCTCAGCCCGGCTACGGCGGCAGTAATGTTCCTCGTAGTCAGACTCGTGGATGTACTTTGGGATCCTCTGGTAGGAGCATTCGTAGACAAGAGCAGTCCTAAATGGGGAAAATACCGTTCATGGCTGATTGTCGGAGGTATTCCTCTCGTCGGTCTGGCAATCCTCTGCTTCTGGAACGGATTCAGCGGATCCATCGTGTATGCATACATCACTTATGTAGGTATGAGCATGTGCTACACGCTGGTAAACGTACCATACGGAGCGCTCAACTCATCACTCACACGCGATACGGAAGAGATCACAATCCTCACATCTACACGTATGTTCATGGCAAACCTCGGAGCACTCGTGGTGAAGTCGCTTCCGCTTGTGATCGCCATCTTCGCGCCTAAGGCCGCTGACGGTTCCGCCATAACAAACACACCTGAGGCAGCATCAGCATGGTTCATCACCATGACCATCTTCGCTCTCGCAGGACTCGCACTCCTGGTGTTCTCGTTCTCGCAGTGCAAGGAACGCGTCGTGATGGATCAGAAGGAGGCTGAGAACGTGAAGGTCAGCGACCTGTGGATGGAGTTCGTACGCAACCGTCCTTTGAGAGTGATCGCATTCTTCTTCATCACAGCATTTGCAATGATGAGCATCGGCAACGCTGCTGACGCATATTTCATGAGCTACAATGTCGGAGCCACTCCGGTAATGACAACAGCATTCATGTGGCTGGGAACAATTCCGGCTTTCATCTTCATGCCTCTTGTGCCAGTAATCAAGCGCAAGATCGGAAAGAAGGGCATGTTCTACCTCTTCCTCGGAACAGCTATTGTCGGCATGGCAATGATGTACATCTTCGTATCGGTTCCTGCACTCAAGCAGTTCTGGCTCCTGTGCATCGCACAGTTCGTAAAGAGTACCGGCATCATCGTAGCTACAGGCTACATGTGGGCACTCATCCCTGAGGTGGTTTCATACGGAGAGTACACTTCAGGCCGCCGTATCGCAGGTATCGTGAACGCCCTTACCGGAATCTTCTTCAAGGCAGGCATGGCCCTCGGAGGCGTTGTTCCGGGCATCGTGCTCTCGATCGTAGGCTTCAACGCAGAGCTTTCTCAGCAGACACCGCTCGCCGAGCAGGGTATCCTCTGGCTCGTGTGCGTGATCCCTGCAGCCCTCCTTCTTCTTGCAATCTTCATCATCTCGAAGTACGAGCTTGAGGACGACGTGATCGACAACATCAACAAGGAAATCGAAGCAAGATCAAACAATTAGACATATGAAAAGACTTTTGACATTTGCAGCGGCGGCGCTGGTCGCAGCCAGCTGCGCACCAAAGGCTCCTCAGGGCGTAAAGGACACTTTCGAGGGCAAGTTCTACATCGGAGCGGCGCTTAACGAGGCCGAGATCAGAGGTTGGGACACCACAGGAGTCGAGATCGTGAAGAAGCACTTCAATTCCATCGTGGCAGAGAACTGCATGAAGAGCATGGAGATCCATCCTGAGGAAGACGTATGGAATTTCGAGCTCGCAGACAAGTTCGTGGAGTTCGGCGAAGCGAACGACATGTTCATCATCGGTCACTGTCTCGTATGGCACTCTCAGCTTTCGAGGTGGTTCCCTTATGACGAGAATGGAGAATATGTGACCCCTGAGGTGCTCAAGCAGCGCATGAAGGACCACATCACAACAATAATGACCCGCTACAAGGGCCGCATTCATGGATATGACGTAGTAAACGAGGCGATCCTTGAAGACGGCTCATATAGAAAGAGCCCTTTCTATGATATCCTCGGCGAGGAGTTCATCCCATGGGCGTTCGAGTGCGCACATGCTGCTGATCCTGATGCAGAGCTCTACCTCAACGACTACGGCATGAGCGATCCCGGTCGCCGCGACGGTTATGTAAAGCTTATCAGGCAG
Source organism: Bacteroidales bacterium (assembly GCA_017631175.1). Classification (GTDB taxonomy): domain Bacteria; phylum Bacteroidota; class Bacteroidia; order Bacteroidales; family UBA932; genus Cryptobacteroides. The sequence continues at coordinate 5,502 of JAGBTT010000066.1, forward strand.
CTCCAGGAAAGAGGTCTGCGCATCGATGCGATCGGAATGCAGGCACACGTAGGACTTGACTACCCTACTCTCGAGCAGTTCGAGGAGAGCCTCCTTGCATTTGCCGGCACAGGCATCAACGTGATGATCACAGAATGGGACATGTCAGCGCTTCCTACAGTGAACATGGGCGCGAACGTTACCGACTGGGCGGAATACAGAGAGCAGCTCAACCCTTATAAGGACGGCCTCCCTGAAGACGTCTCAGCACAGTGGAACGCAAGGATGAAGAGCTTCATGGACCTCTTCCTCAAGCACTCTGACGTGGTCACACGCGTTACCGCATGGGGCGTGAGCGACGAAGACTCATGGAAGAACGGCTGGCCTATCCCGGGACGTACCGACTACTGCCTCCTGTTCGACCGCAACCACGAACCGAAACCTTTCCTTAACGAATACATGAACAAGTAACATTATGGCTACAAAGAAAAGATACCTCTTCCCTGCCGACTATATGGCAGACCCTTCAGTACACGTATGGGACGGAAAACTTTACATTTACCCTTCGCATGACTGGGAGTCAGGAATAGAAGAGAACGACAACGGAGACCACTTCAACATGAAGGACTACCATGTGTTCAGTCTAGACGGCAACGACCCGATGACATCCGAGGTCATCGATCACGGCAAGGTTCTGGACGTGGACGACATTCCTTGGGCAGGCCGCCAGCTCTGGGACTGCGATGTGGCAAGGAAGGACGGAAAGTACTATATGTACTTCCCTCTGAAGGACAGGAACGACATCTTCCGCCTGGGTGTTGCGATCAGCGACTCGCCTGTCGGCCCATTCGTTCCTCAGCCGGACCCTGTAAGGGGCAGCTACAGCATCGACCCGGCCATCCTCGAGGAGGATGGAAAGTACTACATGTACTTCGGAGGTCTTTGGGGCGGACAGCTGCAGAGATACAAGGACAACAAGGCGCTTGAGAGCGCGTATCTGCCTTCAGGTGACGAAGTGGCGGTTCCCGCACGCGTCGTACGTCTAAGCGACGACATGCTCGGCTTCGCTGAAGAGCCTAAGCCGGTTGTGGTTGTCGACGAGGAAGGAAAGCCTCTCACCGCTGACAATCCATATCGTTTCTTTGAGGCATCATGGATGCACAAATACAACGGAAAATACTATTTCACATACTCTACCGGCGATACTCACTACCTCTGCTATGCTATCGGAGACAACCCTTACGGACCGTTCACATACAAGGGCGTGATACTTACCCCTGTAGTAGGTTGGACCACACATCACTCGATCGTGGAGTTCGGCGGCAAGTGGTGGCTCTTCCACCACGACAGTGTCCCTTCTGGCGGAAGGACATGGCTGCGAAGCCTCAAGGTGTGCGAGCTTAAATACAATGAAGACGGAACTATCCAGACAATAGAAGGTCTCGATGAATAGATTTATGACACTGATGATGGCAATCGCTGCGGCGGTTGCCATTGTCTCATGCGCCCCACGGGAGCCTGAGGCATTGTTATGGCTGCCTGGCGGCGACCCCGACGTAGAAGCCGATATCGTTATCGACCCGGCGCTTGACCTGCATGAGGACGGATTCATGATCAAGGATACGCCACAGGGAAGGCAGATCCTGGCGAAGACCGATGTCGGAGCCATGTACGGAAAGTATGCGCTTCAGCGTATGGAACGTACAGGAAAGGCTTCCGGCGTGCTTGACGTCCGTGAAGAGCCCTCGTATGACCGCCGTATCCTCAACCATTGGGACAACTTGGACAACACTGTGGAAAGAGGCTATGCAGGTTGGTCTATATGGCACTGGGGAGAGCCTGTGCCTGTCAGACTGATCGAAGAGTATTCTCGCCTGAACGCATCTGTCGGCATAAACGGAAGCGTACTGAATAACGTGAATGCGAGTCCCGAAATCCTCCGCAGAGACTATCTGGAGAGGGTTGCCCAGATTGCCGACATCATGCGTCCTTATGGCATACATGTATATCTTTCAGTCAACTTCTCCTCCCCTGCCGCGCTCGGCGGGCTACCTACATCCGATCCTTTCGATACTGAGGTTCAGCAATGGTGGAAAGAGAAGGTTTCTGAGATATACGGTCTCATCCCCGACTTCGGCGGTTTCCTTGTAAAGGCTAACTCAGAGGGACTTCCAGGTCCGCAGGACTTCGGACGCACGCATGCTGACGGAGCCAACATGCTCGCCGATGCGCTTGCCCCTTATGACGGCATCGTGATGTGGAGGGCATTCGTCTACTCGCCTAAGAGCTCAGACAGGGCAAACCAGGCCGTAGAAGAGTTCGAGCCTCTGGACGGACAGTTCCGCGACAATGTTATCATACAGATCAAGAACGGTCCGGTGGACTTCCAGCCTCGCGAGCCTTTCAGCCCGCTTTTCGGCCGCATGTCAAAGACTGCCCTTATGCCGGAGCTGCAGATTACCCAGGAATATCTGGGTTTCTCCAACCATCTGGTATATCTTGTGCCACTGTTCAAGGAATGTCTCGACAGCGACACCTATTGCAGCGGAGAAGGCTCTACGGTAGCCGCCATAACCACAGGTTCCGTTTACCCTGAGACATACAAGACAACGGCAATCGCGGGCGTCGCGAACATCGGACGCGACGCCAACTGGTGCGGACACGAGTTCGCCCAGTCGTCGTGGTATGGTTTCGGCCGAATGGCATGGGATACCGGATTAAGTGCGGAAGATATCGCACTGGAGTGGCTGCAGCAGACATTTACGTCAGAGACAGAGTTCACCGAACCTGTCCTGGACATGATGATGTCATCCCGCGAAGCGGCTGTGGATTACATGATGCCGCTTGGCTTCCATCACATATTCGCATGGGGACACCATTATGGTCCCGAGCCATGGTGCGAGATCGAGGGAGCACGTCCGGACTGGCTTCCTAAATATTACCATAAGGCGGACAGTCTTGGAGTCGGATTCGACAGGACACGTGGAGGCAGTTGCAATGTAGACCAGTATCATGAGCCTCTGGCATCTATATATAATAGTATTGCAACATGTCCTGAAGACCTCCTGCTGTGGTTCCACCATGTGCCATGGACCCATACAATGTCAAGCGGACGCACGCTTTGGGACGAGATATGCTTCAGATATGACCGCGGCATCAAGACTGCACGCAGCTATCTTTCTGTATGGGATGAGATGAAACCATACGTGGATGCTGAACGCTGGGAAGCCGTCAGGGCGAAGTTGGAGATCCAGGAGAGCGACGCACGCTGGTGGCGTGACGCCTGCGTGCAGTATTTCGGAGAATTCTCAGGAATGCCTGTGCCGGCTTATGTAGAACACCCGGAAAGGCCGCTCGACGAATTGAAAGCTATCAGGCTTGATATGAAGCATCATAACTAAAGAGTGGCAAGATAGGCGTCCAGCCACTGGACCCTGTGGTCGAAGAAGTCACTCACATACTTGACTTCTTCCTCCCAGGTGTCGAAACGGACAAGGCCGACGCTGACATGCCATCCGAAGATATTCCATTTCTGGAAATTCATGACCTGCCCTTCGCTGATACCCTCGGCAAGGGCAGTCATCTTTTCCTTGAATGCCGGGATCTGAGATTTGAGGGCAGCCCACTCCTTACGAACGGCATCCACAAAATACGGATCCTCGAACAGCCTTCCGAAGTATTTCCACCTGCTCCATACAGCTTGGTCCGGATCAGGCTCGGTCGGCAATGCTGCCCAGCTGGCATATTCGTCTTCCCTGTAGGCAAGTCCCAGGCTCCACTCCGCATCCCAGACCGGAGCGATCTGGAGCTTCGAGTTTCTCGATGGAAGGACATAGTACATGTTGGGCTCAAGGTTAGCTATCAGCTCCTGGACAAGGAACCACTTCGCAAAAGACTGTACATCAATATATTTGCGGTAGCCTTTGGTCGGATCCTTGAAGGCATCGCCATAAAGAGCGTCCTCAAAGTCATTCATGAATCCCTTGATGAAATTATATTTTTCATCTCCTGCGGCAATCTCGCCGTCCTCAGGGTCCGGATATTTGAATGTGTACCAGTATTGGCGACGGTCAGTCATGAAGTTGACCGGCTCTTCCCAGAAGTAGTTGTCATTCTCAAAGAGGAAACCATCGTCTTCGATATCGACGCGTCCGCCCTTCTTCTCCACCTGATCAGTAAGGACATACATTCCATTGTATTCACCATTAAGATAAAGCTGGACATGATGGTAATGGATAGGATATGGCAGACCGACAGTCTGCGCAAGTTCACACATGTAGGCTGTTCTCATCAGCGACTTGTCACAGTATTCTGCCAGAAGAACCCAATCCTTGTTGGCTGTCAGACCGAAAAAGCTCTGCTTCTGGTCAAACTTTATCTTATATGGTTTCTTATCGTAACCCCAGGTCGCATTTCCTCTTCCTTTCGCACGGCCTTTGGCAGAGAGCACGATCTCATACCCTTCAACAAGGTCGACCGTCACATTCTTATATTCATCCTTGCTGTCGATCACTCCCTCATTTTCCACATATATCTTCAGCATAGGCACATAGTATGGCTCCGGTTCTGGAGTCTGGGGTTCTTCCTGAGGCAGTTCATCAACGACGGGAACATCTACAGGGGAACATGCAGCAAGGAACATTGCCACAAATGAAACAAGGATCAATACGCGACGGAACATAATTACACTGAGTTGATATGGTCGCAAATATAAATAAAAAAAAGAGACAGCCTTAAGACTGTCTCTATCTAAAATTCAGGAATTTCAGATTACGCGTTGAGAGTGTAGTACTCGCACTCCTTGCCGCAACGAGTCTCAACCACTACGTTGAGCTTGCCCTCGCGAGCGAGCCATCCGAGAGCTGCAAAGAACTCTGCTGATGCAAGACCTGTCTCCTTCTTAAGCTTAGTCTCTGTCATCTTGCCATTTGCGTTAAGCGCGTTCCAAACGAGACCTGCGTTGTTTCCAATGTTGTTGATTTCCATAATAACTAATCTTTAAAATTGTAACTATTTTGGCGACTCGCGCCGCCCACACTATAACTAACTTTCTGTTTTTCAGCGGCAAAGATAATCAAAAAATTTTAATCTGCATTCATATATTACCTTTGTAATAAAAATATTACCTTTGTATGATTTACCAAACACTTTTAACATGAAGAAAATCATTATCACGCTTTTAAGCATAACTATGCTTCTTAACGCCACCAATGCGTTCGCATGGGGAGCAAAGGGACATGATATCGTAGCTGCGATTGCTGAGCAGCACCTTACCCGCAAGGCAAAGAAGAATATCAGCAAACTCCTTGACGGTAAGTCTATTGTATACTACTCGTCATGGATGGACAACATCCAGAACTCGCCTTATTGGGAAAACGGATATAACAAGACAAAGACATGGCACTATGCCAATGTCGACAAGGGTATGACATATCAGACCATGACAAAGAACCCTGACGGAGACGTAGTGAACGGACTTGAGTTCCTCACAAAGGAGCTTACAGAAAATTATGACAACCTGACCGACAGCATGAGGGTTGACTACCTCAAGATGATCGTGCACATGGTCGGCGACCTCCATTGCCCGATGCATGCAGGAAGGCTCTCTGACAGAGGCGGCAACGGCATGAAGGTGAGATGGTTCGGACAGAACACCAACCTCCATTCCATCTGGGACAGCAAGATGATCGACTCAGCACGCAAGTGGAGCTACTCCGAGTGGGTGGAGCACCTTGACAGGGCAAACAAGAAGTACAGAAAGAGCGTTATGCGCGGAACATACGAGGAGTGGTTCATGGACACCGTAGACGGCGCAGCATCACTCTATGAATATGTAGAGAACATTGGCGTAGACAACCCAAACCTCTCATACCAGTATGTGTACGACTTCTCCCCTCTCCTTGAGGACAGACTCCTGGTAGCCGGCTACCGACTGGCATACGTGCTGAACACTATCTTCGGATAACCGCACGCACTTAATCACCTTAAACTCAACAGCTTACGAAAAAGTCCTGCCTTCCCCTGACGGCAGGACTTTCGCATATACATCTATAAATCAGGCATTTACACTACCACGCACATCGTAACACTATATTATCGGCACAAGTTCTTCCGACATCTGACCGTCTATGATGGTTATGACACGGATCGATGCAGGGCCGTCGCCGAGCTGATAGCCGGAAGATGTTGTCGTCAGCATCGGTATGCCTTCATATTCTCCCGCACGGTTATCGTGTAGATGACCTGCAAAAACGGCATCCACTCCCTTTGACCTGAAGTAATCAAAGTATTGACGCCTCTTCAACTTCGGGATCTGCACATGGCTGTCTTCCTCATCGATGTTCTCACAGAAGAACGGATGGTGACCGAAAATCAATGTCACGTCACTGGCCTGGGTTGCATCTAGCGCTTCCTCAAGCCATACCATCTGATCCTGCTCCAGAGCAGAGTCGAAATAAATCAGACTTGTATTGATGCCAACCACATTCACATTGTTCTTCCTCACTGCAAACCTGTCCGAACCGAACCGTGCTATAAAGTCCTGTGGATCTGCTGTGCCGTCCTTTAGAATATGATCGTGATTGCCGGGAAGATGGTACTGTTCGATTGACGGATCGATATCGGCAATGCCCTGCACAAAAGCATCCCACTGCTCCTTATCATATGGCAGGTGCACCTGATCACCGGTAAACACAACCATGTCGGGCTTCAGTTCATTGACTTTGGCTACAGTAGCCTTGAGACACTCTACCTCGAATGTCAGGTCATTGACATATTCCGCACCCGGCACGCTTCCCTTCACTGCGGCATCGAATCCCAGCTGTACATCAGCGATCTGCACGATTACAAGCGGTTTCTGCGCACATGCCATAGTCATCAGCATGACGCATATCATAAAGAAGTATCTTCTCATATTATTTTATTGCTGAGACACACCCTTCCAGGTTGATGGCACAGGGGCCTCGATGGTCATTTCTTCCTTCCTGACAGGATGGGTGAAGGTTATGCGGCGGGCATGGAGCGAAATGCCGCCGTCCGGGTTCGAGCGAGGAGAGCCGTATTTGAGATCACCCTTGATCGGACAGCCGAGGTTGGAGAGCTGGCAGCGGATCTGGTGGTGACGTCCGGTAAGAAGTTCCACCTCTACGAGCCAATATCTGTCAGTCTTGCCGATCTGCTTATAGTTCAGCTTGGCAAGCTTGGCATCCTTTCGCGCAGATCCGGGACGGCAGATATATGACTTGTTCTGCTTCTCGTTGCGCCACATCATGTCCTCCAGATGCCCTTCCGCCGGCTTAGGCTCGGCACAAACCAAAGCCCAATAATACTTATGCACATCCGAGTCACGGAACATTGCATTCAGCCTCTCGAGTGCCTTGGAAGTCTTTGCGAGCACGACAATGCCGCTTACCGGACGGTCCAGCCGGTGCGGCAGGCCCATGAACACCTGACCCGGTTTCGAGTCACGCTGCGCTATGAACGCCTTGAATGTTTCCGTAAGAGGCTCATCTGAAGTCTTGTCTCCCTGGACAATCTCCCCGACTTTCTTATTAACCACCAGAAGATGGTTGTCCTCATAAAGTATCCTTGATGCGAGATCGTTGAACTCGCCTGCTGAAAGTTCTCTGTAAATCATGTCACAAAAATAGCAATTATGTCATTATCCGGAGCACATTGTCACCCTAAAACTGACATTTTGGCATATATTTTTTCATTCTCCCCCTTGGCACACCTTTCGTTAATATCAGTGTGCCTTCCTGGTAAAAGGTTTGTGAACGGAGTTGACATGCCACCCACGGCCAGGGGGTGAGTAAGTGCCGTAGGCACGTCTCGGGGGTCAACGGAGTTCACAAACCTTTTAGCATGTTGAATAATAAATTTAAAAAGTATAAAATTATGGGAAAGATTATTGGAATTGACCTTGGAACCACCAACTCATGCGTGGCAGTGATGGAAGGTAACGAGCCTACCGTCATCATCAACAACGAAGGACAGAGAACAACCCCTTCAGTGGTAGCATTCACTGACGGCGGCGAGAGAAAGATCGGTAACCCTGCAAAGCGTCAGGCTATCACCAATCCTCACAAGACTGTCTTCTCTATCAAGAGATTCATGGGAGAGAAGTACAGCCAGGTATCAGGAGACATAGCACGCGTACCATATAAGGTAGTGAAGGGCGACAACGACACTCCACGTGTCGACATCGACGGTCGTCTCTACTCACCACAGGAGATCTCTGCAATGATCCTCCAGAAGATGAAGAAGACTGCAGAGGAGTACCTCGGACAGGAAGTTACTGAGGCTGTCATCACAGTTCCTGCATACTTCTCTGACTCACAGCGTCAGGCTACAAAGGAGGCTGGCCAGATCGCAGGTCTCGAGGTTAAGCGTATTATCAACGAGCCTACAGCAGCTGCGCTTGCATACGGCCTTGACAAGATGCACAAGGACATGAAGATCGCTGTATACGACCTCGGTGGCGGTACATTCGATATCTCTATCATGGACCTCGGAGACGGCGTGTTCGAAGTACTTTCAACAAACGGTGACACTCACCTCGGTGGAGACGACTTCGACCAGGTTATCATCGACTGGCTCGCTTCAGAGTTCGCAGCAGAGAACAGCGGCATCGACCTCAAGAAGGACCCAATGGCCCTCCAGAGACTCAAAGAGGCTGCAGAGAAGGCTAAGATCGAGCTCTCAAGCCAGACTTCTACAGAGATCAACCTCCCTTACATCATGCCTGTTGACGGTGTGCCAAAGCACCTTGTGAAGACTCTTACAAGAGCTAAGTTCGAGATGCTCGCTGACTCTCTCATCCAGAGAACAATCGAGCCATGCCGCAAGGCCCTCCAGGACGCAGGACTCAGCGCATCAGACATCAGCGAGGTTCTCCTCGTAGGTGGTTCGACACGTATCCCTGCAATCCAGGCTGTTGTTGAGAAGTTCTTCGGAAAGGCTCCTAACAAGAGCGTGAACCCAGACGAGGTTGTAGCTATGGGTGCTGCCATCCAGGGTGGTGTGCTTGCAGGTGACGTGAAGGATGTCCTCCTTCTCGACGTAACTCCGCTTTCACTCGGTATCGAGACTCTCGGCGGCGTGATGACAAAGCTCATCGAGGCTAACACTACAATCCCGACAAGAAAGTCACAGGTATTCTCTACAGCTGCTGACAACCAGCCTGCAGTTGACGTACACGTGCTCCAGGGAGAGCGTCCGATGGCTAAGGACAACAAGCTCATCGGCAACTTCATCCTCGACGGTATCGCACCAGCACCAAGAGGTGTACCTCAGATCGAGGTGACATTCGATATCGATGCCAACGGTATCCTCAACGTATCCGCTAAGGATAAGGCTACAGGCAAGGAGCAGAACATCCGTATCGAGGCATCATCAGGACTCTCAGACGCAGAGATTCAGAGAATGAGAGACGAGGCTAAGGCTAACGAGGCTGCTGACAAGGCTGAGAAGGAGCGCATCGACAAGATCAACAACGCTGATGGCATGTGCTTCCAGACAGAGAAGAACCTCAAGGAGTACGGCGACAAGATTCCTGCTGAGAAGAAGGCAGCTATCGAGGAGGCTAAGAACAAGCTCCAGGACGCAGTGAAGGCACAGAACCTTGCAGACATCGACAAGTACAACGCAGAGCTCGAGGCAGCATGGCATGCAGCTTCAGAGGACATGGCAAAGGCAGCTCAGGCTGGCCAGGCAGGTCCTCAGGGCCCATTCCAGGGTCAGGCAGGTCCACAGGGCGGCGCTGACGACCAGGGCGTTGACGAGCAGTAATATACTGCGGACATCGTCCACGAAAACATAGAGAAACCGTGGCAGATACCGACTTTGAAGAGGGTATCTGCCACGGTTTTCTTAGTAAAACGCGCTAGATGTCTGCAGCTATTCTACAGGGATGGTTGAGACTCTGCAGAACTTCTGGGTGAAGGCAGGGTCGTCCTTTGCTACCCAGAACATTTCGTTCTCGTAGAGATCCTTGATGATATAGCGGTGGGACCAGTCGCCGTTGTCGTGGTCGTAGCTGCCACGGATGATGGCGCCGAGTTCAGGATCAGCCGCAAGGTTATATGAACCTGTTATCACATGAGGAATATTGTTGAAGCTGTCCAGATTCTGGTACATTGTGTAGGTCTTGCCACGCTCGATGTCCATGTAGACATATGTGCCTTCTGCCATAGGAGCACCGTTCCACTCGACAAGTTCCCATTTGCCTGAGATGTTGTTGGTGTTGACTTCAAGCGGCTCGGGGCCATTGCCCTGCGGATCGTCAATCTTGTTACATGCGATGGACGCGACAGCCATGAAGGCAAGAGCGAGTATCTTTGTTATCTTGTTCATTTTGATGTTATTTTATTCTTACTGTTATAGATGACTTTGTGGGTGGGAGTCCTAGTCCCTTGAGGATGACATTCATGGATTCTCGCGCACCAGGAAGCGACGGGTCGAATGAAAGTATGATTACACCCTCCGTTCCTTCCTCCACCACGGCAGGTTCAGTCCTGAACGACAGGCAGTCGGGAAGGAAATATTCTTCACACTGCAGCGCCAGGAGCTTTCCGGAGAGATTTATGAACCTCAACTGCTCTACAGCCTTGGCCTCACCGTCAAAAGTGATTTCCGAACGTCTTAGACGGATACCTCCCATCTGGACCGGCCATTCCTGTGAAAGATCCGCGCCTGTAGCCACTTCTACTGAAAGGTTGAGAACCGCAGCGGGGGCATTTCCCTCCTGCGTGTACACGAAGATCTTCCTTTCGAACTTTCCGGGATGCCCCTTTGGGTTATATTTCACCGAAATCTCAGCAGAAGCGCCAGGGGCTACTTCCTTGACCGAGCATACAGCTGACGCACATGAGCAGGTGGACACCAGTCTCTTTATTGCGACAGTTTCCTTGCCGATGTTCGTGAATCTGTACACAAAGGTCTTTGGAACATCATCCTCGTTCATCGGTTCCGCAATGATATGCTTCTGCTCGAATGACAGACTTGCAGAGTCTGCGGACAGAGCAGGGTTCGCCACCTCCTGCAGCTTCTCCCTAGAGACCATGCGGAGCTGGGCATCCGCCGTCATGGCCGAGACCATGACGGCTGCGCATACCATTATGAACCTTATTAAAGCCATCCGTTGCCGTTTGCGTTTTCGCGTACTGTGATTACGAACTTATCTGTGCGTGAGCCAGTTATAGATGCTGTGGTCTGACCGGCCTTGAGACCCTTGACCACTACCATTCCATTAACGACCTCAGCAGTAGCGAC
>JAGBTT010000067.1 GCA_017631175.1 Bacteroidales bacterium
AAGAACGCAATCGACGCTACAATCGAGCTCGGCGGTACAAACTACGTGTTCTGGGGTGGCCGTGAGGGTTACATGAGCCTTCTCAACACAGACCAGAAGCGCGAGAAGGAGCATCTTGCAATGATGCTTACCCTCGCTCGTGACTACGCTCGCTCAAAGGGCTTCACAGGAACATTCCTCATCGAGCCTAAGCCGATGGAGCCTACAAAGCACCAGTATGACGTTGACACTGAGACAGTAATCGGCTTCCTCAAGGCTCACGGTCTTGACAAGGACTTCAAGGTGAACATCGAGGTTAACCACGCTACTCTCGCAGGTCACACATTCGAGCACGAGCTCGCATGCGCAGTTGATGCAGGCATGCTCGGTTCTATCGACGCTAACCGCGGTGACTACCAGAACGGCTGGGATACTGACCAGTTCCCTATCGATGCATTCGACCTCACTCAGGCTATGATGCAGATCATCCGCAACGGCGGCCTCGGAAACGGTGGTACAAACTTCGACGCCAAGACTCGTCGCAACTCTACTGATCTCGAGGACATCTTCATCGCTCACATCGCAGCTATGGATGCAATGGCACGCGCTCTCGAGAACGCAGCTGCTCTCCTCGAGGAGTCTCCACTCTGCAAGATGGTTGCCGAGCGTTATGCAAGCTTCGACGAGGGTCTCGGAAAGAAGTTCGAGAACGGCGAGCTTACTCTTGAGGATGTTTACGCTTACGGTAAGGAGGTTAACGAGCCTAAGCAGACTTCAGGCAAGCAGGAACTTTACGAAGCAATACTTAACATGTATTGTTAAGTATTACTTCATGATATCTTAACCCCCGGTGGTTCCCACCGACCCCTTTCAGGGGTATTTCGGCCCTGCCCGGGCCGGTCGCCTTTGGCGACTTGTTAATGTTAAGGTTATGATAGACAATAATACTAATAGAGGCAGCAAGGGCTATCTGTTTTCGATAGTCCTTGTTGCTGTAATCGGAGGACTGCTCTTCGGATACGATACAGCGGTCATATCGGGTGCAGAAAAGGGTCTTCAGGCATTCTTCATGGGTGCCAAGGACTTTGTCTACACCGACTTCATGCACGGAATCACGTCATCCAGCGCCCTTATCGGATGTGTGATCGGTGCCGCTCTTTCGGGAATATGCGCTTCGCGCCTCGGACGAAGAAAATCGCTCATCATGGCGGGTGTGTTCTTCTTCCTCTCGGCTCTCGGCTCATATGCTCCTGAATTCCTCTTCTTCGAGAAAGGACAGCCGTCATTCTCGCTTCTGATAGCATTCAACTTATATCGAGTGCTCGGAGGTGTCGGTGTGGGTCTTGCTTCTGCAATCTGTCCTATGTACATAGCGGAGGTGGCTCCAAGCAACCTCAGAGGTACTCTCGTTTCATGGAACCAGTTCGCGATCATCTTCGGTCAGCTGGTGGTATACTTCGTCAACTTCATCATCCTTGGCGACCATATCGCTCCTGCAATCCAGAAGGTGGCAGAGGGCATCAACCAGATCATGAACCCTGGTGAGGCTCAGTGGATGATCGAGACAGGTTGGAGATACATGTTCGTGAGCGAGGCGGTTCCTGCAGGATTGTTCACAGTGCTTCTGTTCCTTGTACCTGAGACTCCTCGTTATCTCGCTATGACAGGAAAGGACGAGCAGGCTCTTGCTATCCTTACAAAGATCAACGGATCAGCGAAGGCTGCCGAGATTCTCGCTGAAATCAAGGCTACTGTAAGCGAGAAGACTGAGAAACTCTTCACATACGGATGGCTGGTGATCTTCGTGGGCATCATGCTCAGCGTATTCCAGCAGGCGGTAGGTATCAACGCGGTGCTTTATTTCGCCCCTCGTATATTCGAGTCCCTCGGAATGGGCAACCCTATGATGCAGACTGTCCTCATGGGTATCGTGAACATCACATTCACCCTCGTGGCTATCTTTACCGTCGAGAAGTGGGGCCGCAAGCCACTGCTCATCTGGGGATCGCTCGGAATGGCTCTCGGTGCTGCCGGCGTGGCTGTGACAAGCGTCTCTGCTTCGCTTCCGCCGGTGATTGCAGTAATCAGCATCATGGTCTACAGCGCTTCATTCATGTTCAGCTGGGGACCTATCTGCTGGGTGCTCATCTCGGAGATCTTCCCTAACACGATCCGTGGCGCTGCTGTCGCTATTGCGGTTGCGTTCCAGTGGATATTCAACTTCATCGTTTCGTCTACATTCGTGCCTATGTACAACATGAGCCTCGGCTCGATGGGCGAGAACTTCGGCCATGCGTTCACATACGGCCTTTACGGTGTGATATGTATCCTTGCAGCTGTCTTCGTATGGAAACTTGTTCCTGAGACCAAGGGCAAGACGCTCGAAGACATGTCTAAACTCTGGAAGAAATAACGGGAATTTCCACCTTTTAAGTGGTACGTTTCTTGCATGATTGCGTCATATCTCTAAAAACCAATCATCATGAAACGTACCCTTTTATTAATCCTGGCGGCATTTCTTTCGTGTGCCGCCCTCTCAGCTCAGGACAAGATCTATTTCATTGATTCCAGAGTAGTCGACGCGCTTGTAGACGAAGTAGGGGAGGATATGGTATATTATCGTGCTTTCGCTAACCAGTATGGCCCTACTTATTCCGCAAGTGTTTACAGTATTGCCAAGATTGTCTATCAGAACGGTTATGTACAGGAATTCGGTCTGGCTGCAGTGAGCCCGTTGCTGGCAGGAACTACCGGAGCCATGCGTTATGAAAACGGCAAACTTTATCTTGGTTCTCACACTCCGTTCGGAGAAATGCATGCAGAGCAGATCGCATTCAATCTTTATGGCGACCAATATTTCAAGGGACGCCGCCGCATAACTACTGGATCTACACTCATGTGGATTTGCGGAACCAGTCTCGTAGCCGGTATTATCGGTTTTGCATCGTATGGTGAGCCTCAGGGATGCGGACTTCTTACGGGAATCGGCCTCGCTGGTCTTGGCGCAGGAATCCCGATCTACTGCAGCGGAAGGAAAATGCTCAAGGGCATTGCAGACGATTACAACGCAAAAAAGGGCGCAACCCTGACAGTCGGCCCTTGCCGCAGCGGCGTCGGTCTTGCGTTGAATTTTTAATATATCGGCTCGACAGTATATCCCTCGTTCTCGAGAAGTTTAAGTACTCCGTTCTTGCCGGGGAGATGGCCTGCTCCAACGACGAACATTGTCGGAGTTTCAGGCATTATTACCTTCATCTGCACGATCCAGTTCATGTTGCGGTCGTCAAGCATCTTCTTTATGTCCTCCTTGTCGGTGCCTTTGTGCATGAATCTGTTGATCTTTTTCATGTCCTGGGTCATGTATATCTGAGCAAGTTTTCCGGTTGCCTTCATAGCTTTGTCTCCATTCTTGACAAGGTCCACGAGATCATCAGCCTGTGTTTCGAGGTCCTCGTTAAAGAGCATGTCCATCTGGAATTCGACAGTCTCGAGTCCTCCTACTCTTTTGCCGTATTTCTTGGCGCGTGTCTGAAGGTAAGAGTCTATGCCTTCCTGGTTCTCGAATTCCGGGAAATGTTCAGTAGACAGTGCCAGTGTGATCATGTTCGAGAGGAATGCCGGCTTCATGGCGTTGAGGTCCTTGAGTGAGAATCCGAGTCTTGGCTTGATGAATCCGTTTATGAGGATTACCTCTTTCGGTGTGAACAGGGAGGTTAGCTTGACACCT
>JAGBTT010000068.1 GCA_017631175.1 Bacteroidales bacterium
ATGCGGTCCTGAATGCGGCTGTTCATCAATGCAAGGTTGTACGCGGCATCCTCATATGACGGATCAGCCTTAAGCGCTCTTTCATAATAGAGTATGGCCATAGGCACATTTCCGCTCTTGGCATAAGCGTTGCCGGTATTGCAATACAGTGCTGCAGACTCCAGTCCCATATCCGAAATCATCTCATATCCGGACGCCGCCGCATCCCATCTGCCTTCGGAATATGCCGCGTTGGCTGCATTCCACAGAGAATCCACATAGGCATCCTCCTGAGCCTGCGCCGCAAACGGCATGACCAGGAGCAGGAGCGCAAGAATGGCCGGTCTTGAAGCGGAACGTTTTGTCTTCATGCTGGAATCAATTGCGGAAATGACGTCCGCAGCTGCCGCGTAATGTGCGGCCATGGCATCATTCCCTGTTGAAGGTGAATATCTTGCAAATTCACAGGCATCGAGTATGCCTATGAATGAGGAGATGTACTCCTGTGGTACATTACCAGCCTGGAGGGCCTCTGTAATCCTATCCTTGGAAAGCTCGGCAACAGGAATCGTGAGCTTGTCAGATATAAAGCCAAGGAGAGACTTATGAAGTTCCTCGTAAAAGGCTGTATATAGGTTCTGTTTGAGGAAGGTACCGGCAAGCTGAAGACGCTTCATAGCCATCTTTGTGGCTTTCCTGTTCTTCATGCCGGCAATATCAGCCTTGCGGGCCGCCATGCGGCGCAGAAGCATCCACAAAGCTGCCGCAGCCGCAACAAGAAGCAGCACAATTGCCCAGAACAGGCCAGATCCTACCAGGAAATGGCCCTTGGCCACCAGAAGAGGATCCTTGACATTGATATATCTGATGTCGCTGTCAAGGTTCTTGACATCCTTCTGCGATATTCCCGGTGCAACTACTGTTGCCGAAACCGCAGACTCATTGCCTTTCAAGACCTTGAGGTCCATAGGCTGAGTCTCAAGAGTCACATACTTCTTCTGATTTACATCATAATATGAGTACTTTATCGGCTCGATCACGAAATCGCCATAGCTGCGGGGAATGAACGGATACTCGTATCTTCTTGTGCCGGACATGCCGCCCGGAGCTATGCTGCTGGTAACTTTGGTATCATAAACCTCCATATCAGGCGGAAATGACACCTTCGGTGCCTCCAGAAGCGCAACATTTCCCTTTCCAGACACTGTCACTACAAGCGAAGCGGCCTCATGGGTCTTGAGAGAATCCTTGCTTACAGACGCTGATATGGAGAACTCACCCACACCACCGCCAAAGGATGCCGGAGCACCGGCCGGAAGTGGAGACACATTGACGGTAACAGGCTTTGTCTGCACCTTCTTGCGCACATTTCTGTACTCGTCGAAGAAACCGTCAAATATGCTGTTCCCTCCTGAAGAAACCCTTACGCTTACAAGGCATACCAGTTCTGCAGGATCGATCCTGAGCTGACCCTGATGTTGAGGTATCAGAAGGAATTTCCTTAGTACGGCAGCATTATATATCTGTCCGTCATATGTTTCCCTCTGGAACTCGATGTTTGACGGAGCCTCGGTTTCCTGACTCCAGAAGCCGTTGAATGACGGAAACGAGACACCCTCGAATCCCGAAATGTTCACTCTCTGATAAAGCTTGATGGTCGCAATGACAGGTTCGCCCACAACCACATCAGAACGACTGAGAGACAACCTCATGAAGATGTCCGAATCCGATATATTTCCCTGCTGAGCCTGCTGGCGTGCCGGCTGGCTCTGCGAAGGCTGGGAAGATTGCCCCGACGAGGATCCTGACGACACGACCTCGATCACATGAGGGTCGGAATATATCTCATTTCCCTTGACTTTGGCATTAGCCCTGGCAAGTGTGAACTTACCGGCCTTCAGAGGCCTGAGGATATATGAGTATGTAGTCTGTGAAGACTCCGTACGCTTACCGTTGATGATCTGCACGCTAGTGGAGCGCCCCTGCTGAGGCCCCCACACGAGATCAAAGTCTGCTCCCGGATCCCAGCTGAAATCCGTAGGTTTAGCTCCCTCTATGACAAAGGTGACATTGAACTGTTCATCAATGCTCACCACCTTGTGGGACTGAACCTGAATGCTTGTCTGCGCATATACAGCCAACGCAGACAGTAACAACACTATTGATATAAATAATTTTCTCATATTCCCTCCTGTTACCAGTTCTTCTCCTTCTGCCTTGACTTCAATGCGGCAGCCTTAGCCTTGTTGACCTTATCCTGGGTCTCCTTTTCCTTGGCCTGAATAGCCTGCAGCATCTGCTGGGCGGCCTGCGGACTTATCTGCGGCTGCTGGCCCTGATTCTGCTTATTCTGGTTCTGTTCCTCCTGACCCTGATCTCCATCCTTGGCATCATCATCCTGATCCTTGTCCTGGTCGTCTGGATTCTGCTGGTCATCCTGATTCTGATTCTGGTCCTGATTCTGATCCTGGTTCTGATCCTGATCCTGATTTTGATCCTGATTTTGATCCTGATTCTGATTATTCTGGTTCTGCTGCTGATTCTGGAGCATCTTCTTGGCGTAGATGTAGTTTTCCTTTGCATCCAGATCATCTGGATTGATCAGAAGTGACTTTGCAAACGCCTCGACCGCCTTCTGCCAGTTCTGCTGAGCTATCGCAACTGCACCCTGATTATAGTAGAAAGCCGCACCATCAGCAGATGTTACAGCCTTATCCTCTACGCGCGTCAATGCCTTTTCCGCATTCGCATAATCTTCCTGCCTGAAAAAGGTATTTGCCATATTATAATTGGCCGCAATGGACAATGAGTCCTTGGCAAGGCCCTTAAGATATTCCACCTGTGCCTCAGTATACTCCCCTTCCTTGAAGCGTCGGTTTCCCTTACGCACCTCACGCCTGTCGGTCTGGGCAGACACATCTGCAAAGGACACAAGCAGAAGACACACAGACAGCAATATGTATATAACTCTTTTCATCAAGACTATCTCCTAAACAAATGATATTTAGACCTGCGGTCACCTATCAACATTTCAAGTACGAGGAAGAACAGGGCCATGCCGAAGAAATACATATAAAGTTCATCGTACTCCTCAAACACTATCGAGTTATATTCCTCATCATCCATCCTGGCGATTTCATCCACAATCGGATTAAGACCGAACTCGCTGTTTCCGGCCCTGACATAAAGGCCCTTGCCCGCTGCTGCAACATCCTGAAGGACAGACTCATCCAGTCTTGTAACTACCGGATTGCCTTCCTTGTCACGAAGATAATCACCTTCGAAAGGAATCATCTTACCCTCCGGCGAACCCACACCGATAGTGAACACTCTCACTCCCATTTCAGCTGCCTGAGAAGCCGCCGCCACAGGATCATCCTCATGGTTCTCACCGTCAGTAATGACGATTATCGCCCTGCTTCGGTCGCTCTGAGCGCTGAAGCTTCTCAACGCAGTGCCTATCGCCTCTCCTATCGCTGTTCCCTGGATTGGAACCGAGCCGGTCGATATGCTGCTCAGGAACATCTTGGCTGACACATAGTCCGTAGTGATCGGAAGCTGAACGAAGGAGTTTCCGGCAAAGACAACAAGACCGATCCTATCGTCCCTGAGCTTGTCCACCACACGTGAAATCGCGAGCTTTGCGCGTTCCAGCCTGTTAGGAGAATAATCCTCCGCAAGCATAGAGTTGGAAACGTCAAGGACAATCATCACCTCCGCTCCCCTGGTCTTATGCTCCTTCAGGATGGCACCCATCTGCGGACGGGAAATGCCAAGTACAAAAAAGAAGAACGCCAGCAGAAAGAACGAGAGTCTGAGCCAAACCTTTGCTCTTGAATAAGAAGGCATGAGCTTCTTGACCAGAGCCTCATCACCGAATTTTTCCATACGCTTCCTCCTGAACCTCAGCACCACTGTCTGGACAATGATGAAGACGGGGATCAGCAGCAGAAGAAACAAATATCCTGATTCCGCAAATATCATGGCAACCTCCTTATTACAAACCAGTTAAGAAACAACTCCAACAACAGAGCCAACAACGCCCATACCGCGAAGGATCCAAAGAGTTCCTTGTAGACAGGGAAGCTGTCGACTGTCGTCTTGGCCTTCTCCATCTTGTTGATCTCACTGTAAATCTCAGCCAGCTTGGTGTTGTCGGTAGCTCTGAAATAGCGACCGCCAGTAGATTCGGCAACCTCCTTCAGGAGTTTCTCGTCTATCTCCACCTTCATGTTCTGCACCTGGACTCCCCAGGGAGTCATGACAGGGTATGGAGCCATGCCTTCCTTGCCCACACCGATAGTATATACTCGTACGCCATATGTCTTGGCTATCTCTGCTGCAGTCTGAGGTGACACCTCACCGCTGTTGTTGACTCCGTCGGTCAGCAGGATCACCACACGGCTCTTCGCATCCGAATCCTTGAGTCTTGCCACAGCCGTCGCCAGTCCGTTACCGATCGCCGTGCCATCCTCTATGAGGTCGGTCTGCACCTCCTTCATGAGGTTTATCAAAGTAGCCCTGTCAGTAGTCAGAGGGCATTGGGTGAAGCTCTCTCCCGCAAATACCACAATACCCATCCTGTCCGAAGGGCGCTGTGAAATGAATTCTATAGCAATATCCTTCGACGCGTTGATACGGTCCGGAGTAAGGTCGCGTGCCAGCATACTTGTAGACACGTCCATAGCCATCACTATGTCGATTCCCTCAGTGTCCACTTTGGAGAACTCTTCCGAAGAACGCGGCCTCGCTATGGCCAGCACAACCATGACCAGGGCAAATGTCCTTAGAAGGAAAGGCACATGCCTTAAGAATGTCATGAACGAGCGTCCCTGCTTCTTCCACGGCACAGCAGTAGACACCCTCATATGGGGGCGTCTGCCTGACCTCTCAATATAGACGTAATGCAA
>JAGBTT010000069.1 GCA_017631175.1 Bacteroidales bacterium
CTTGACGCAATTATTTCTGTTGGCTATCGAATCAACAGTATGAGGGCAACAAACTTTAGGCGATGGAGTACAGCTGTATTAAAGGAGTTTGCCATAAAGGGTTATGTCATTGACAAGAAACGTATGGAGAATGGTTCTTTCATTGGTCAGGATTACTTTGAGCATCTGCATGCAGAAATTCGAGAGATTCTCCTCAGTGAAAGAAGATTCTATCAGAAACTTACAGACATCTACTCAACAGCAATAGATTACAGTTCAGATGCTGCAACAACTAAATTATTCTTCAAGAAGATTCAGGATAAGATTCATTACGCCGTTCACGGACATACTGCTGCAGAACTGATAGTGGAGAGAGCAAGTGCGGAAAAGGAACATATGGGGCTGACCACTTGGGAAAACGCTCCTGATGGCAAGATCGTCAAGCCTGATGTAAGCATCGCCAAGAATTATCTAAATCAGCTGGAACTTGTGGATATGGGAGGATTGGTGAATGCTGTACTTGATATGGCAGAACGTATGGCAAAGCGACATATACCTATGACAATGGAAGACAGGGCTAACCGAATCGATATTATCCTTGAAGCTGGTGGCGATGCTGTCCTTGACAATGCAGGACAGATTTCAGCAGAGTTTGCCAAACAGTTTGCAGAATCAGAGTTTGAGAAGTATAGGATCATTCAGGACAGGCTGTTCGAATCTGATTTCGACCGTTTCAATCAGAATCTGCTGGAATTTCCTGATGACATCCAATAACTGATCCTCTTTGAGAATCGAATATGGGCGACCGATCATGCACGGCCGCCCAATTTTTTGATTGTAGCATTTCGCTTAACGTAGAATAGGCGAAATGTAAAATTATATTCCGATAATTTATGTCTTAAAACGAATATCCTACAGTGATTCCTCCGGAGAGGTTATAGCTTTCCCAGAAACTGTATTCAACCTTACCCGTAGAAACTCCGTCGTAGTTGTCGTCGCTCGAGTAATAACTAGCCAGGGCATGCCCGTGGTACTTAGGATAGCTGAATGAAAAACCGAAAGTCCATTCTCGGTTGCGTTTAGTAATATGACGTCCACCTAATGTCACGTTACCGTAAGGCAGAATATAATCTTTCGAAAGATCGGCTCCCAGAGATACTCCCAAGTAGGGTGCCAGTCTTGTCTTCATCATGTAGAGTCTGACGTTGGCATATATAGGAATATGTGCTTTGGGCCTGTCAAGTCTGTAAACCATTGCACTTCCTTTTCCTGTGTGTTTGTATTTGCCAGTAGGTTTTCCTGAATTCTTGCCTAATATCGGATCGAAGTCAGATTCAGGAGCGGTCTTGTAACCACCGAAATATATGTCATGGTGATATCCGGTTCCCAGGCCGGCAAATATTAAGTTGTTGAATCTGTATCCGGCAGTATATTCTGCTCCAACAATAAAGGTCTCGATTGTGACCTCGCTTCTGAAATCCACATGCTGCTGGAATCCCCTATGGACTTCCTGAGCGTGAAGTAGTGCAAATGATGCCAATAGGGTAGTGATAGTTGTAAGTATTCGTTTCATAATCAAAAGTTTTTACAAATATAGTGGGGGGGGTAAAAATGCAAGACTAAATGAAAATATTTAAAACCTGAACGCCAAACCTCCGTTGAAGGTGAAGAACCTTGTTACCAATTGATGCTGTTCAGAAGGGTAGTGGAAACCAGTTTCCCTTTCTTGTCGTAGGTGTTTTCTTTGACAAGGCCGACTCCGTAGGCATACCATGAAACGGTCTTTTCCACTTCTTTCTGCATCATGGCTTTGGTTGTGACAGTCTCTTCCATAATGAAACAATCGAATGTTCCTGCCGGCGTGGTGAGCTTTTCCTTTCCGGATATCTTTCGCTCAGTACCCTTTACCGTCATGGTAAGGAAGGATAACTTGAACACGAATTCATAATCAGGCAGAGCACCGATGACAGGATATCTCGGTATTCCTCTGACCTCTCCAGATATTTCTATGAGTTTCCTCATTTCTTCGATCGCCTTCTTTTTCTCTTCTTCGGATGCTCCGATCCCCTCAGCACCTGCCGCGGCATCTATGAGCTCGCCCAATACATCCGCCTCAAAGAAAGCATTCATATCTATCGTGAACTCTCCGTCTTTGAATTTATAGAATATGAAATTCGCCGCAGTCTCTTCCAATGACTGTTTCCCTGCACTTTCGAGCTTGACTTTGGCGCTACCGTTGACGGCATCACCGGTCATCGAGTGCACAGAATAGACCATTGTTGCGGTCGTGGCTCCGTTTCCATCCATTTCCAGGTAAGACCAGCGTGCTGTTTCAGGATCAGGAACAAAAAATACATTATCCTGTCCGTATGCGTTCAGGCACCACGAAAGTGGGAAACCGATAGCGCATGTTATTATATATATAAACCGTTTCATATTGCTTTATTCTTTAGGCAAATGCTTGTTCACGAATTTTGGGGAGGTGATGACGATTCAGCTTATTCTGCACTTCCTTCCTGAACTGCGCTGAATACGGTTTCCCATTCGCCCCAGTTTTCGGCAACGCGATACTCTGTTGCTATGCTGACCTTGACTTCGACAGTCCGTTCCGATTCTGTCATATTCTCTGGAACAGCAAATGCAATGATTGCTTTCGAGTGGTCTGGATAACCTCCGTTCTCTTCGTACCATTTTTCATAGAATTCA
>JAGBTT010000070.1 GCA_017631175.1 Bacteroidales bacterium
CAGGTATATAATGGGAACAAACTACCTTCTGATGGCTGCATACTGCATCATACGTATGTTTTTTCACCAGCTGGTAACGGTCTATGAAGGATTATGGATCATCTCTGTCTTCTGCCTGGCATTTACCTGGATGAATTACACCTCCTTCCTGTTTGCGGTCAGCAGTTCCAGGAAAATAACCAAGTCAATGATTGCAGACGGAGCATTTCCCCTGGCTCTGATGCTGTGTCTGGGATATATTGGATATATTGCGGAAAATCATCAGAACATCGTAACTACTGCGCTTATACTTATTTATATAATAAAGAGCACATGGATGTTCATACTATGTCTCAAGGAATGGGACAAGTGCAACAAGGAAGTGAATGATCCGTATACTACAATAATTGATATCAAATGGATGAGGAAAGTCCTCTGGGGAATATTCCTGGTATCATTGACATCAATAATCAGCTACTATATGGAAATCATGTACGTGATCTATATCCCGCTGATATTATTCCTGTTCATCTACCTGACATTCAAGATGATCAACTTCATGCCAAAGAGGATCGAAATTATAAGGAATCAAGAGATAGCAGAGGAAGAAAAGGCTAAGGAAGAAGAAAAGCCTGTGGAACTGCACGAAAAACTTGAACCAAAGATAGAATTATGGGTTGCAGAAAAGAAATTCTGCAGACCGGAGCTTACAATAAAGAAAGTTGCTGAGGAGATAGGAACAAATTACAACTACCTGTCGGCACACCTTAACAGAAACCTTGGAATGAATTTCCAGTCCTGGCTGAATACATTGAGGGTAAACGAGGGAAAATCCCTTCTTCTGTCCGAACCACGCCTGTCAATTGAAGAAATAGGAACAATGGTGGGATTCACACAGAATTACAATTTCTCCAAGTGGTTCAAGCTGGTGACGGGAATAACTCCCTTCCAATACAGAAAGCAGAATCTATTACGATGACAGATATCTGAAAAGACGCTCCTCCGGGGCGTCTTTCATTATTACCCTCTTTTCCGAATCAAGAAGATATAATGAAGGTATCGCTCTGACAGCATAAATCTCATTACTGCGAAGAATCATATCCGGATCGAAACCGTTATACCATTCTTCCGGATAAACAGGCATATATGAGCGCCATGCATGGATATCTTCATCTATATATATATTGACAACAGCAAGTCTGCCGGACGCAACCATGGAAGATATGACCGGATCCTCACGAAGGACATTGATGATGTTCATGCACGCATCACATCCCGGATTACTGAAGAAAAGCAGCGTCAGTTCAGCTTTGATATCATAAAGATTCCTGATGTTCCCCCTCCTGTCTGCAAATCTGAAATCCGCAGCCTTGGTACCGGTCCTGTTCAGGGCACAAAGACGCGCCTCGCGCTCATATTTACCCTTCTCCACATCTGATAATCCGTCATAAGAGGCATAGCGTGACACAAAGTGATAATATACATCCTCATTCCTCAAAGGGGAATTAGGATCGTAGCAGTACTTCTGGAACAGATATGCAAAAGTTTCGAACACCTGTGACGATGTATCCTTCTTCTCGCAGGCAAGCGCCCTCTCATAGAGATTGCCGACCGCCTTGGACCATAATCCCGGCCCGACATATTCCATTATGGAAGTCCAGTCTGCGAACTTCTGCTCCACATCTCCACGACGCACACCGCTGACAAGCAATGAATCAGAAGGATAATTGCGGGAAAGGTCGGTCATTCCGTTCCAATAATTCACCGCCATGTATTCCAGCGCCTCCTGCTGACCGCTTATCATGCTCGGCAGCTGCACATCAGGAAAAGGCAGAGCATGAAACTGCTCTGCCTTCCTTTCCCTGCAGCCCGCTGCAAGCAGCAGGACCGCCAGTATGAATGTTGTTTTAATTCTCATGTTCATACTTACCTACAACAGCCTGAGAGATGTTGATAAGGAAGTCTCCGATCTTCTCAAGTTCTGCAAGAACGTCCATATAATAAACACCGGTAAGGTAGTTGTAGCTGTCGCTCTCGATATTGACGATATGCTCCTCACGGAGGTGGTTGCGGCACTCGTTGATGTTGTACTCGCAGTTGAGAGCATTCGAGATGTCGCGGAGGTTCTCTGTCTTGAGGTTCTCGATCATCACGTCATAAGCCTTGATGATAAGCTCGCACATCTTGTTCAGACGGTCAAGGATGGTCTTGTCGAATACCTTTCCGTGTGCCTCCTTTCTCTTGAGAATACGTCCGATAGACTCTCCTGAGTCACCGAGAGACTCCATCTCGCCGATGATCTTGTACATAGCCTTGATCTTCTCTGTAGCCTCGTAGCTGATCTCGTTCTTAGAAACCTCGTTGAGATATGTAGCGATCTCGTACTCGATCCTGTCTGTGATCTCCTCGTACTTGATCAGCTTGTCGTTGAGATCATCGAACTTCTCCTTGTTCTGCTCGTTTATAGCCTCACGCACATATGTGAAACCGTTGCGGCAGATCTCGGCGAAATGGATAAGCTCAAGCTTTGCCTCCTCAAGAGAGAGCTCAGCTGTGTGGAGAGGACCACCGGAGATATATTTGAGTCTGTACTTCTCTGACTCTCCCTTAGGCTCCTTGACAAGCCAAACGACTGCCTTCTCGATAAGAGGTGTGAACCATATGAGGATGAGAGTATTGGTCACATTGAAGAGTGTATGGAGCATTGCGATACCATAAAGAAGGGAATCCTTCAGGTTCGACATCACAGCCGGATCCACAGCCTCGCCACTCTTTGCGATGGCTGCAAGCTGAGCGCTCGCAATCATAGGATCCTGGAAACCGAGTTCGGTCATGATCATACAGATCAGCTTCACGATAGGACCGAAGATACAGAGCACCCAGATCACTCCGATGATATTGAAGATTGTATGAGCGCGTGCAGCCCTCTTTGCAGAAGTGTTCGCAACAGCGGCTGCGATATTTGCTGTAATTGTAGTTCCGATGTTCTCACCGAGCACCATTGCAACCGCAAGTCTGAAGTCGATAAGACCAGAAGCGGCGAGGAGCATCGTGATCGCCATTGTAGCGCTTGACGCCTGGAGTACGATTGTAAGCACCGCACCTGCTATGAGGAAGAGGAGGATTGACCAGAAGCCGAAGCCGTTGATGCTTCCGAAGAAGTTCATCATGCCTGTCTGGTATTGTCCGAGAATCTCGTTAGAGCAGTCCTTCATGAAAGTAAGACCTACATACATCACGGCAAATCCCATAAGGAACTGGCCGATGTTCTTCATTGTAGCCTTCTTCGAAGAATGGAGCACAAAGCCTATTCCCATCATAGGCACCGCAAAGAGTGCGATGTTCACAGAGAATCCGAGAGATGTGATCCACGCAGTAAGTGTCGTACCGATGTTTGCTCCCATGATCACGCCGATGGCGTTTCCAAGAGTAAGGAGACCTGCGTTCACGAAGCTTACCACCATGATGGTTGTCGCAGAAGACGACTGCACGAGGCAGGTCACCACTGTTCCGGTAAGTACGCGCTTGAATGCATTTGAAGTCATCTTGGCCATGAAAGCCCTGAGTCGGTCTCCTGCAGATTTCTGGAGACCTTCGCTCATGAGTGCCATACCGTAGAGGAACATTGCGAGTCCTCCGAGAACGGAAAGCACATTAAGAATAGTATTCATATGAAATTAAAAGTTGTTTATTTGCTGAACTATTGCGGCAATTAGGCACAAAAATATAAAAAAATATTAGATTTGCGTGATGAATATGATAAAAAGAATAATACTTCTGCTCGCTTTGATTTTCCCGATATCGGCCTCGGCACAATTCTATGTGACCGGCGACGATCCCGGAAGACTAAGGTGGAATTTCATAGATACAGAAAGCTACAGGGTCATTTATCCGCAGGGAGCGGATTCTCTTGCATTTACTTACGCACGGAAACTGGAGAAATACAAGATACCCGTTTCCCGTTCGTCCGGCTATGTCACCGGCGAGGGTGACGGCAAGATCATGCCGGTTGTCATCCACGCATACAACGATGCCAACGGCTCGGTCGCATGGGCCCCTAAGCGTATGGACATGTTCGCCGTGCCTTCGGCATATGATCCGGAACCTATGCCATGGAGCACAATGCTATCGGTACACGAATCCCGCCACGTGACCCAGATGCAGTTCGGACTCACCGAAAGGCAGAAGCCCGGAAAGTGGTTCCTCGGAGAAGGATGGAACATCGTGACCTTCCTGCTCTACCCCGGTACTGCACAGACTGAAGGTGATGCCGTCGTTGTAGAGACAGCCCTCACCCCTTCCGGAAGAGGACGTACGGCGGATTTCCTCAACTATTACTGGGTGGCTTTCGACCAGGGAGACCACAGAGGATGGTTCAAGTGGAGATATGTCTCGCAGAAAAGATACTCCCCTACATATTACGCTCTCGGCTACATGACCATAGGAGGATTCAGGCATGTATACGATTACCCTGAATTTGTCAGTGAAGGCCTTCATACGTCTGCGGCGCATCCTATCAGGATAGGTTGTCTCTACGACGTAAGCAAGAAGGTATCCGGAAAGAAATGGGAGAACATGTGGCAGGAGGTCAGCCGTTCGATGTTCGATCTGTGGAAGGCGGATGCAGAACTGAGAGCCCCATACATACCTTATGAAAGGGTGCTTCCTGAAACGTCAAGATACACGGACTACTCTGGAAACCTCGTTGTAGGAACTGATCTTTATGCTGTTAAACAAGGACATGTAGACGCACCTGTGCTTGTCAGAATCGATAGTTCCGGAGTTGAGCACAGGGTGTGCAGCTTCGCATACAGAACAAGCGGACTGAGATATGATGCCGATGCCGGCAGGATATGGTGGAGCGAAAGCATCCCTGACAAGAGATGGTCATTGAAATCAGGATCCGCTGTGCGCTATATTGACGACGGCAAGACCCGCACTGTGCGCAGGGATCAGCTGCTTTATAATCCTGCCGTCGGTCACGGAAAGATCGCTGTAACAAAGTATCATACTGACGGACACTCTTCATTAGAAATCCTTGATGAAGAGAACGGAAAGACTCTGATCAGCATTGCAGCACCTGATTCCTTGCAGATTGTCGAGACTGCATGGATTGATGACAACATATATATGACAGCTGTTTCCGAGAACGGTTATGGAATATATGAGGCGGAAATCCAAAGCGGGACACTGAGACAGGTTCTCGGCCCTCAGCCTTTGATGATCAAGGATTTCGGAACATACGGCAACGAACTCATCTTCGCATGCGACAGGACAGGAGTGCATGAACTTTACCATTTCGATCCTTCGTCCGGCGAACTCCGCCAGAGGACATCCACACGCTATGGAGCATACGATTTCCAATACGGCGAGGATGGAAAATACCTGTATTTTTCATCACAGACCATGATGGGAAAACACCTGTTCCGCTCGCCTGTGGACTCGCTTTTCGACAGACCGGTAAGGTTTGACAGTCTGTATAAATATCCGATAGCAGAGAAGATAACCGAACAGGAGAAGGAACTTGCACGCAAGGACGGATTCTCTGATGCAGTGACTCTCGATGAAGAAGATGTAGAAGTATCGGAACCTGAGCGCTACCGCAAGGTACCGCACATGTTCAACCTGCACACATGGTTCCCGGCATATGTCAGCGTCGACAACATCATGAACAACCTTTCGTTCGATCCTCTGTGGCAGACCATCTCTCTCGGAGTTTCAGGAGTCATGCAGAACCACCTCTCTACAGCTACAGGAGAGGTTGGATATTCTGCCCACAAGGACTCTTACGACCCATCTAAATGGAGACATTCGGGACACTTCAAGTTCACATATTCTGGCCTCTACCCTATCTTCCAGTTCTCCGTCGACTTCAACGACAGGAGTGCAAGGCAGTTCTCGACCTATGCGGAAGCGTCAAGCGGAAGCATCTTCATGGTAGACTCACGTGAACTGGGAATTCCATATTTCAACGGTAGCGCGAGCATGTACATACCATTCAACCTGACATCTGGAGGATGGAACAAGGGAGTGATCCCGAAACTGTCATATACGATAACCAACGATATATTCAATACCGGTATAATCTTGACTGAAATGCCTGAGTTCGGAGGTCCTATGTCCTTTGTAGGCTATCAGGAAGGCAAGTATAAGCTTCTGCAGCAGGCTTCCGCCTCCATAAGGGCATACACCATGCTCAGCACCGCAAATTCACAGGTATACCCTCGATGGGGCATCGGAGCAGAAATCGGAGCAGTATCCCGCCTTGACGCCTTCAATGTATTCTCACCTATGGGGTATGCCTATACATATGGATATGTGCCCGGATTCACCAGAACCCAGGGATTCAAGTTCACGGCAATATGGCAGAAGAAACTGCGCGACAAGTCGCCATTCAGTCAGCAGGCAGTAGGAATACTCCCTAGAGGATTGAGCAGCACCTCCGGACTAGGCAGTCACCTTTCATTATACAACAGGGACCTGGTCAAGGTAACTGCGGACTATGCAATCCCTATCTATATCGGAGACATAACTCTCGGAGGTAACTGGCTCGCAATCAAGAGGCTCGTTACCTATCCTCATTTCGATTACACATTCATAGGTAAGGAAGGACTCTGGTCGGCAGGACTCGACCTGACTGCAGACCTCCATGCAATAATAACTCTGGAGTGGCCTTGCTCGGTCGGAGTTACGTTCTCATGGAACGGCGGCTCCGCATGGGACAGGCTCACAACTAACGGAATATCAATGGACAAATGGTACGTAGGACCAATATTTAACGTAAGTTTTTAATCATGTCAATCATCAACGAAGCACTGGCACCATGCAGCAAATGCGGCCAGCAGACCAAAGTAACAGTCTACAGAAGCATCAACATATCAGAAAATCCTGAACTCAAGGCAAAGGTAAAAGATGGCTCACTCTTCCTGTGGGAATGTCCTCACTGCGGACAGGTGAACCTTGCAAAGTACGAGACCCTTTACCACGACCCTGTAGCCAAGCTCATGGTATGGCTCATTCCTGCCGGAGAAATCTCCGAGACACAGATGAAGGCCATCACGATGCACACCAAGGCAATGGGAGGCTATACCCTCCGCCGTGTGAACGACATGGGGTCGCTGATGGAAAAGGTGCTTATAAATGAGGCTGGTCTCGATGATGTCGTGCTTGAGATGTGCAAGTATGTCACAAAGTTGGAAATGCTTCAGAAGAGCGTCTCTGCAGAGCAGAAGGACGAGTTCATGGCTGCTACCTTCCACTTCTATAAAGCAGAAGGTGAAGATGACGCACGCATCCTCACCTTCATGTATGGCCTCGATGGCCAAATGCTAGGGGTAAATATCGGTTGGAATGTCTACCAGGACTGCGCCGGCATCCTCGAGCGCAACCCTCAGATCCGCCCTGCCGAAGGCTTCGAAAAGATCGACGCCGAATGGCTCGCCTCCAAACTTGCTTAGTCGTGGCGCTTAAGCGCCATGCAATTAAAGTCTGCAAGCTCCGTCGCTGATCACGACAGGGATCTCTACTGGCTCGTGGCCGTATTTCTCTGCGAATGATGCCTTTGCCTTGGCGATGAATGCGTCGTAGAGCTCTGCCTTCACGAGGTTGATGGTGCAGCCTCCGAAGCCGCCACCCATGATACGGGAACCTGTCACGCCGCACTCCTGTGCCACTGTAGCGAGGAAGTCAAGCTCTTCGCATGATACCTCATAGTCCTTTGACATGCCCCAGTGAGTCTCGTACATGCGGGCGCCGACTGTCTCGTAATCACCCTTCTGGAGTGCATCACAAACGTCAAGAACTCTCTTCTCCTCGCCGATCACATAGCGTGCACGGAGGTAGTCTTCCTCAGAAATCTGATCCTTGATAGCATCAAGCTGCTCCATTGTAGCGCCGCGGAGGAACTCCTGTCCGAGGACCTTTGCAACGCGCTCGCATGATGCGCGGCGGTCGTTGTATGGAGAACCTACGAGTTCGTGCTTTACACGTGAATTCAGAAGAACGAGCTTGTAGCCGTACTGCTCAGGATCGAACGGGAAGTACTCAAACTCCATAGAGCGGCAGTCAAGGCGCATGAGGTGGCCTGCCTTACCGAAGATTGAAGCGAACTGGTCCATGATACCGCACTTCACGCCGCAATAGTTGTGCTCGGTGCTCTGGCCGATGCGGGCGAGCTCGAACTTGTCGATTCCGAGGTCGAAGAGCTCGTTGAGAGCGTTTGCAAATGTGCTCTCGAGAGCAGCCGATGAAGACATGCCTGCTCCGAGCGGAACGTCACCCGCAAATACCGTATTGAATCCGCCGACAACTCCTCCCCTCTTCTGGATCTCACGGCATACACCGAAGATGTAGCGTGCCCATGCCTGAACCGGCGCATCCTCCTCATTGAGGCCGAACTCGCAGTACTCGTCGAGGTCAAGAGCGAATGCGCGTACTGTCTTGGTGCCGTTAAGCTTGATCTCAGCGATCATTCCCTTGTCGATGGCGCCAGGGAACACGAAGCCGCCGTTGTAGTCTGTGTGCTCACCGATGAGGTTGATGCGTCCTGCTGAAGCGTAGAATACACCTTCTGTCTGGAAGAGAGTCTGGAACTTCTCTGCTATTCTTGTTTTCATTTCTATGTAGTTATTAGTTTATTCTGTAAAATCTTTCAAATATATCAATAACTGCCGAAAATACAAAGTACAATCGGGCAATGGTCACTGACTCCCCCGATATATCGCGGCCCGGAATATGTCCTTAGGGGCTTCATGCCTGGATATTTCTTCTCATATGTCATAAGGAACGGTATCTGCACTATATCCATTTCAGAGTTCTCTGTCAACGATTCAGACACCATGAACATATCGATAAGTTCCCACGCACCCTGATATCTGATAGTACCATAACCTTCAGTAAAAAGACTGTACGACTTATTGACCAAAACACCATCAAGAAGCCAGAACTGCTCGCCGTCGGGAGTATCGTTAAAGTCTCCCATCGCGACGATCGGAACTCTCCGGTCAGCCGAAAATAATGAATCACACAGTTCTCTCAACGCTTCCATTGCAGCATTTCTCCTTGACGAAGATTCCTCCGCACCGCCATATTTCGACGGATGGTGACACACTATCATATTTATCTTCTGTCCCGTTACACACTCAAGACACACCTGCAGCATATCTCTTGTAGACATTCTCTCACCACCAGCCACAGGCACCGTCAATGAATGCGAAACCTTCCTGAAAACGGATTCACGGTAAAGCAAAGCGACGTCTATTCCCCTTCTGTCCCCCGAATCGAAATGGACTATCCTATAACCATATTTACGCAGTAAGGTATTGTTCAGCAGTTTCCATAAAACCCATCTGTTCTCCACTTCTGCAAGACCTATCACATCCGGCATCCTGCCGTATTCATCCCCTATCCAAAGCACCGACTTGGCTATATCGTCACACTTGGTCTGGAATTTCCTCTTAGTCCAGTGCCGCGCTCCAAAAGAAGAAAACTCCTTGTCAGACTCCCCCGTTCCCTGGTCCACATGATCAAAGAAATTCTCCACATTCCAGAACATCACCACCAGCGAATCCTGACCATAAACATACTGACCAAAAACTGCCAGTAATATAAACACTATGAACCTTTTCATATTACATTTCTATTTTACAGATTCTTGCGCATTCGCTCCAGCGACTTCGTCGATTAGCCACGGCTTCTGCGAAGCCTCACAATGACGTAAAACAATTCACTGTAAAAGTGGAATGAAAAGACGGAAAAGTGTTTAAAAAACAGAAAAATGTCGTTTAAAAAAGAGAAATAATTTAAAGAAAAAGAAAAAGTTAGCGTAAATTTGCGCCCTGATTTAAAAGAAGATAGAAAATGGCACTTAAATGCGGTATAGTAGGACTTCCTAACGTAGGAAAATCAACATTGTTCAACTGTGTAAGTTCGGGAAAGGCACAGAGCGCAAACTTCCCTTTCTGCACAATTGACCCGAATATAGGTTCGACAAACGTTCCAGATAAGAGACTTGAGGTTCTGGAAAGCCTCTGCAACCCTAAGAGAGTGGTTCCGGCAACTGTAGAGATCGTAGACATCGCCGGTCTCGTGAAGGGAGCCAGCAAGGGTGAGGGACTCGGAAACCAGTTCCTTGCAAACATCAGGGAGACAGACGCCATCCTCCACGTACTCCGCTGCTTCGACGACCCTAACATCATCCATGTAGACGGAAGCGTAGACCCTGTACGTGACAAGGAAATCATTGACTGCGAGCTCCAGCTCAAGGACCTTGAGACAGTGGAAAACCGCATTGCAAAGGTACAGAAGCAGGCAACGACAGGTGGAGACAAGAACGCAAAGAAGCTCTATGACCTCCTCTGCAAATATCGCGACGCGCTCCAGCAGGGCAAGTCATGCCGCACAGTGAAGCCTGAGAATGCGGAAGAAGCACAGATGGCCAAGGAACTTTACCTCCTTACCAACAAGCCTGTGATGTATGTCTGCAACGTAGACGAGGCATCAGCAAAGGACGGAAACCAGTATGTGGAGCAGGTTCGTGAGGCTGTAAAGGACGAGGATGCAGACATCCTTGTGATTGCGGCAAAGATCGAGTCGGACATTTCGGAGCTCGAAAGCTACGAGGAGCGCCAGATGTTCCTTGAGGAGATGGGACTCGAAGAGTCAGGAGTAGTAAGACTTATCCAGCATGCATATGCCCTCCTCAACCTCCGTACATACTTCACGGTAGGAGTCGAAGAGTGCCGTGCATGGACAATCAACGTAGGAGACAAGGCCCCTCAGGCAGCAGGTGTGATCCACTCAGACTTCGAAAGAGGATTCATCCGTGCAGAGGTAATCAGATATGAAGACTTCATCCAGCTCAAGTCGGAAGCAGCATGCCGCGCAGCCGGAAAGCTCGGAATCGAAGGAAAGGAATATGTCGTTCAGGACGGAGACATCATGCACTTCCTCTTTAACGTATAAGCGACTCGAGAGAAGACATAATATCATCATAAGAAGGGTTGGGATTATCGGTAAACATATACCTGATGATTCCGCCCTTTTCGCATACATATACCCTAGGTATTCTTTCACGCGCAAACTTCAGATAAACTTCCCTGCCGTTTTGAGCAGAATAAGGCATATTAAAGCACTTTTTCTCCCAAAATGCACTGATACTCATCTCGGACTCCTCTCGGCTTATAAGAGCGATATTTACAGCTTGCGAGGCATACTTATCATATATCTTCTGCATTTCGGGAAGCACCTGCTGACAATCCGGACATGAAGTATGAAAGAACATGATCACTGATACCGACTCCTTAAGGATTTCGTCGCTCACAAGACTTCCATCATTCATTACGACTTCAAAATCAGGAATAACATCCCCTACCTTAAGGTCCGCTCCTTCGATCTTCTCATTGATACATCCTGCAAGGCACACCAAAGCAGCCACAATACCTGTTATTCTTTTCATATTCATACCCAGATCCTTTATACTCACAAAATTATAAAAAAAAGAGAGATGACCGAAATTTCAGTCATCCCTCTCTTAAGGAATCTTATCCGTATCTATTAATAGAATCTTGCTGTGTTATCCTTCACCTCAGCCTCATCCATCATTACAGGAAGAAGCATCTGGAGAGAAGTATAGCTCATCTGCTGCTCGCGGAGAGCTGCGTCATCCTCAGTGAAGAATGCACCCTCCGAGCGGTCAGTCACAGTGTATACATACACACCTGTGTTACCCTGGAGAGGACCGTTAAGCGCACCTACCTCAGCTACTGAAGCCGCACCGATGAACTTGTTGTCAAGACCTGCAGAAGTGAATGAAGCGAATGTCACACCCTCCTTAGAGCTTACTGTAGTACCGAGAGCCTCAGCTACAGCAGCAAGGTCAGTAAGACCATTTATCTTCTCTGCAACCTCAGCAGTCTTCTTTTCAGCAGCCTTCTGCTGATAAAGCACTGGTCTGATTCTGGCAGCGACCTCCTCAACAGGAATGAAACCTTCCTTGTGCGCACCCTTGAGTGCAGCAACAACGTAGTACTTGTTATCGATAGAGATGATATTTGAAACCTCACCTACCTTGGCATCGAATGCCCATCTTGTAACTTCCTTTGTGTGCTCTACAGAACCGAGTCTGCTTGTGCTCTCAGGCATCTTGTTGTATGGATGAGCATAGAGACCATCCTCCTCTACTGCCTTCTTGAAGCCCTCGTACTTTCCACCAGCCTTAGAAGCCACTGAGTTAGCCTTAGCATAGCATGCGCTTCTTGTAGCGTCGCTTGGCTGAGCTGTCTTCTCAAGGATAGCCACTCTCTTCTTTGCAACGATATCCCTAGTATCAACAACCTGGAAAAGCATGCCGTTGATAGTGATCTGCTGACCCTGAGGAGTAGTCATAAGGTCCTCGAAGCCGTCCATCTGAGAGATCCACTGCGGCTCTGCAGCTGCAAGTGCCTCTTCTGCTCCCTCTACACCAGCCTGAGTGTACTTTACCTGTACCTGCTCAGGAACCTGCGCAGTCTCCATAACCTTGACAGCATAGAAAGAGTTGCCGTTCTGGAAGATAGGAGAAACATCACCTACTCTGGCATCCTTTACGAAAGCCTCAACATCAGATGAAAGAGTATTGAGCTCACCCTCCTTGTACCATCTCTTCTCGAGCTGACGCTCAGACTTCGAAAGAAGGAAAGTCTTCATGTTCTCTGCAGTCTTGAACTCGTCATATGCAGCAGCGATAGCATTGTTTGCCACAGTGATGTCGTCGGCAGAAGGAACGATATCGATCACGATATACTCGATATCCCTGCTTGCAACCTGCTTGTACTGATCTTTGTGTGCAGTATAGTAATCCTTGATTTCCTTGTCAGAAACCACGATTGTGCTGTCCTGAGAGAAACCGAAAGGAACCACTACAAACTCTACGTCGAATGTATTGTTGTTACCCTTCACCTGCTCAGCAACTGCAAGAGCGTTGTTGAATGAGCTCTTTGCGAAAAGTGACTGATACTTTGCATAGAACTGGTCTGTGTTCACAGCCTTGAGAAGGTTGTCCCAGAAAAGCTTCATGCGTCCGGTCTCATCAGCGTCAACCTGAGCCTCGATCTCCATGAGAACCTCCTTGTTGAGGTTACCCTGGAACATCTGCATGAGGATGCCTGAAAGCATCTCGCCAGAGAGAAGCTGATACATCTCCTCCTCACCTACGTTGAAACCTGCAGCCTTAGCTGAAGGGATGAAGAGATAGTCATTTACAAACTGCTGCCATGCCTGCTGTCTTACCATTGCAAGGGCCTCGTCACCCTGTACAGGGTTTCCGTTCATCTCGCTGATTGCAGTGATCTTCTCGATCTCAGCCTGGAAATCAGTGTAAGAAACAGACTTGCCGTCAATCTCACCTACATCATATTTTGATGACATAGACGAAACCGACTGAATAGTGCTTGGATCGATGATGAACGACAGAAGCGCTACAGCGATCAGCACTGAAATCAGGATTCCGAACCTAACTCGGATTGTTTCAAGAATTGCCATTGTATTTATATTTTAAAATTTTAATTCCGGATTGCGCATTAAGGTTGCGAATATAGCAATTTAATTTTAATTAACGCTATTTTTCAATAGAGGACCTATGAAATTGACAGTATCTATAACCACCTCCGTGGTATCCTGAACGATAATTCCATAGCTGTTGAACGGATTGA
The DNA here is from genome assembly GCA_017631175.1 of Bacteroidales bacterium. Classification (GTDB taxonomy): domain Bacteria; phylum Bacteroidota; class Bacteroidia; order Bacteroidales; family UBA932; genus Cryptobacteroides. Next base: position 13,668 of record JAGBTT010000070.1, read on the forward strand.
ATATGGTATGGTCCCTGGCTCTCTGGTCAGACTCCATTCCATATCCCTGCATGAATCCGTCGGGAGAATACAGTTTCACATAGCAATGTGTATATATCCTTTCATTCTTCTGATCCCAATAAAGAGTATCAGTCTCCATTGTCTCCTGCTTTATCAGGTTCTTCACCACCACATTGCCGAAAGCCTCCCAGGTCTCCCTTCCGTCCTTATATTTCACATGACGCGCATTGTCAGCGACTATCTCGGTCTCCAACAATCCTTCTTCAGTATATCCATATACGGAAAAACCTTCCGGAAAAAGCTCATACGAAAGCGTATCCCTTTCATATTTTTCCATAAGATCGGCAGAAGCACGCATCTGTATCCGTCCGTTCTCAGACTGCACTACAAACATATCCCTGACGGTCTGTACAGGGGTTTCGTCCAACTTGAGGTCGGCAGCTTCTCCGAGTTTTCCCTTACATGAATAAACGACGAAAGCAACCGCCAAAGCGGTTGCTGACATCTTCAATATATGAAGTACTCTGTTCAATATCGTACTACTGAAGTCTAACTGTAGTCACAGCTCTCATGCCACCGCATGAAACTGTATATGACTGACCCTTCTCAACTCCGTACATGAAGGCCTCTGAAGCCTCTGGATAATAAGCAGAATACTGTCTGATATGGTTGTTTGCATCCTCCTCGAGTGACGGATCAGCATTCTTTGCCTTTGTCATGTAGTCAACTGCAACCCAGTAAGGAGCTCTTCTTTCGATCTCGTTACCACCGCACACGGTAGAACCCCAGATAGTTCCGATGAGCATGTAAGCCTTACCTGCCATTTCAGGGTTGAGCTCAACAACCTTCTGTGCTGCCTCGAAAGCCTTTGCATTCTTTCCGTTCTTGAAGCTGAATGCAGCAAGCTCGAAGAGATAACCAGCATCTGCAGTTGCATCAGACTCCTCTGAGTTGATAGCCTCTTCCATGTACTTCGTAGCGTTGTCAACATCACCTCTGCTTGAGTAAAGTCTGTAGAGATAGTATGCTGATGAAGCCGAAGGCTCAAGAGTGTAAACTGTCTGGATTGCATTGAGGAACAGGTCGTTGTCCATACATCCCTCAGTAAGGCTCATCATTCTTACGATGTTCTTCGAAAGATCGAGGTTCTGAGGATCAGCCTCGTATCTTGGAGTGAAGAGAGCGATGAGGTTGTCGCAGCTTGCCACCTGGCTTGTGATGAAGATGCTCTCGAAGTCAGTCTTTGTCTTCTCGATGCTTCTTGCCTCTACATCGTTCTTTGCCTTTACGCCATCAAGGTACTGCACACCTGTCTCATAGATATCAATAACGTTCTCAGGATCAAGCATACCCTTCTTGTAAAGATCAACAGCGGCGTTGAGCTGGAACAGGAAGATATTAGGTCTGGTCTGAGACTTTGTCTGAGCTACGATCTCTGTAAGGCCCTCAAGAAGCTTTGCAGGCTCATCCTTCATGTAGTTGTACATATCAAGAGCCTTGTTGTTGAGTGAACTTACAGCATACTTAGGCCAGTACTGAACTCTCTGGTTGTAAAGAGTCATGAGAGAGTCGATAAGCTGCTCCTTGTATACAGGATTGTTCTGATTCTTCTGGATAAGGTTACGAAGGAGAGTTGTACCATCCGAGAGCATAGAATATCTTGATGTAGGAGGACAGTACTTGTATGCCTGTCTCCAGTTAGGGAGAGCTGCATCATAGTTCTTCTGCTTGTAGTACTCTGTATAATACGAGAGATACTTGATACACTCTATGCTGTCGGCACCATACTTACTCTGAGCAGATACCTTGTTGCCGCCAAGAAGCGCCATAGCGGCTACGCAAATTAACAGTACGATTTTTTTCATGGTGTAATTATGTGTTGTTTATTATTTACTTATACTGGATCTTCTGGAACCATATGTCATGGATGTTGAATCCTATCATGAACGTTGCATATCGTTCCCTGATCATGTTGTTTCTTGTACTTGCCCTCTGACCCAGATCCACTCCGAGAGTAAGTCCGTTGTAAAGTCTGAATACCGGAAGCGTCACACCGAGGGTGATACCCATCGAATTCACATTATTTCCATTCAGCTTATAATAAGACTGATCATAATATACTCCGGCTCTGTAAGCACATTTTCTCAGATAATATCTGATATCGTTTCGGTTAGGCACGATCTCGAATCCTGCACGGAAAGACTGTGAAACTGTAGATGTAAATGTTTCATTATCACTTTTTACCGAGAATCCGCTATTTGAATCAAATCCTGAATTTCTCCAGTCCGACCTAAAGTAGTTGAACTCCGCCGTCCACTTCTCGCCTCCCTTGACTGAAATACCGACTCCAAGTTCATCAGCAAATTTCAGACCAGCCTTGCGAAGATCGCCCTCCTGATATTTCAGGGTATCGGTCACACTATCCTGCTTCGCATATCTGTAATTTATTGAATTACCCTTCATGGAAGTGCTCAGTCTGTATGTTGCACCTATGATCATGGAAATATCTCCACCGAGCTTCTGCTCATACTGAAGACCGAATTTTCCTGTCGTTCCCCTTATCATAAGGTCGCTTCCGCTGTTTACGGACCTGTATGAAGAGTTGGAGTAATCCATATTGGTAACCTTGTCAAGGTTTCCGAAATAATATATGGCTTCAGCTCCGAGGGAAAGTCTTTTCCACAATGTCACTCCCGCACCGGCAAACACCTTATAGACACTTCCTGTTCCATATGAATCATATGATATGTTGCCTGTCTGTCCTATGATGTCCGGATCCGTCTCTATCGATGAGAAATCATATCCCGTATCACTGAAAGGAGTGATTCCGACCATGAACGCAGACGACCTGTAGATAGGGAAGCTCATCACGAAATTATAGATGTTGAACGTATTGTGAGCAGACCTGAGGTCTCCCTGCTTATATACATTATTGCTCTGCGACAGTCCGAAGTCAGCCATGAACGAGAGGGAGTCCCTTGCTGTCACAGCCGCAGGATTGAGATAGTTTATGAATCTCCTGTTCCTTGTAGCCAATCCTACGCCTCCCATGCTCTTGTTGAATGCTGTTCCTTCCTTCGAAATATCACCTATTCCATAAATGGAATAAGGCGAATACGCACCATAAGTGCCATCCTGCGCAGACACGCAGACACTTATGATGAGAAACACTGACAGCAGAAATATTCTTTCAATCCTTCTAATCATATTGTAAAGCTATTAAAGCCAACCCCATAAGTACAAGGTTACAAACTACAAAGATGGAGTTTTTCCTCCTTTTTGCAAAATAAATCGCGTCTCCACCTGTAAAAACACAGATATTTTCAGGTTTACGAGCCACATATCCGTCAATTTCAAACATCATACCTGAAATGACACCGGAATTGATGGACGATGCAATATCCGTACCAGCCTCAGGAACATATTCGGGTGCATCAAGAAGAGGAAGTGATTTGGAATACCTGTAAAGGGACCTGAACCTTGTATGACAGCCGGGAGAAATGCATCCTCCTTCGAAGTTTCCTTCCTTGTCGAGGAAGTCTATGGTGAAGGTTGTTCCGAAATCAAATATAGTGCATGAGCGGTCCCTGAAGAGATAGCGACAGGCTATCACGGAAGCAGCCCTGTCCGGGGTAAGATACGAAGGTACCGCATACTTTTCTTCAAGCATTCCGCTGTCAAGGACAATCACCTTGTCACACTCCTTCCTGAGTCTTTCCATATTCTGTACGGAAAAATATCTTACACTGCTGAGGACTATCTTTTCAGGTTTCTCCTTAGCGGTAAGGGAAAGGATGAAATCAAGCATCCTCTCACCCTGATATCTGAAAGTCTTTCCGAGAGTCATACCGTCGGCCCACGACGCCTTCAGGGCAGTATTTCCTATATCTATCAACAGATTAGCCATAATTAAAGCATCTTTAATATCTTATAAGCCTTATCAAGGCCTTCTACATTCCTCACTACGATCCTTAACCTTCCGTCAGGCTGCTTCACTTCAAAAAGCTTAGGGTGCGCACTGACATTCTCAAGTACCTTAGAGAACTTATCCGACCTGTAGTACTGGGACAGAGGATTGGATATGAAGAAGGCGATAAGAACACCATTCTTGATTATTATCTTCTCAAATCCCAGACTCTTTCCAATCTGCCTTATCCTTACTATGTCAAACAGCCTCTCAAGCTCCACTGGCATGGCTCCGAAACGGTCTGTAAGCCTTGACTTCATGTCGGCAAGCCCCTTCTCCGAAGATATGGAATCGAGTTCCTTGTATATCCTTATCTTCTCTGCGGTCATGTCTATGTAACTGTCCGGAATAAGAGCAAGCTGGTCTGTCTCGATGGTGCAGTCAGAAATGAAATTATCAGAAGCGCCCTTGGTAACGATACCGGTTTCCATACCGAGTTCCTCCATGGCTTCTGCCAGAATCTTCTGATATGTCTCAAATCCCATATCGGTGATGAATCCGCTCTGTTCGGCTCCGAGCAGGTTTCCCGCACCACGGATATCAAGGTCCTGCATGGCTATATTGAATCCGCTTCCCAAATCGGAGAATGACTCGATAGCCTTGAGACGGCGACGGGCATCGTCGGAAATGGATACCAGCGGAGGTACTATAAGATAACAGAAGGCACGGCGGTTAGAACGGCCTACACGTCCGCGAAGCTGGTGCAGGTCGCTCAGACCTATGTTCTGGGCCTGATTGATGATTATGGTATTGGCATTAGGAATGTCCAGACCGCTCTCGATGATCGTCGTGCAGAGCAGCATGTCATAATCCCCTGCCATGAACTCCAGGATCTTGTTTTCAAGCACCTTGGCCTCCATCTGGCCATGAGCCACACATATCTTCATATCCGGCAGGATCCTATGCAGGATATCATGTACGGACTGAAGTTCCTCCACCCTGTTATGGACGAAGAATATCTGTCCTCCCCTGTTCAGTTCATATCTGAGAATCTTCTTTATCTCATCATCGTCGAAGAGCATGATCTCCGTCTGCACAGGAATCCTGTTTGGCGGAGGAGTGGATATTATCGACAGGTCTCGCGCACCAAGAAGCGAGAACTGGAGGGTTCTCGGAATAGGAGTAGCAGTCAAGGTAAGAGTATCGACCGAAGCCTTCAGCTGGCGCAGCTTCTCCTTCGCGCTTACGCCGAACTTCTGTTCCTCGTCAATGATCAGAAGTCCCAGGTCCTTGAACTCGAATCCCTTTCCTATGAGCTTATGGGTTCCTATCACGATATCAAGAGTACCGGCCTTGAGCCTTCTCTGTATATCGGCGATCTCCTTTGCAGTCCTGAGACGGCTTACATAGTCTATGTTGCAAGGAAGATCCTTAAGACGGTTCTGGAAGGTCTTGAAATGCTGCAGTGCAAGGATGGTGGTAGGCACAAGCACGGCCACCTGCTTGCTGTCCGCAACCGCCTTGAATGCCGCACGGACCGCAACCTCGGTTTTTCCGAATCCGACATCACCGCACACAAGCCTGTCCATAGGACAATCGTCCTCCATGTCCCTCTTGACAGCCTGCACCGCCTTCTCCTGGTCAGGAGTATCCTCATACATGAACGAAGACTCAAGCTCCTGCTGAAGATATGAATCCGGAGAATATGCAAAGCCCTTGGAACTCTTACGCTTGGCGTAGAGCTGTATGAGGTCCTTGGCGATATCCTTTACCTTGGACTTCGTGCTGGCCTTTAGGCTCTGCCATACCTTCGATCCAAGCTTATGAATCTTAGGAGGTTCGGAATCCTTTGATTTATAACGGGATATCTTATGGAGAGAATGTACGGACACGAAGACCACATCATTATCCTTATAAGTCAGCTTCACCACCTCATGCATCCTTCCCTTGTCATCCCTCATGCGCACCAGACCGCCGAATATACCGACACCGTAGTCGATATGGACTATATAGTCTCCTATCGCAAACGATGTGAGGTCATTGATGGTAAGCTGCTCGCTCTTCTCAACGGTACGCCTGAGAGTAACCCTATGGAACCTGTCGAATATCTCATGGTCGCTGTAGCAACATACCTTGTTCTCATGGTCTATGAATCCGTTATGGATGTTGCAGTGCGGGATGAACTCCGGCATAATACCGGAATTCTGGGACAAGATGGACTTCAATCTGTCAAGCTGTGACTGCTTTTCTCCATAGATACGCACCCTGTAGCCTTCTTCAAGACGTTTCCTGATGTCCTCTGTAAGAAGCTCGAAGTTCTTGTTGAAGGTCGGCTGAGGGGCTATGTTGAATCTTATGGCATCCTCGTTCTGCCTTGAAAGAGGCACTTCCATATATATTCTCCTGAAGCGCTCCAGAAGAGGAAAGAACGACCTGTCGCGATACATATCGGAAGAATCCAGCCATAGAAGAGTATCTGCCGGAAGGATATCAGGAATCTGCACGCCTGACTCCCCTTCCTCGTCCGGCGGAGTCAGGTCCGGATATATCTCCGCAGACACGACCTTTTCCTTTGACAGCTGGGTATTGCAGTCAAATATGTTAATGGAATCAATCTCATCACCGAAGAATGAGATACGGAACGGATCGTTATATGAAAATGAGAATATATCCACGATAGCTCCCCTGATGGCGAACTGACCCGGCTCGGCGACAAAGTCCACCCTCTCGAAACCGCTGCCGAAGAGTGACTCAACTATGCTTTCATGACTTATCTCATCCCCTACATTGAGCTTGAGCAAGGATTCCCTTATGCTTGCCGGAGCAGGTACCCCTTCTTCCAGAGCCGAAGGATAAGTCACCACTATCAGTCTTCCTTCCCTGTGATCTATGATCTTTCCTATAGCGGAAGTCCTCTGCACACCGAGGGACGCCTTGTAGTTGCTCTTCTCAAGCCTCTTTCCGGAATCAGGAAGAAAGAACACGCAGTCTCCTTCCAGCAGATTATAAAGATCGACAGCACAGTATTCGGCCGACTCCCGGTCTGGCATGACGATCATCTGTATGCCGTCATGGTCAAGGCCGGACACGACAAACCACCGGGCGGAAAGAAAGAGACCGGAACAGAAGGTCTCTGACTTGCTTCCCATGTTTTCCGCAAGAGCGGTCACGGATTTCGTACTTATTAACATTTACCCTTATTTTCTGTTGAAAACCTGTTGGTAACCCTGTGAATAAACAATGAAAACTAAATTCTTCAAATGATTTTTTTCCGTATATAACGGCACTTGAAATCATTTTCAAAATTTTTTACCACAATTTTTCCAAGAACTTCATGATAGGCTTATCAACAGTTACACACATTGTAAATCATTGATGTTCAGGGCGAATTTTCTGTTATTAACATATCAACAGCTAAATAATCAAAAACATACTTTAAATAAATATATCTATATTTGTATATAATTTTTTGATCATTATGGCAACAGACTTCGATCCGCATAACATCAACGAGGGCAAAGATAAGGATTTCGACGGAATTATACGTCCGCAGGAACTTGAAGATTTCACCGGCCAGGACAAGATCGTGGCCAACCTTAAGATCTTCGTCGCGGCCGCAAAAATGAGGGGGGAATCCCTTGACCATGTGCTCTTTCACGGCCCTCCAGGCCTTGGCAAGACCACACTTGCACACATCATAGCCAATGAGCTCGGCGTAAATATGAAGGTGACTTCCGGCCCGATCCTGGACAAGCCAGGCGACCTTGCAGGCCTTCTTACCTCGCTGGAGGAAGGAGACGTGCTTTTCATCGATGAGATACACCGTCTCTCTCCTGTCGTGGAGGAGTATCTGTACTCTGCAATGGAGGATTTCGTTATAGACATCATGATTGATAAGGGACCTGGTGCGCGTTCTGTCAGGATTTCCCTCAATCCGTTCACCCTTGTCGGCGCGACGACCCGCAGCGGTCTTCTTACCTCGCCATTGAGGGCGCGTTTCGGCATCACATGTGCCATGGAATACTACGATACCCTGACCCTGGTGAACATCGTGAAAAGGAGCGCTAATATATTAAAGGTAGGAATCGAGCAGGATGCCGCCTATGAGATTGCCCTCAGGAGCCGCGGAACGCCGCGTATAGCGAACTCTCTGCTGCGAAGGGTGCGAGACTTCGCACAGGTCATGGGAAGCGGCTCCATCGACCTTAAAATCGCCCGTTATGCGCTTGATGCACTTAACATCGACAAGAGGGGACTAGATGCCATTGACAACAAGATCCTGAAGACGATAATAACTAAGTTCAAGGGAGGTCCTGTGGGAGCAAATACGATAGCGACGGCAGTAGGGGAGGATCAGGGAACTCTCGAGGAGGTTTATGAGCCGTTCCTGATCAAGGAGGGCTTCATCATGAGGACTCCAAGGGGCAGGGAAGCGACGGAACTTGCCTATAAGCACCTCGGTCTTGAGAAGGGAAATATAAATCTTGATGACCCTACTTTATTTTAATTTAAAAACGCCTATCATTTATGATAGGTGTTTATTGTTTTATAGAGTTATAATCCGTAGATTCGTGCCGAAATTTCACTAACACTCTATAAAATGGCCGAAAAACTTATTTCTAAGATTCCTGAGGGTCCTTTGGCCGAGAAATGGACAAAGCACAAATCTCAGATCCGTGTTGTCAGCCCAGGCAACAAAAGAAA
>JAGBTT010000071.1 GCA_017631175.1 Bacteroidales bacterium
AAGAATGGTCAGATTCTTGGTAAGATGGGACATACAGAGCGCTTCGAGGAGAACCTCTTCAAGAACATTGATGACGATCCTCTCGAGCAGCCGCTCTTCCTCAATGCGGTAGCTTACTTTAGAGGCGAGTAATAAAACGAACAAAATGTGTAATTGTAACAACAATTATAGGGATGACAAGCTCCACCATGAGTGTGGCGTGCTTGGAATCTACGGTGTCGAGGATGCTGCAGGCCTTGCTTATTATGGCCTGCACACCCTTCAGCACAGAGGTCAGCAGGGTTGCGGTATCGTGACCGTTGATGCAGATGGCGCCTTCCATAGAGTAAAGGGTGAAGGCCTTGTAAGTGAGGTGTTCAACGAGAAGACTATCGCTAAGCTTCCGGGTAAGATGGCTATCGGTCATGTCCGTTACAGCAATGCCGGATGTAAGGGAACAGAGAACCTTCAGCCTTTCCTCTTCCACCACAATTCCGGTGACTTCGCTTTGGCTAACAATGGCCAGATCGTGAATTACAGCCAGCTTCGTGATGAGCTGGAAGACAAGGGAAGTCTCTTCCAGTCGAACTCTGATGCCGAGGTGCTTGCGCATCTTATCAAGAAGCAGGGTATCGATAAGGACCAGCCTCGTATCCACTCTCTTAAGAATGCCCTCAATATGCTTGACGGCGCATTTTCATTTGTGGTCATGACAGGTCGCCGAATCTATGCATGCCGTGACAAGTACGGATTCCATCCGCTCGCGATCGGCAAGCTTGGCGACGGCTATGTGGTTGCCAGCGAGACATGTGCGTTCGATGTTCTCGGAGCGGAGTATATCCGCGACGTGGAGCCGGGCGAGATCGTGACTCTCGACCACCACGGCATCCGCAGCCAGTTCTATGCTGAGACTCAGCGCCATGCCATGTGTGCAATGGAGTATGTCTACTTCGCTCGTCCTGACAGCGACATCGAGGGATGCAATGTACATAATTATAGAAAAGAGTCCGGCAGGATTCTTTTCAAGGAGGCTCCTGCTGATGCAGATATCGTGATCGGTGTTCCTGATTCCAGCCTCAGTGCCGCTCAGGGTTATGCAGAGGCCAGCGGACTTCCATATGAGATGGGACTGATCAAGAGCAAATATGTAGGACGTACATTCATCCTTCCGACCCAGTCTCTCCGTGAGAAGGGCGTGAAGATGAAACTCTCTCCGGTAAGGTCCATCGTCAAGGGCAAAAGGGTGGTGATCGTGGATGACTCCATCGTACGCGGAACCACGTCGCTCAAGATCGTCAAGATGCTTCGCGAGGCCGGTGCTACCGAAGTGCATGTCCGCATTGCCAGCGCACCGCTCAAGTACACATGCTACTACGGAGTGGACGTACATACCCCAGAGGAGCTTATCAGCAACAAGAATTCGGTAGAAGAGGTATGTAAGCTCATTGAAGCAGACTCTCTCGCATTCCTCTCTCACGAGGGCATGCTCGCAGCCGGCAAGCGCGATGACCTCTGTCTGGCCTGCTTCAACCACAAGTATCCGACAAACCTCTACGAAGAGTAATCTGTCATTCCGAGCGTAGTCGAGGAATCTATGGATATAAAGAAGACAATAAAGGATTGGATGCTTCCCATCGCTATGGTGACGGGAGCATCCATTTATCTTTTGTACCATATCATGCCGGAGCCGGTGCACCGTGCCGGACCGTTGCTTGGCGGTCTGGTCAGCACCCTGCAGCCTCTGCTGATCTTCTCCATGCTTTTCTTGACATTCTGCAGGATAGAGCCGAAGGACCTCAAGCCGCACAGGTGGCACTGGTGGCTGCTTCTGGTGCAGGGAGGACTGTTTACCGGACTGGGCTTCCTTGCCTTCTGGGTGATGAAGGCCATGCCGGGGGATTATCACGCCAAGGTCGTGCTCATAGAGAGTGCGATGCTCTGTCTGATATGCCCGACAGCGACAGCTGCTGCGGTGGTGACCCGTAAGCTTGGAGGCGATGTGGCCGGTATAACGACATACACCGTCCTTATCAACCTTGTGACGGCGGTGCTTGTTCCGCTGATAGTCCCGATGATCCATCCTATGCAGGGAATGGATTTCTGGACTGCCTTCAGCGTGATTGTAGCCAAGATATTCCCGCTCCTGATCCTTCCATGTCTGGCAGCGTGGCTGATACGCTATCTTGCCCCAAGGGTACATCAGAAGTTGCTTGGGGTTCCGGATCTCGCCTTCTATCTTTGGGCAGTTGCGCTGACCCTTGCAATTACTGTTACTACCAAGTCCATAGTCCAGAGTACAATGAGCGTGTCACTGCTTTTGTATATGGCACTTATCTCACTGATATGCTGTATCTTGCAATTTGTCGTGGGACGCTTTATCGGAAGCCGCTACAAGCCGCGCCGGCCCGATGTTTCGCCGGAAGTCGAGGCGAGGGGAAAGGCTGTCCGTACGGTTACTGCAGGTCAGTCATTAGGACAGAAGAACACCGTCTTCGCCATATGGATGGGCTACACCTTCATGACCCCGGAAACAGCTATCGTAGGAGGTCTGTATAGCATATGGCATAATTTATATAACTCATGGCAGCTATACCGGGCAGGCAAGCAGTAGCGTCTTGTCTGCTCGCTCTTTTTTTGTTAACTTTGCACGATTTTAAAAACCATTCCTAATATGAGCAACCAGAGGTATATGCAGCGTGGTGTTTCAGCGTCCAAGGAGGATGTGCACAACGCTATCAAGAACATCGACAAGGGAGTCTTCCCAAAAGCATTCTGCAAGATCATTCCGGACATTCTCGGCGGCGATCCGGAGTACTGCAACATCATGCATGCAGACGGAGCCGGCACAAAATCATCACTCGCATATCTCTATTGGAAAGAGACAGGTGACCTTTCGGTATGGAAGGGCATCGCTCAGGATGCGCTCATAATGAACATCGACGACCTCCTCTGCGTCGGAGCAGTGGATAATATCCTCGTCTCGTCTACAATCGGCCGTAACAAGCTTCTTGTGCCGGGTGAGGTGATCAGCGCGATCATCAACGGTACAGACGAACTCCTCGCAGAGCTTCGCGAGATGGGAGTCGGCGTATATGCGACAGGAGGTGAGACAGCAGACGTGGGAGACCTCGTGCGCACTATCATCGTTGACTCGACAGTTACCTGCCGCATGAAGAGAAGCGACGTCATCGACAACGCAAACATCCGTCCGGGAGACGTGATCGTAGGTCTTGCTTCATATGGCCAGGCGACATACGAGAAGGAGTACAACGGCGGAATGGGCAGCAACGGTCTTACCAGCGCCCGTCACGACGTGTTCGCAAAATACCTCGCAGAGAAATACCCTGAGAGCTTTGACAAGGCTGTCCCTGAGGACCTTGTGTACAGCGGCGGCCTCAAGCTGACTGACGCAGTGGAGGGATCACCTCTCGACGCAGGAAAGCTCGTTCTTTCTCCTACACGTACATACGCACCTGTAGTGAAGAAGCTTCTTGATGCACTTCGTCCGCAGATCCACGGTATGGTACACTGCTCTGGTGGCGCTCAGACCAAGATCCTGCACTTCGTAGGCGACAACATCCGCGTAATCAAGGACAACCTCTTCCCTGTACCTCCTCTCTTCAAGACTATCCACGAGCAGAGCGGAACCGACTGGGCAGAGATGTACAAGGTGTTCAACATGGGACACAGACTCGAGGTGTACCTCTCGCCGGAGCATGCCGAGCAGGTTATCGAGATCTCTAAGAGCTTCGGCATCGATGCACAGATCGTCGGTAGGGTAGAGGAGTGCGACCACAAGGAACTTATCATCCGTTCAGAATTCGGAGAATTTATCTATTAACATATTAAACGAACATGAGAGCACTATTTTCAGTCTCAGATAAGACAGGCGTGGTAGAATTCGCCAGTCAGTTGGTAGAGCTCGGTTGGGAGATCATCGCAACCGGCGGAACTATGAAACTTCTGCAGGACGCAGGACTTAAGGTAATCAACATCAGCGAGATTACAGGTTTTCCAGAGATCTGTGATGGCCGTGTAAAGACTCTTCACCCAAAAGTACACGGAGGTCTTCTTGGCCGTCGTGACCTCGACAGCCATATCGCCCAGCTCAAGGAGAACGGCATCGAGTTCATCGACATGGTCTGCGTGAACCTCTATCCTTTCAAGCAGACAATCGCAAAGCCGGATGTTACAATGGAGGATGCGATCGAGAACATCGACATCGGAGGTCCTTCAATGCTCCGTTCTGCAGCAAAGAACTGGAGTGCAGTGACAGTGGTATGCAACCCTGAGAACTACGCTAAGATCATCGCGGAGATCCGTGAGACAGGCAACACAACAAAGGAGACCCGTCTCCAGCTTTCTGCTGAGGCGTATACTCACACAGCTGAGTACGACATGATGATCGCTACATACATGCGCAAGGCAGCAGGTCTCAACGAGAAGCTTTTCCTGGAGTATGACCTCAAGCAGTCTCTCCGTTATGGCGAGAACCCACACCAGAGCGCAAAGTTCTATGCAACTCTCGACACAGTGCCTTACTCTCTCGCAACTGCAGAGCAGCTCAACGGTAAGGAACTCTCATACAACAACATCCAGGACGCAAACGCAGCGCTCAACATCGCACGCGAGTTCGAAGCTCCGTTCTGCGTAGGTCTCAAGCACATGAACCCATGCGGTGCAGCCATCGGAACAGATGTGGTAGACGCATGGAAGAAGGCATACGAGGCTGACAAGGTCAGCATCTTCGGCGGTATCGTTGCCGTTAACCGTGAGATCAACAAGGAGGTTGCAGAGCTCATGAAGCCGATCTTCCTCGAGATCATCATGGCTCCAAGCTTCACAGACGAGGCTCTTGAGGTTCTCCGCACAAAGAAGAATCTCCGTCTCCTCAAGGTTGACATGAGCAAGGAGCAGGGTGGCCACAACATGTATGTGAGCATGAACGGCGGTATCCTCGTTCAGGAGCAGGACATCGAGACCAAGACTATCGTAGCTGACATGTGCGTTACAGAGACTCAGCCAAATGAGGCTCAGCTCACAGACCTCGACTTCGCTTGGAGAATCGTAAAGCACGTGAAGTCAAACGCTATCGTAGTAGTTAAGGACGGTGCAACTCTCGGAGTAGGTGCAGGCCAGATGAACCGTGTAGGTTCTGCGAAGATCGCCCTTGAGCAGGCGGATGCTGCGCTCAAGGAGGTCGGCAAGGACATCAAGGCTGAAGGCCTCGTTCTCGGATCGGATGGTTTCTTCCCATTCGATGACACAGTGACTCTCGCAGCTGAGTACGGTGTGAAGGCTATCGTACAGCCAGGCGGCAGCATGAGGGACGCTGATTCGGTAAACAAGGCAAACGAGTGCGGCATCACAATGCTCTGCACAGGAATGCGCCATTTCAAGCATTAAAGATGAATCGATTCAAATCAATCCTTATAATGGTGCTGGCGGCAATCCCGTCAGCACTTTTCGCACAGGAAGATGACCTCTGCTTCTGGAATGCGATATCAATGAAGAAGGATGTAAGTGAGAACTGGACAATCGGAGTACGTGCGGAGCATAGGGCAAATCAGGATGCTGCCAAGACCCAGCAGTACTATCTCCGTCCTATGGTCGATTACGATATCCTTCCATGGATGAAGGCTACTGTACAGGCTGATTTCGCATGGATGTCTTCCGGATTCAATATCCGTCTGCAGCCGCAGCTGGTATTTTCATATAAGGTCAAGGGCTTTGACCTTTCCCTCAGGCAGAGGCTCCAGGCAACTTGGAAGCAGCCGGATGACAGTTGGAGCTTTCTTTTCAGAACCAAGGCTCAGGTGAAGTATAAGATCCCTCAGACACCTCTCAGCCCTGTTCTGGCTGTAGAACCATATTATATGTCCGAATTTGCGAGAACGAGATATTATGCAGGCGTGAGCGTCGCTTGTACCAAGTCTCTATCTGTCCTCCTTCAATATGTATATCAGGACCAGTATCAGAGAGCATATGACGATCACGTCCTTTGGCTTACCTTCAACGTGAAGCTTTAGCTGGAAGTTCTATAAAACTGAAGCGGTGACAGGGCCCTCATTCCCTGCCACCGCTTTTAATTTGCTGTAACTCTATTGGAGATTACTTAGCTGGCTGCCAGATGTAGTAAGTCTCATCGTCGAGCTCACCACCATAGTACTTAACCTCAGCAACAACGTAATCGTCGTCATCAGTTCTATACTCGAACTCAGCACCCTTCTCGTTGTCATCCCACTTGTCAGTAGCTACGAGGTTCTTTGAAGCCTTTCCGAAGAAACCAGCCTCGAACATCCACTTCTTGAGTGAGCTCTTCTCAGTGAATACTGTGAAGATACCACCTACGTTGAGCTCCTCCTTGTAAGTCTGGCGCTTTACACGTGCATATCTCTCGCCAGTCTCCTCGTTCTCGAGCTCGTTCTCCTTAGTCCAAGAAGTCATGTTACCATTCTCCCAAGTACAGATAGAAACTACCTGTGGGCCCTCGCCCCAGTCCTCGATAACCTTAACGAGGTGATCCTCTGAGTCATACTCGTAAGTGTAGTCACCGTTCTTTACAACGTAACCCTTCTCGTTAACTACCCACTCGTACTCAACCTTGTTGTCGTTAGCCTTGTCGATGAGCTTAAGAGTGTTGCCTGATCTCTCGATGTCGAGGTTCCATGTTCCGAGTGAACCGTCATCGTTAGTCCAAACCTCGTCGATACCTACGAGAACACCAGCCTCGTCATAACGGAACTGACGACCTGAAGTCATGTTGCCGTCTGCGTCGATTCTGCTAGGAAGAGCGAGGAGAACCTTTCTCTGAGCTGGGCCGTTCTGCTCGTCCTCATTTCCCTTCTGAGGATCCTTGTCGCATGAAACCATTGCGATAGCAGCGAAAGCTATCGCTGCAAGTGTGAAAAACTTTTTCATAATGTTTTTAATAAATTAAAAATGGTTAATAAATGATGTATGGTTTGATTGTTTCTATACCTATAAGTGTGTTGCTTCTGCTGTCAGGAAGACCGTTTCGCACTCTGTACTGGAATTCTGCTCCGCTCTTCTTGCATGCCTTGTAGAGTCCTCCCATATCCTTGTAATATGGTCCGTCGTCCGTCTGGGACATATACCAGAACTTCTGCGGATCTGCAGTAAGCAGAGTCTCGTCATCAAGCAGGTCTGCATTGTCAAAGTAAAGTCTCGAGAAGTTCTCCTGAAGTCCATAGGCCTCGCGTCCTGCCTTTCCGAGTGCTATGACCTGGGCATCAGTGAAGGAGTGTCTGCGTGACCACCTCTTCATCTTCTTCTGCAGTGAGGTCCACCTGGTGTTGCATGCAACGACAGCAAGCGGTTTGTCTTCCGCGTTGGTGCTCTTGATGAGGCTGATCATTTCCTTCACGAGCCTTCTTCTGAGTCCGTCGTGAGCAAGATAGATGACCGTTCCGCCATCCTGATTGCGCTTTACATCCATGTTGATTTCAGGAACTGCATCGAACTCCCACTGCTGGCCATCGTTCATGATGAACTCGATATATGGGATAACTTCACGAAGACAGGTCCTCCAGTAGCGTCCTGTATGTCCGCCGTCTCCGACGCGGTACTCGTGCCTGTAGCCGTTTTCGCGCATCTGGATGTGGAGGTCGTCGTTTGCGATGAGGAGACGCTCCTCGTCATCGCCGCAGTGGATGAACCATTTTACCTTCGAAAGTTCCTCAAGGTTTTCCTTGGTGAACTGATAGTATGGACAATGTGCCTTATAATAATCGGTGAGTCTTCCTTCGCCTTCCTGATCTATTCCTCCGAAGATTGAACCCCACTGTTCGTTCCACCATTTCAGAGGCTCCTCCAGATACATCTCGTCGGTTCTGAACGACATGCTCAGAGGTGCCGAGATGCAGAATGTGTCTGTGTTCTTGAGCGGAAGAACCATTGCTCCGAATCCTCCCATAGAGAATCCTATCGTAGCTCTGTGCTCTCTATCGGCAATTGTTCTGTAATTATTGTCAATGAACGGAATGAATTCCTGAATGAACATGTCCATATAAGGATACTTTCCGTCATAGGTGTTGCTGTAGTATGAGTTGAAGCCGGTAGGGAAGACGTAGATGAAGTCTCCCAGTCCTGCTGCTTCCATCTCATTCAACGTGTTTTCGAACTGGATGTACTTGTCATTCCAGTCGTCAGGTGTACAGCCAATACCGTGAGTAAAGTATATCACGGGGTATGACTTGTCGGCTTCAGCATCATAATCGGAAGGAAGCACGATGGCATACGGCAGGTCCTGGTCAAGCATTTCGCTGTGGAACGGCTGGCTGCTCTGCCAGCGCTGTGCTGATGCTGTAAGGCTGCATGCAAGCAGCAGACATATGTAAAGGATCTTCTTCATGTTCTACTGGTATTTGAACTTTTCCGCTGCACTCTGGATTGCAAGCAGCAGCTGCTGCTCCTTGTCGGAGATACCGTTACGCATTCTGTATTCGAAATCAGCACCCGTTGCCTTGCATGAGACATATATTGCGTTCGAGTCCTTATAGTACGGACTGTCGTCAACAGTGTCTATATAGTAGAATTTCTCTTTTTCGGAAGTGATTGTGGCTTCATCATCAGAAAGGTCTGCATCGATGAGATAGAAGCGCTTGAACTCCTCCTCAAGTGCCCAGACATCACGTCCGGTCTCTCCTATTGCAATCACCTGAGACTTGTCAGGGGTCTTTCCAACTTCGTATATGCCTTTGTAGAATGCCATCCACTCCTGAAGTGACTTCTGCTCCAGGTCACATGGCAGGATCATATACTGGAAGATGGTTCCTGACTGTGAGAGAAGGCCTATACACTTGTCCACAACTTCCTTGCTGAGACCCTTATGTACGAACCATGTTGCCATGCCGTTCTTTTCAGCCGCCTCATTGTATGCTTTTGATGAGAAGGTGCCGTCTTCATTAAGGGTTGAGGACTTCAGGTTCAATGTTCCCATCACCTTTGTCCATTCTCCGCCACCGTTCATCATCTGTTCGATCCAAGGAAGGGTCTCGCGCATGGCTGTCCTCCAGTAGCTTCCGCTGTGTGCACCGTTGCTGATGCGGAACTCATGGTCATAGCCGTTGTCGCGCATGATGACATGAAGGCTGTCGTTCGCTATGAGAAGCTGGTCCTCGTCGTCTCCGCAGTGGATGAACCATTTGACCTGTGAAAGGGTTTCCTTATTCTCCGGTGTGAACTGATAGTATGGACAATGCTCCTTGTAATAGTCTGTCAGTCTGTCCTTGCCATGCTGACCAATGCCTCCGAAGATCCTGCCCCACTGGTTTTCCCAACCGCTTTGTGGCTCGTTGAGGTAGCGCTTATCCGTGCAGAGCGAGATGCTCATAGGCGCAGACATGCCGAATGTCTCAGGATGCTTGAGGGCAAGCACAGCCGTTCCGAATCCTCCCATAGAGTATCCTGTAACCGCTCTGTACTGCCTGTCAGCCTTGGTGCGCAAGGTTTCGTCGATATGTGGTACAAGCTCGTTTATGAACATGTCCATATACGGAAACTTTCCGTCAAAGGTGTTGCTGTAATACGAGCTGTAACCGTTCGGGAAGACATAGATCATCTCCTGAAGTCCGTTGGCCTCAAGACCTTCTATCGTCTTCATGTACTCTGTCCAGTCCTTGGAGTTGGACTCGCCTATGCCGTGAAGGAAATATACTACCGGATAGGTCTTGTCTGTGTTTTTGTCATAGTCCGAAGGCATGAAAAGGGTGTAGCTTACAAGCTCCTCAAGAAGGTCGCTTCTGAAACGCTGTCCCTTGACATATCTTACATATTCAGGCTTTGGTTCCTCTTCCTTTCCAGGCTCGTCACCATTATCAACAGGATTCTTCTCACAGCCGATGAAGGCCATGAGAAGAACTGCTGCTGACAATATCTTGAAGAATTTACTCATTGTCGTAAATTACCATGTTAGTCGCGTTGAGCGCGAAGTCTCTGTGCGGGTTGTTGAGAACGAGCTTGAGTGTGTGCTCGCCGCTCTCGATGCAGTACTTTGAGAAGATCTCATACTTGCGGGTGATGTAGTCGAAAGGCATGAGGAAGTCCTCGACCTTCTCACCGTCGATGTATGCAGATACGTTAGCAACGTATGCATCGTCGCTGTGACCAGTCTTGATGACTGCACCTTCAACCACGATCGAGTTACCCTTGAACTTAAGTGTAAGCTCGTCGGTGAAAGTCTTCTTGAGAACAACCTTGTCAACTGGCTTGAGACCCTCGAATGACTGCTCGTAACGTACAGCGTGAGGCTCGTTGGCAGTGAATGTGAACACACCGTTCTCAAATGAACCGCCGTTCTTCTCAACAATCTCCTTCATGAGCTCGAGGTTCATGTCGCAGATTGAGTTGAGACTGAGGTCGGTGTAAGGGAATGCCATGTCTTCGATCTTGGCGATACCTCTCTTCCACTCCTCAGGAATCCACTCGTAACCGTTCATCACACCGAGGATACCAGCTGCTGATGCAGGGTTGCAGTCAGAGTCGTGTCCGCAACGGGTTGAAATGTCCATAGTCTTGAAGAAGTCGCCCTCACCATAGAGGAGACCGATGACAACGTATGCAGAGTTGATTACAGCGTCGATGTTGAAGCCGTTCCATACGCCCTCCGGACATCCGATGTCCACACCGTGTCTCTGCTCAACCTCGAACCAGCATCTCTTCCAGTCCTCAGGATACATCTTCCAATACTTGATCACGCTTGAGATCGCGTTGTGGAACTTTGTTCCTTCAGGGATTGTCTTGAGTGCTTCAGTAACGATAGTAGGGATGTCGTTGCAAACATAAGCCATCGAGTACATCGCGCTGATGAATACACCGCCGTACCAGCCGTCACCGTAGTTCATGATGTGGCCGATCCTGTCGCAGATCTCGTTTGATACGTCAGGAAGACCCGGAGTCATCATACCGATGAAGTCAGCCTCGATCTGGAAGTCGATGTCGTCAGCGTGAGGGTTGTTCATCCAATGACCTGATTCAGGAGCCTTCATGCCCTTGAGGATGTTGTATCGTGCTGCCTGGTTTGCGTGCCAGAGCTTATAGTCATCGTTGGCGAACTTTTCAGCGAAAAGGTCCACATGCGCGTCGATGCCGTGCTCGATCATCACATCCACGAATGTAAGGTCCATGTATACATCATCGTAGAGACCTGGGTCAAGGATGAATGTGTCGTAGATGTAGTCGTCGTACCAAGGAATCGGAATACCATCCCAGATGATACCTCCCTTGTATTTGAACTCAGTAGGACCGCCATAGGTACAGCCGATTGTCTGACCGAACCAGCCGCCCTTGATCTTGTCCATCATTGTCGCCTCGTCGATAACAACCTGCTCACCATACTTGATGGTAGAGCAGTTGTTGTTACAGCATGACGAAAGTATTGCCGCAGCAGCGGCGAAGAATACTATAAATTTCTTCATGATTATCTTGCGTAGTAGAAGAACTGGTTAGTGTTTTCGTTCTCTGAGTAGAACTGGATGTCGTTGATGCGGAGGAGGTAATCCTTGTGAGGGTTTCTCCACACGAGCTTCACATCATGGTGGCCCTCAGGCATCTGATACTTCCATGTAGGCTCGAGACGACGTGCTGTGTTCTTCATAGGCATGATTGAAACCTCATCAAGCTTACCGTCAATCCAAACCTCGATCTCCGCTACATATGGGTCGTCAAGCTCAGCAAGAGCGAATGGTTCTGAACCGATGTGACGGATAGCCACCATGTGAGCATATCTTGGAGATACTTCCTTAGTCTTCACGAGGTTACCCCAGATGATGTAACCGTTGCCATCAAAGTCAAACTCGAACTCCTTGTCCATCCAGCAGTCCCATCTCTCTCTGTAGACAGGATATGTGTTGATGAAGTTCTGCTCAAGTGGAAGAACGGTAACAGGCTCCTGTGGGATGACAACGGTGTCACCCTCTACGCTACCACCATTCTTCTCGATAATCTGGAGAGCCTGGTTGTATGAGTAGTTTGCACCCTTGTCAAGGGAAACTGTAGTGCCCTCGAAGTCAAGGTTCCAGATCTCCTTAAGCGGGTTGAGCCAGAACTCAGGGATGTTCTCGTAACCTACCATTACACCGAGTACACCACCTACGGTAGCTGGGTTACAGTCAGAGTCCTGACCGCATCTTGTAGAGATGTCTACTGACTTTGTGAAGTCACCCTCACCATAGAGGAGACCGATGGCGATGAATGCCGCGTTGATCTTTGCGTCGATGTTGAAGTTGAGGAATACTCCCTTAGGACATCCTACGTCCTTGTTCCACTTCTTGTTAATCTCCCACCAGCACTCCTTCCAGTCGTCAGGGTTCTGCTTGTGGAACTTACGTACATCGTCGATGCACTGGTAGAATGTACTCTCTGCTGGGATCGGCTCGAGAGCCATGTCGATAACTTTTGCAGGGTCGTTGCACTTGAAGGCAGCCGAGTAAAGGTTAGCTGCGAATACACCACCATAGAAACCGTCACCGCTGTTCATGATGTGACCTACCTTGTCAGCGATACGTACTGCCTCAGGAAGCATAGCCGGAGCCATGAGTCCGATGAAGTCAGCCTCGATCTGGAAGTCAAGGTCGTCAGCATGAGGGTTATTGAGCCAGTGACCTGACTCAGGAGGCATGATGCCGCGGCGGATGTTGTAGCGACCAGCCTGGTTTGCGTGTGCAAGGTGGTAGTCAGCATAAGCAAAGCGGAGTGCGAGTGAATCCTGCGAGCAGTCAAGACCGAGCTCCTCGAATGCTTCAACGAAAGTAAGGTCGTTGTAGATGTCATCGAAGAGACCTGGCTTCTTGTGCCACCAGTACATTACATAGCCGTCTCCCCATGGAATTGTCTGATAGTCCTGGATTGTAGTTCCTCTGAACTTGAATTCAGTAGGTGCGCCATATACCACACCGATTGTCTGACCTGCCCAGCCTCCCTTGATCTTGTCAAGGAGCTCAGCCTTGGTCATTGTTACTTCTGTAGGCTCAACAGCCTTCTGGCCGCACGAAACGAGGGCCAGAACAGCTGCTGCTATGATGATTAATTTCTTCATTTTATCTGTTGCGTGTTAATTAGAAAGCTTCGTAAACCTGTACCTCTGAAACAGAAACGAAACCTGCTACATTCTTAGTGTACTTGTTGTAGTGGATGAGGATGCTGTTGTCACCGATTACGCGTACGGCTGTTGTCTCCACTGGCTCGAACTCGAATACGAACTCGGCGAAGTGAGGCTGGATGAATACCTCGTCGCTCTTAGGAAGAGCTGGAGTCACAGTAGCCTCGATAGGCTGCCAGTTGCCCTCTGCGTCGAGATACTCGACATGCATGTTCGAATACCATCCGCCATACTCCTCGAGACATCCGTAGTGGAATGCCACCATGTTTGTCTTGACAGGCTGCTCCCATCTGTATCCGAAGTAGTCACGCTTAGGAGCGTTTGACTTCTCAGTAACGGTTGCGAATACAGAGTGAGGTCCCTTGATCACACCGTCGTTGATAGCCTCAACCTTCTCAGTGTAGAAGTCCATAGAGTTTGTTGTCCAGCATGAGTCGATGATGTCAAGACGGCTTACCTTAGAAAGTGAAAGGAGCTCAGTGCATTCCTTAGAGATGTTGCGTCCTCTTACAACGAGGTCGAAGTCCTTCTCGAGAGTGGTCTTTCCATCGCTGAGGCTGAGGGTGATAGGGTAGTGGCCGGCCTTGGTTGTTGTACCTGTGAGCTTTCCGTTCTTGAATGTAAGTCCCTCAGGGAGTTCTCCCTTGATGAGCTTCCAATCGTAGTTCTTTGTTGTAACTGCGTAGAATTCGTAATCTACCGGCTCACCTGAGATGATACGTGGATTAGGGCCTACACAGAACTCGAGAGGATAGCTATATTTCGCTGCAGTATTGATTACATACCACTTTTCGCCGTCGCGCTCCTCGATGCGTCCGCCATTCTCAAGAATCACCTTCTCAGCCTGGATTACAGTTCTGTTGATGATGTCCTCGATAGATGCGTCAGGCATGTCATAACGAGTTACGTTGATGTAGCGGTCGTTGAAGTGCTTCTCCCAGTGAGGGAAAGGCTTTGAGTACTCCTCAGGGATTGAGCTGAGTCCATACATTGTACCGAGGATACCGCATACTGTAGCAGTCTGGTTGTCGCAGTCGAAACCGAGTGCGCAGCCGATCTCGAGTGTCTTGGCCATGTCACCGTCACCATAGAGCATTGAGAGGATACCCATAGCTCCGTTGAGGGCCGCATTCCAGATTGTCTTCGAGAATGTGTTCTCCTGGTGCCAGTACTTGTCAGCGATCACCTGTCTTGCAGGATGCCAGTCGTCTGGGTTCTGGTCGTAGAGAGCGATACACTCCTTTACGATCTCCTTGTAACGGTCGCCCTCTGGAAGGAACTCGATAGAACCCTCGATGAGCTTGCGCATATCCTTCTCGAAGAAGGCGTTAGCGTACATTGTACCGTATACTACAGTAGGAGAAACAGCCCATGAATCAGAAGTGATGCGTGCTGCCCAGTCAGAGATTCCTGCCGCATACTCTGCCATACCTGGAGCGGTGAATGCCCAGATCTCATTGATGAGCTGTGGGTCAATCTGGAACCAGTGTGGATTCACGTCCTCATCACCTGTGAAAGGAGGAGTGAGGCCATAGTGCATAAGACCGAGAGTTGCACGGTTTGCAAGCCATACCCTGTCTCTGATGTGGTACATCCAGCCGTCACGGATCTGTGCGTATGTAGGCTGTGTGCCGAACTTCTCCATGAGTGTGAGGTACATGTACTCTACGTCTGTGTCGTCATCAGAGAATGCACCGTCTACGTCGATCATCTTCTTGAATCCCTTCTCCCATGTGAATGGGCCTGAGCCCGGCTCATCCACGAAGTCGTTCTCGTACTCGAGACCGTAGATGTTACCTACCATCTGACCGAGCCATGCTCCGGCGATCTTGTCTCTGAGCTCTGCCTCAGAGATTGCCTTCTCAGCTTTGGTGCCGCAAGACACCAAAGTTATGAAGGCTGCAAAAATTACTAGAAGTCTTTTCATTATTTATATATATGTTTGTTCTGTTGTTACTTGAGGTTAGGGTTAGCGTTCACGATCTCGCTAGGGATAGGAAGAAGCACCTTGTCGTCAGGTGTTCTCTGAGATTTTGCCCACCATGTGTTCTGGTATGTGCCGAAGCGGATCATATCCTGCCTTCTCCATCCTTCGAGAGCCATTTCATGACCTCTTTCAAGGTAGAGCTTGTCAAGATCCCAGGCATTTATCGGCTCAAGTCCTGCTCTCTCCCTGATCTTCTTGAGACCATCCAGCGCGATGTTGTCCAAAGACTTTCCGTCTCTGAGGAGTGCCTCTGCGTACATGAGGATCACGTCAGCATATCTGAAGACGAAGATGTCGTTCTCCATGCTGATCTTGTAGCTTGTAAGAAGACCGTCGTCCTGGTACTCCCACTTGTGGAGGAAGGCACCCTCGAGCTCGCTTCTTCCGTTGACAAAGTCCTCCTCAGGGAAGATAGGGTCGATGATGTAGTCCACAGGCTCCATTGAACCCTTAGGAGTGATGGTCATCTTCTTGCCTGCCTTGTCGTACATCTGGCCGAAGAGATATGTGTCGGTAAGTCTGATGTCACCCTCTTCATATGTTGCGATGAAGTCAGGCTGTCCTACATAACCATACCAACCGTCTCCGATGCTGTACTTCTTCTTTGCCACAGTCTCTGAAAGTGTGAGCGCGAAGAGGCAGAATGCGTTGTCGCTGCTCTCGATGAACTGAGTACTGTATGGGATTGCGAAGATAGCCTCCGGAGATGTCTCGTTGTGAACGATGAAGTTGTCCTTGTACTTCGCTGCAAGTTCATATGTGCCGCTGTCGATTACAGCCTTTGCTGCAGCTGCAGCCTTGTCCCAAGCCTCAGGCTGTCCCCACACGGTCGCGTTGAGGTAGAGCTTTGCCAGGAGGGTGTTTGCTACACCTTTGGTTATACGGCCGTAATAGTTTGTCTCACGGCTGTCAGCAAGATTCTCGATGTTGTCAAGTACCTGCTGCTCGATCCATCCATAGAGGAATGGTCTTTCCTGTGGCTTCGGATAGCTTGTGTCCAGCTTGTCAACGCAGAAAGGAACCTTGTTGTAGCCGTCAGCAGCGAGATAGTAGAAGAATGCACGAAGCACCTTGATCTCTGAAAGCACACGTGCTCTTCCGTCGAATTCGAACTTAGAGTTCTCGAGTGCATAGATCACGTCATTGCAGGCTGCAATTCCGTCGAAGATGAAGTCCCATGTCATCAGGTTGAGCTTGCTTGATGTAGGGATGCGGTGCTCCTGGAGCTCCTTGTAACGACCGTTGTCGTTCCAGGCTCCCTCAGGATTGATAGGAGCGCATGCTTCGTCACCAAGGAGCATGTCCATGGTGAGCCAGCTCTGCTCTGAACCCCAGTTCTGGAGTGATGTGTAGGCTCTTCCGGCATAGATCGCCACCTGCTCCTCTGATGTGAAGAAGTTGTCCTGCGAGATGTATGAGTAAACCTCTTCGTCAAGGTTGGTGCAGGATACTGCCATTCCAAAGCCCAACGCAGCTATAATAAGTCTATATATGTTCTTCATGACCATTGATCTTTAGAATGTGAATGTTGCACCGAATGTGAACGATCTTGTGCGAGGATAGTAGCTTGTGCCCTCGATACCTGGAGCGATGCCCGAGAGGCTGACCTCAGGGTCTACTCCCGAGTATCCTGTCAGACAGAAGAGGTTCTGTGCAGTCAGGTATAGGCGGAGTTTTTTGAGGTACTCGTTCTTGAGGCTGAAGTCGTATGATACCGATACGTTGTCAAGCTTGAGGAATGATGCATCCTCGATGTATTTTGTCGAATACTTGATCTCCTTGCCCCTGAAGCTTGTGTCTTCGAGCCAGCTTGCGAGGATGTTCGACTGACCGAGGTTGGAAGTGTTCTCGTAAAGTGCCCTGTAGGTGTTGAAGATCTTACCTCCGGCCTGACCTCTGAATGTAGCGCTGACGCCGAACTTCCAGATGCGGAAGCTGTTGCTCCATCCGAATGTGAGGATAGGGTAAGCCGATCCTACCTTCTTCCAGTCCTCTTCCTTAACCTTTCCGGTCATTACGTTTGCACCCTCGAGGATGTCCTCTCCTTTCTTGTTCACACCTGTCCAGATCGGAGCATAGAATGTTCCGAGGCTGTGGCCCTCGATGAGTCTCTGTGAGTATGAACCGATAGGTGTGGACATGTATCCTACCTTGTACTCGCCGGCGGTGAATTCATCGTTTGTGAACTTGATGAGCTTGTTCGAGTTGTTGGCGAGAGTGAGTGTGGTGTTCCACTCGAAGTTCTTCTTCTGTACAGGGGTACCGTATAATGTGACTTCGATACCGGCGTTGCTGATCGAACCTACGTTGGTGAACATGGTGCCGTAGTCATATGGAGGCACAGGCACTGTGTAGTTGTAGAGAAGGTTGGTAGTAAGACGGTAGTAGTAGTCGATTGTACCTCCGAAGCGGTTGTCGAAGAATGCGAAGTCGAGACCGACGTTGAACTCGTTCTTTCTCTCCCAAGCAAGGTTCGGGTTAGGGTTGCTTGCAGGTGCGTATGATGTAACCCACTGACCATCATAGTAATAATAGCTGAATGGATCCATCAGCAGGAGTGACTTGTAGCTTGAGAAGTCCTGGTTACCAGTCACACCGAAACCGGCGCGGAGCTTAAGGTCGCTCAGCTGATCTGCGTTCTCGAACCAGCTCTCCTTGTTCATGCGCCATCCGAGGCTGACAGCAGGGAACCATCCCCACTTGTTCGCTGAACCGAACTTGCTCGAGCCGTCGCGGCGGAGTGATACCGAAGCGAGATACTTCTCGTCATAGTTGTACATTACACGACCGAAGAAGGCGATGTATCTGCTCATGCTTCTGAATGAACTCATTGAAGCGAGTCCCTGCTGCAGGGCCATACCGGCTCCGATGTTGTCTGTCTTGAACTGGTCGAAGTCGAATCCCGAGTTCGACATGTCTGCCTCACGGGAGTTTGTCTCCTGGAATGTGTATCCGAGGATTCCCTGTACCGAGTGCTTTCCGAATGTGTTCGAGTACTGGAGAGTACTTTCGTACTGTACGTCGCTCGAGTATGAGTTCGAGATGCTTGCAACTCCCTTCTCTCCGATTGAGCTAGGGTAGTACTTAGTGAGATACTCTCTTGATTCGTAGCGCTCGTTACCGTAGCTGATGAAGTTGTCCCACTTGAGGCCCTTGACGGGAAGGATGTTCAGGGTTGCCCTGATGCTTCCCGAGAAGTTGTCAACGTCGTTGTATGCCTCCTTCTCCTGAAGCATTGCCACAGGGTTGTAGTAGTCCATCGCATCAATTGTGAAGTATCCGCCAGCGTCAACGTTTGTTTCGTCGTAGATAGGCTCCGTAGGATTACGGAGGAAAGCCTGACGGAATGCGCTGTAGTTTGCAGGAGTATATTTCCTTTTGGTATATGCGAGATTGTAGTCGAATGTAAGCCAGCCCTGTACTGCCTCCTGGTGGAGGTTGGTCTTGATCAGGTACTTCTCTGAATCATTGCCTTTCTGAAGGCCCTGGTTCTGCTCGATGTTGAGGACTGTTCGGTGAGAGAAGTTCTCTGAACCGCCTGAAACCGCGAGAGAGTGCTTGTGGCTGACAGGTGTACGTGTGATTGCCTTGAACCAGTCAGTCTCTGCACCATAAAGTCTGTTGACTGCAGATGGCAGGTGCTCTTTGATCACCTCGTTGTACTGCTGTGCATTTAGAGGTGTTGCTCGTGCGGCAACAGTCTGTACAGACACCTGGCCGTCATACTCGACAGATGTTGTTCCGCTCTTGGCGCGCTTTGTAGTGATGATGATTACACCGTTCGTACCGCGTGTACCGTAGATGGCTGCTGCGGAACCGTCCTTGAGGACGTCGATGGACTCGACTTCCTGGAAGTTGATGGTCCTCATGTCAGCTCCGGCTACGCCGTCGATGATCACAAGAGGTCCCTGGCCAGCCACGAGTGTGTTTGTACCACGGAGGAGAATCTCGAACGAAGCATTAGGGTCACCACCGTCTGGGTTGGTCACTGTAAGACCGGCAACCTTACCCTGGAGCATACCTGCAGGTGATGTGAATGTACCGATGTCCAGGTCGTCTGCCTTGAGGCTGACAACGGATCCGGTAATCTCTTTCTTGGTAGTCTTACCGTATCCGATGGCTACCGCCTCGTCAAGCACGGTGTTCGCAGAAAGAGGGAGAACCACTGCGAGACCCTTCTGGCCCGCTGCAGTGAATGTATAGTCGTCATATCCGAGATATGAAACAACGACGGCCTCGCCGTCCTTTGCCTTGATGGAGAATGTTCCGTCAATGTCAGTCAGGGCATAATTGCCTGATGCAGTGACGAGAGTCGCTCCAGTCAGGATCTCGCCGTCGCTACCGGCAACCGTACCGGTAACCTCCTTGCTTTGAGCCTGTGCAGAAACGACAGCACAGACCGAAACAATGAGCACGAGAATGATTTTTTTTATGTTAAGCATGCTGTTTTCTCTTAGTTACCTGAAACGATGATGCATCCGAGTCCTGCGATGAAGAACAGGAACATGAGGGCAAGAAGACCGTATACGTTCTTGTTCGCTCCCTTGAACTCCTTCCAGATGAATACACCCCAGATTGCTGCGATCATTGGAGCGCCCTGTCCGAGAGCATAAGAGATCGCTGCACCTGCCTTACCTGAGGCGATGTAGCTGAATGCTGTACCGAGACACCAGATAGAACCACCGAGGATACCTACGAGGTGAGTCTTGAAGTTACCCTTGAAGTACTCCTTGTATGATACAGGCTCTCCTACGAAAGGCTTCTTCATCACGAATGTGTTGAATACGAAGTTGCTGATGAGGACTCCGAGTGAGAAGATGAAGATTGCTGTGTAAGGGGTTGCCTTGCCTGCTGCAGGAGCTGCGAAGTTCTCGAGGTCCATTGCAGCTGCAACGAATCTGTAGAAGAATGCCATGAGGGTACCTGCAACCGCTGCGAGGATGATTCCCTTCTTCGCGTCCTTCTTGTTCTCTGCATCAGCCTGCTGAGCCTTTCCTGAAGCGATGCCGTTGCAGATGATTGCAACCACGATGAGGGCTACTCCGAGGAAGAGGTACATAGGGTCGCCGCTAGGAGCGCCGATATAGTTGATCACAGTTCCGAGAACGAGTGAGATACCTACTCCGAGAGGGAAGGCTACTGCCATACCCGCGATAGAAGTCGAAGCAGAGAGGAGGATGTTTGATGCATTGAAGATGACACCTCCGAGGATGATGCTTCCTACGTTCCTGATGCTTACCTGAGCGATGTCCTCTACGAAAGGACGGCCCTCGGTGCCGAAGCTTCCCATAGTGAAGCAGATCAGGAGAGCGAAGAGTACCATACCGATGACATAGTCCCAGTAGAAGAGCTCATATCTCCAGTTCTTCGCTGCGAGTTTCTGGGTGTTTCCCCATGAACCCCAGCACATCATTGTTATAAAGCAGAATACTACTGCAAGAAGGTAGCTGTTGATGATAAACATAGCTTATGGTTTTTAGTTGTTATAGAATTATATCTTTTCTGTAAGGAATTGAGTCTTGAGCGCCTCTCTTCTGAACTGTGAGGGCAGATGATGCTGTCGCAAACTGTGCAGCCTCGATGATGTCCTTTCCTTCTGAAAGTGCCACGCAGAGACCACCGCAGTATGTGTCGCCTGCAGCTGTTGTGTCTACAGCGTTCACCTTCCTTGACGGTACGAATGTCGCCTTTCCTTCGTGGTATACCATTGAACCCTTTGAGCCCATGGTGACGATGACATCCTTTGTTCCCTTGCTCTGGAGTGCCTCCACAGCCTTTGCTGCGCCTTCTTCATCCTTTGCCTCGATGCCTGTCATCAGTGCGATCTCTGTCTGGTTAGGGATGATGAGTGAAAGGTACTGGTAGATCTCCTCTGGAAGATCGCATGCGGGAGCAGGGTTGAGAACTACATAGACTCCTGCCTCATGGCCGATCTTTGCTGCTCTTACTACTGCCTCTACCGGAATCTCGAGCTGAAGGAGGAGGATTGAAGCCTCTTCGATCTCCTTTCTGTTTGCTTCGATGTCCTCTACAGTTATGTCGCCGTTTGCGCCTGATGCAACCACGATGCAGTTTTCAGCATGAGTGTCAACAGAGATGAGGGCCACTCCTGAAGGCTGGTCAGAGAACATCACCTTTGATGTGTCCATTCCCTCCTTCTGGTATTCCTTGAGGGAGTTTTCACCGAAGATGTCTCTGCCGATCTTGCAGATGAATGAAACGTTTCCGCCGAGTCTCTGTGCGGCTACTGCCTGATTGGCACCTTTGCCGCCCTGACCCATGGCGAACTTTCCACCGAGAACAGTCTCGCCTGGAACTGGTAGTCTGTCCGCTACCACAGTCATGTCAGTGTTGCTGCTGCCGATGACCAGGATCTTCTTTTCGCTCATATGGTATAAGTTATTAATTGTTAATCGTTTGTGAGTTATGTAGTCTTGTGCATGACAAATTTGCGCAAGAAATTTGCACAAGTTGTGCATCTATTTTGCGCAATCGTTTGCGCTTTTACTGCTGCAAAAATAGTTTTTTGGATTTAAAATCAAAAATTATTTCTCCTTTTTTGCTGTAAATGACTAATTTCGCATATTGATAACAGAGGGACCTGAAATGAAGAAGGATACTTTACTCACAATATCGGAACGGACCGGTTATTCCGTCTCGACAGTGTCGAGAGTTCTGTCCGGTCAGGGGCCGAAATATAGGATTGCGCAGAAGACGATCGACTACATAACTGAAGTTGCAAGATCATGTAATTATACTCCCAATCTGATTGCACACAGTCTGAGGACCAACAGGACCAATACCATCGGCCTGATTGTGCCCAACATCGACAACCCTTTCTTCTCGACCTTAGCCGCCATCATCATCAATCAGTTCAAGATGCGCGGATACACCTTGCTGCTGACGGACACGATGGAGAGTGAGACCAATGAGGTTCAGGCGGTCAATACTTATGTCTCAAGACAGGTTGACGGAATCATCGTTGTGCCGGTCGGAAACTCGCCCGGATACCTGGAAGATATTGCAGGCAGCATTCCTGTCGTGCTGATAGACAGGTATTTCGAGGATACCACACTTCCATATGTGTGCACGGACAATTACTCCGGAGGATATATGGCTACCGAATACCTTATAAATAAAGGTTACCGAAAGCTTATGGCTGTCCAAGGCGTGAGGACGTCCATGCCGAACAGGGAGAGGATGCGGGGATTTCTGCAGGCGGCCTCAGATCATAGTGCCAGCGGAGTGCGCAAAAGGACAGCCGGTGACTCGTTCTCAGTGGAGAACGGGTACAAGGAGACCATGGCCGCAATGACCTCCGGTGACAGGCCTGATGCGATATTTGCATTCAGTACCACCATTCTTCTGGGAGTCATAAAGGCGGTCAAGGAACTTGGACTCCGCATTCCCGAAGACGTTGCCCTGATATCTTTTGACAATAACCGCTTCCTGGATTATCTGGATCCTGCCATAACCCGAATCGAACAGCCGCTGCACACCATCGGTGAGATTGCGACCGACAGCATCATCAGGATGATCGAATCAGAAGACGGGCATGTGTCAGGACAATTCCAGATTCTGATCCGTCCATCTCTGATTGAAGGCCGGAGCTGCTGATGATAAATCGGGTTCTCCTGATGTAATATGATATAAAAATAGTATCTTCGCAGCCGGAATGGCTACTGGGCATTCTGAACGAAGCAAAGGATAATACATTTAATATATATAGTCACTATGAAAAAAGTACTCGTAATCGGCGGAGGTGGCCGTGAGCACGCAATCGTGGATGCGCTCAGCCGTTCGCCACAGGTGGGAAAGATTTATTGTGCACCGGGCAATGCAGGTATCTCTGCCCAGGCAGAGTGTGTAGCAATCAAGGATACTGACGTTGAGGGTCTTAAGAATTTTGCCCTTGAGAACGGCATCGACCTCGCTGTAGTAGGCCCGGAGGTGGCTCTCGCAGCAGGTGTTGTAGATGCATTCAAGGCAGCAGGCCTCAGAATCTTCGGTCCGTCGAAGGCAGCAGCTACAATCGAGGCCAGCAAGGACTTCGCAAAGCAGCTCATGGCAAAATATCAGATTCCTACTGCCGCTTTCGAGACATTCGAGGACTATGAAGCCGCTCTCGAGTATGTAAAGAAGGGTTCATTCCCTGTGGTGCTCAAGTATGACGGACTCGCAGCCGGCAAGGGTGTAGTTATCCCTGAGACTCTTGAGGAGGCAGATGCTACCCTCAAGGACATGCTTCTTGACGACAAGTTCGGAAAGGGCAAGGTCGTGGTTGAGGAGTTCCTCACAGGACCTGAGTTCTCATTCATGTGCTTCGTAGACGGTCTTGAGGTCTATCCGATGACTCTCTCACAGGACCACAAGCGTGCATACGAGGGCGACAAGGGCCCTAATACAGGCGGTATGGGTGCATACTCACCGGTTCCGATCATTTCTGACGAGGACCTCGAGTTCTCGCTCGAGCATGTGATGAAGCCGACAGCTGCCGCAATGGTTGCAGAGGGCTGTCCTTTCACAGGAGTCCTTTACGGTGGTCTCATGAAGACTCCGCAGGGACCTAAGGTGATCGAGTTCAACTGCCGTTTCGGCGATCCTGAGACAGAGGTTGTGCTCCCACGTCTTGCAACAGATATTTACGATATCTTTTCAGCTGTCGCTGACCATACTCCTATGCCTCAGATCGAGTGGAAGAAGGAAGTTACAATGGGCTTCGTGATGGCGTCAAAGGGCTATCCTGGTGATTATGAGAAGGGTTACGAGATCAAGGGTCTCGATGCTCTTCCTGAGGATATCCGCGTATTCCACATGGGAACATCTCTCAAGGACGGCAAGTACTACACATCAGGAGGACGCGTCCTCATGGTGGTAGGATTCGGTGCTGACCTCCAGGAGGCTCATGACAAGGCGCTTGCAGCTGTAGAGTCAATAGAGTGTGACAATCTTTTCTATCGCCGTGATATCGGCTGGAGGGTTCTCTAATGGCAAAAGTAATATCAGGAAAAGAGCTTTCAGCCCAGCTGAAAGACGAAATGAAGGCACAGGTTGCCACATTTCCGGAGAAGTACGGCCGTGTGCCGCACCTTGTAGTGATTCTCGTAGGTGAGGATCCGGGCAGCGTGTCCTATGTGACAGGCAAAGCAAAGGCATCTGAGTATGTAGGAATCAAGAACACGACAATCCGCAAGCCGGATACGATTTCCGAGGCTGAGCTTCTCGGTATGATCGAGGAACTCAACGCTGATGATTCAGTTGACGGAATCCTTGTTCAGCTTCCTCTTCCTAAGCACATCAGCGAGGACAAGGTCATCGCTACGATTGCCAAGGAGAAGGATGTGGATGGTTTCCACCCTCTCAATGTCGCTGCTCTCTGGCAGAAGCAGGAGTGCCTGCTTCCATGCACCCCTAAGGGTATCATCAAGATGCTCAAGGTAGCTGGAGTAGACATCAAGGGCAAGCGTGCAGTTGTCATCGGACGAAGCAACATTGTCGGTCTTCCTGTGTCGAAGCTTCTCCTTGACGAGAATGCTACAGTGACCATAGCTCACAGCCGCACAGTGGATCTTCCTACAGTTACCCGTAACGCTGAGATCCTTGTGGTTGCAATCGGACGTCCTAAGTTCGTGACCGCAGATATGGTTTCCGAGGGTACTGTAGTGATTGATGTAGGAGTAAACAGAGATCCTGAAACAGGCAAGCTTTGCGGAGATGTAGACTACGCGGCCATAGAGCCTAAGGCATCGGTGATCACTCCGGTTCCAGGAGGTGTAGGCCCAATGACAATCACCTGTCTTATGGAGAACACCATCGAGTGCTTTATCAGGAAGATGGAGAGATAACGATAATCTTTATAAAATTTAAAAACCGCATTACCGGAATTTCCAGTAATGCGGTTTTAACGTTATATCTATTGAGAATTACTGCTTTACAAGGCAGAGGACCCAATCACGTGCCCACACATAGTGGCGTGCACATCCGTTAGATGTAGTGCTATAACCTGGGATACGAGCCTCTGTGTAGCCCATGTCATAGTGCATACCGAATGTCGATGAAGTAGGTACAGTCACGTCCTTTGTAGAATATGTATATGTTCCAGGAACCAGATAATCCACTACAAGCTCCTCACCACGAGTTGTGAAGGTGATTGTACCAGCTGTTGCATCATATACATAGGTACTTGTGTTGTCCTGAGCGATGAAGCAATAAAGCTCTGTAGCGTCATACATCTTGTTGTTGTTAGTATTGTCATATACGCTGAAGTCCCATGTTCCGTCGCCACCGTCATCAAATGTAACGGTACCGGTCTCATTACCATTGGCATCAGTTCCGGTAGGTGTGAATGTATAGAGGTCATTCTTCATAAGCTTTACCTTAGAAGCTGCCGGCTCCCATGTAGCATACTGATCTGTAAGACCCTTCACTGTGATTGAACCATCCTTTCCACCTACAGTAAAGTCTGTGCTGTACTTGTAAGTACCTGCGAGAGTAGCTGGAGTCTCTGGAGTCTCTGGCTCCTCTGGCTCTGGAAGCTCAGGAACCCACTTGTCCTCAGAAGTCTTGGACTCTGCAGGAACCTCGTCAACCTTGTCAACATCGATGAAGAACTCACGTGGGCAGTCGAATACCTTGTCAAGCTCGCTGTATCTTGCTGGCCATACTTCCTTCCAACCTGTAAGCTTAGCGTGGAATGTAAGGTCGTCGCCCTCTGTTCTTGGGAATGTGCGCTTGTTAGCTGCAGCATTAGAGTCACCATACTTGTCAGTTGTGAACTCATAGCCTGGCTCGAGGAGTTCGAGAACTGTCTTGCGACCCTCTGCGTCAGTGAATGTCACTGTGTTAGGAGTTACAGTGTAGTCACGAACCCATGTGCTCTCACCGATAGGAATCTGGCGGTAGAAGTTAGAACCGTCCTTCGGAGCCTCAGGGTTGCGCTCTGTACCGTCAGACTTCTTGTTGTTATAGAACCAAGTATCCCAGTTCTTGCCATCGGCACCTGCCCAATTCACACACTTACCTGTACTCTGAGTACCGTCAGCATTGAACTCTGTAAGAGTGAACTCAAGGTAGTTGTCAAGCTCTGCCTTGATGCCGTGACCTGTTGTCTCGTCGAACCACCATGTCTTGTTGTGGAGGTCAACCCAGCCAGCTCCGCCGTATGCAGGACCTGTACCACCATATACCCAGAACTTCTGGATCTTGTAAGCACCTACGAGTGACTCCTCTGGAGCAGGAACATATCCGCCTGCCTGAGCTACTGTGAAGCTGAGAACGATGTCGCCTGAAGCAACCTCTACAGCAGCCTCGCGAGCCTCACCCTCGTTAGCTGCAACAGCAAATGTAAGGGTCTTCTCCTCTACAGCCTTAGTCTCGACGTAAGTGATCCACTCAGCGTCAGCCTTAACCTCGAATGCAGTATTTGTTGCGACTGTGAACTCAACGTTTCCGCCGGCAGCCTCAACCTCGTAAGCCTCCTTGTTACCCTCTACAGAGTAGAATACGCCTGAAGTAAGTCTTACAGCCTGAGAAACTGTTGTACCGTCCTCAGCAGAAGCGAAGATACCGATCTTGCCCTTTGCCTCAGTCTGAGCAGCAGCGAGCTGCTTTACAACAACCTTTCCAGCAAGAGCTTCCTCCTCTACAAGCTCAGCCTCGAATGCAGCACCTTCCTTGAGAAGGAATACAACTACGTCTCCCTCAGCACCTTCGATGGTATAAGGGATCTCGAGGTCAGCACCATACTGGAGAGCAGCTGCATCGAACTCGCCGAGAACCACCTTCATAGGGCTTCCGAGAGGAACTGCGATGACTGTGCCGTCTGCCATGATGATGACAAGCTCGCCATTCTCCTCCTTGATGTCCTTGATACCTACGGCAACAGCAGCGCCAAGTTCCTCCCAGGTCTTGCCGTCGTCGTATGATACGAACCATGTCTCATCCTCGATCTTGAGCTGTGGAGTAGCGCCTACTGTCACGAGAGGAATCTTGTTGCCCTCGCCGTCAAGTACCCACTCGCCGTCGATTGTCCAGTAGTAAGCACCGTCAGTGTCCTGCTTGGTTCCGAGGACAGGAGTATGACCGTCAGTACCGTTCGCACCGTCCTGACCGTTTGCACCATCCTTACCGTCAGCACCGTTTGCGCCGTCCTTACCGTCTTCGCCGTCAGCACCGTCCTTACCATGATAGAGGTCAACAACACCGCTCTCCTTGAACACGATGCGGTAACCTACCTCGACGCCGTCCTCGATCAGAGGTGATACGCTTACCACGTAGTCACCCTTCTGCATTGCCTGAACCAGGGTTGTAAGAGCTGAAAGATTTGAGTTCAGCTCTGTGCAGAGAGTCTCGAGAGTCGTAACTCTTCCATCGAGATCGTCGATCTTCTCTCTGATGTCTGTATCGTCATAGCATGCTGTCGATACAAAGCCTAAGATAACAAGGCTCAAAATTGATAAAAATCTTTTCATTACAAGATGTTTTAGTTATTTATATGTATTAGTTATTCCTTACTGCTGCTGAAGGTAGAGGACCCAGTCGCGTGCCCATACATAGTGGCGTGAGAAACCGTTGTTGGCCTTTGTGTTATAGCCCTCGACACGTGCCTCAGTGTATCCCATGTCATAATGCATAGCGAATGTGTATGGGTACTTGTCGCTGTCCACAACCACATCCTTTCCTGCATACTTGTATGATCCAGGAATCAGATAGTCAACCACGAATTCCTGACCTCTTGTCGTGAATGTGATGGTCTTGGCTGCTCTGTCCCAAACATATGTTGTAGAACTGTCATGAGCGATGAATCCATACAGATCGATACCGTTGTACTCCTTGTTGCCGTTGAGGTTGTCATAGAGCTGGTACTCCCATGTGCCGTCGCCGCCGTCGTCGAATGTCACTGTTCCCACCTCGTTCTGATACTGGTCAGTACCGGTCGGAGTGAAGATATACTTGTCATTCTTCATCTTGTTGATGTGCTCAGCTGCAGGCTGCCATGTAGCATACTGTTCTGTAAGAGCCTTGACAGTGATCACTCCGTCAGGTCCTCCGACGGTCATGTCTGTAGCATACTGATATGTACCTGCGAGTGACTCCGGATATGGGCTTGCAGGCTCATAAGGCTTCTCATAAGTCTTGGCTGTCTCAGGAATCTCGTCCACTCTGTCTACATCCACGAAGAAGTCACGAGGTCTGTCATAAACCTTGTCGATCTCGTTGTAGATTGTGTTCCAGTTGTCCTTACCTGCAGTAACCTTAGCGTGGAATGTAAGGTCGTCACCCTCAGTTCTTGGGAATGTACGTGTGTTTGCTGCGGCGTTGCTGTCATTGTAACCTGGCACGAATTCGTAAGTAGGCTCATACACCTCCACGACTGTCACATTGCCCCATGCGTCAGTGAATGTAACTGTGTTAGGAGTTACTGTAAGGTCACGAACCCAAGTGCTCTCTCCGATAGGAATATGACGATAGAGCGCCCTTCCGTCTGTAGGATCGCCTCCGTTGATCTGGCTGTTGTGGAAGTAGCAGCTCCAGTTCTTGCCGTCCTCACCTGCCCAGTTCATACACTTACCTGTGAGCTTGTTGCCACCGTCAAGAAGGTCAGTCAGAGTGAACTCAAGATAGTTATCGAGTTCAGCGGTGATCGAGTGTCCTGATGCCTGGTCGAACCACCATGGCTTGTTGTAGATGTCAACCCATCCAGCTCCGCCGTACTCTGCACCTGTACCACCATATACCCACATTGTCTTGATCCTGAACTTGCCGAGGAGGCTGTCCTGAATCTGTGTAACATCGTAGTAAGTGTAGTCGATAGATGTCATCTTTCCTGGAGCAAACACCAGATCCTCATTGAGGGAGATCTGCTTCTCGCTGCCGTTTACTGATATTGTAAGACCGTCAGCAGCTTTTGCTGTGAATGGCTTTACAATGAGGTAGAATTTGGCAGACTCGCCGTTCTGGAGAGTTGCAGGATCCTTGACAGTAAGGGTAGCGGTATTGCTTGAAGTACCCTCGACAGGAGTCACT
>JAGBTT010000072.1 GCA_017631175.1 Bacteroidales bacterium
ATGCGCCATCTTGTCCTTCGCAGCTGCAAGAATTTCTTTAGCCTTTGTAATCATAGTATTGTAGTATTAATATTTCATTTATTTAATATCCACGTGCCCGGGTGGTGGTTTTGAAAACTAAATCCCTCCCATCGCGAGCGATGGGCCCCTCCCGTTCACAAGGCCACGGGCGGCCAGGGTTTTCATAACCACCTCCCGAATGTAAAATGCGAAATATTAATACTACAATACTATGATTACAAAGGCTAAAGAAATTCTTGCAGCTGCGAAGGACAAGATGGCGCATGCTGTGACTCACCTTGATGAGGAACTCAAGACATATCGTGCCGGCAAGGCAGACCCACGTATCTTCAACAACGTGATGGTTGACTACTATGGTAGCCCTACTCCTGTACCGCAGGTTGCTTCAGTGACTACTCCAGACGCTAAGACCCTCATGCTCCAGCCATGGGAGAAGAAGATGATCCCTGCAATCGAGAAGGCAATCATCGACTCAAACATCGGTCTCACTCCGTCAAACAACGGCGAGAGCATCCGCTGTACAGTTCCGCCTCTCACTGAGGATCGTCGTAAGGAGCTCCTCAAGAAGGCAAAGGCAGCAGGTGAGAATGCAAAGGTAAGCGTACGTAACGCTCGTCGTGACGGTATCGAGCATCTCAAGAAGGCTAACAAGGAGGGTATGCCTGAGGACCTCCAGAAGGAGTACGAGCAGCTCGTGCAGAAGGAGACTGACGCTTTCTCAAAGAAGATCGACGAGCTCGTATCTGCAAAGGAGAAAGAGATGATGACAGTCTAACGGACAAGGTCCATCAAAACTATATATGCTGTCCGGTGTTTGTCATCGGGCAGCATTTTTAATTTGCAAAACAGTGTTTCGTCTAAGTGTTTAAGTATCAGTGTTCTAGTGTGGTGTCCTGCCTTCCGTGCCATGCAGGATATATACGTAACACGTTGATGTGCAGTGGTTTGTGTGAAACGCTAAAATTCAGTTGATTTGCGTATGGAGAAGAAGATAGCGATACAGGGAGTGAAAGGCTGCTTCCATGAGCAGGCGGCGAGGCTTTTCTATGAAGA
Source organism: Bacteroidales bacterium (assembly GCA_017631175.1). Classification (GTDB taxonomy): domain Bacteria; phylum Bacteroidota; class Bacteroidia; order Bacteroidales; family UBA932; genus Cryptobacteroides. Next base: position 1,075 of record JAGBTT010000072.1, read on the forward strand.
GCACGGACACATAGTGCCCGAGATTGTGGAATGTCTCACATTCAAGGGATTGTATAAGAGTATGGACGATGGCAGGGCGGATGCAGCTGTAATGGCTATCGAGAACACGGTGTCAGGCGGACTCCTGCCCAACTTCGAGCTCCTGCGCAAATACGACAGGAAGATCAAGGGGGAAGTCTTCCTGCGCATCCAGCAGAACCTCATGGCGCTCCCGGGCCAGACCATAGAGGACATCAAGGAGGTACATACGCACTACATGGCAATCAACCAGACCCGTGAGTTCTTCAAGGATTATCCATGGATCCGGCTGGTCGAGTCGGAGGATACGGCCAAGAGCGCCGCAGATGTGGCCGAAGGCAAGCTCAAGGGCGTCGGTGCCGTAGCATCGACCCTTGCTGCGGAGCTGTATGGCCTTGAAATTCTTGCAGAGAGCATAGAGACATATAAACAGAACTTCACAAGGTTCCTAATCCTGGATGATGAACTCAAGGTCAACAAGGCAGCCATCAACAAGGCGTCCATGTGCTTCACGCTGACTCACACTCCAGGCTCGCTGGCCCACGTGCTCACAATCCTCTCATTCTACGGAATGAACCTGACCAGAATCCAATCTCTTCCGATTCCCGGCCAGGAGTGGCAATATTTCTTCTATGTCGACATCAAGTTCGACGACTACATCCGTTACGAACAGGCTCTGTCAGCAGTCCGCCCTCTGATGGAAGATCTGAACATTCTGGGCGAATACGTATCTGCAATATGAAAAGGTTAGTAATCATGGCTGTATGCATGCTTGCTGCTGCATCGGCCTATGCACAGGACATCAATGGTGTCAGCATGGGAACGGTCATGTCCGAAGACCAGATAGCGAAGGCATTCGGTAAGTCTTACATAGTGAAGCCTGTTGATAGACCTTATGCCAAGAGCAGTGAAAAATACTATATATGGGGTATTGATACGCTGCTCTTTGACAATGGACGTCTTGCAAGAGCGATTCTTCATACAGACCGCTTTGCCGTGGATGCTAATCGTGTGAAAGGAGGCATCAGAGTCGGTGACGATCCTGTATTGTTTGATGGCGTTGATTACGGGTCGTACTATCAGGATACATCCAATGGTCATTATTGGGTTGATGCAGGCCAATTCATTCTTGTGTCTCCGGAAGTTTCGCAGGGTAAGATAACAGCTATGCGCGTTTATGATTGGGGTGGTGATGATGTGGAGGGAATGGCCATAGGCCAGAAACTCTCCCATGAAGAGATGGTCCGCAAGTTTGGTGAACCTGAAAAGTTCAGCGAGTATGCTGACAGTGATAACGAAGCTTACTGGTATGAATATCCTGGAGCGGATTTTGTTTTCGACTATGATTACCGCCTGTTGTATTTTTCAGTCAGATCATCTGTGTATACGACTTTGGAGCAAGACGTAAAAGGTGGCCTTCATGTCGGCGACCATCTTTCCAAGGCTTCACATCTTGATCCGATGCGTATAGGAAAGAGCCGTGACTACATGTTATTCAGCAAGGCCTTTCCGGACGATTATGTTGGTGTGACGGTAGATGAATCGGATATAATTACTGACATCTGGTATCATTCCAGCATGTAGGAATCAGTTTCAGTGAACACCCTCCACGGTTTTCCATGGTTTACGTGGCAGATACCCACTTCGTAGGCGGTATCTGCCACGCTTTTCTTACGAAATCGTGGAGGATGTTCGCAAAAGACCATCTAACGGAGCTGGAAGATGACAGGGAAGGTGTAGGTTACGGCAACGGCGCGGTCACGCTGCTTTCCCGGTGTCCACTTCGGTGATGAATTTACGACTCTCAGGGCTTCCTTGTCAAGGGCTGGGTCCACTCCGCGCATCACTTTCGCATCTGCGAGTGTGCCGTCAGCCTTGATGGTGAATGAAAGGGTCACGCGCCCCGAAACTCCGTTCTCGATGCATATCTGAGGGTAAACTAGCCTTTGGTTTACCCATTTGCTGAACTCGTTGGCGTCGCCACCGTTGAATGTCGGCTTTACTTCTACCATAATGAATGGGAGCGCTTCTTCATCTGTAACTTCCTCATCTCCGACCTCTATGTAGTCGACAAGTTCAACTCCGAGATCTGCGTTGTCTTCAAGGTTGATGAAGAGATCATCGTCAATTTCGATATCGTCCTCCACGATTTCAATCTGATCTGAAAGCACAGGGATCTTAGGCATTTCAGGAGGTGGCGGAGGAGTGTCGTATGTGATGGCGATCATGTCCTCGATTTCCGCCATCATGCCGCTCTCTTCAAGCATGGCAGTCTCGACGTCAGTGGTGCTGTAGTCAAACGCGAAGTAAACGAGTGCCAATGCCACGATACATCCGATTTCTGTGAAGAGGACCCTCTTGTTCTGGAGGTCTGCTCTTTCGCTTTTCTTCTTTTCCATAATCTGAGATTTTAAGGGATTACACTTTGCTGTTTTGCTGGTGCAAAGTTACGCCCCTGCAAGCCCGTAAAACAAATTTTCGGGCCTGTAAAATCTCTCTGAAACCAGTGCTAACCAATTGAATATCAGTAAAATAGAAAACGGAGAAATTCTAAAATCTCTCCGTTTTTATAATCCTTTGATTATCAAGAATTTATAGAATCAAGAAATTCCTCCCTATCTGGGGCGTCAGACCCCGAAATCTTACCTTTCAGGCGCCAGATCCTATTGTAGACGATGCCTTTGTCCTTCTCCAGAATAGTTGAAATGGTCGTGCTTGAGAATCCGCATGCTGCAAAAATGAACAGTTTGACATCCTCAGCCTTCAGTTTCGGCATCTGCTCGCGCAGTCTGCTGACCAGCCCGTCACAGTTCCTGTCCAACATCATCTCCAGACCCTTGATGGCCTTTGGGTCTTCACGAAGTCCCTCTATTACAGACTTCACTTCCTTGAGGATCTTGCCCTGCAGATTGTCTGTGCCTTCATATACATAATACTGCTCGCAGAGTCTCTCCAGCAGGTCGAACTTGGCTATCGCCATGTGTTTTTCAGATGGCAGTCTCTTGGATGCAGCTTTCAGTCTTCCCTGCAGTTCCTCTGCTATGGTCATGTACTTCTCGGTCTCAGCCTTCTCTTCCGCAAGGGCCTTGGCTGCCTCGAGACGGCGGTAGCGGATATAGCCCGTAAGGGCGAAGACGACTGCCAGAGCCGCGAGGATGACGAAGGCCACTGTCAGCCTCGTGCTGCGGAGGCGGTGCTGTGAGAGTTCCAGCTGGTGGGCCTGGTATTCCTTTCGTGCAGACTCCACTGACCTCTGCAGTGATGATGCCTGCAGTGAATTTCCATGCTCCATGACCGCTTCAAGTGCCGCAAGAGCTGCAGCCTCGTCGCCGGAGCGGTATGCAACCTGGTACTCCCTGAACTTAGCCTGTGCGGTTTCGGATGGTGTCTCAGCACTCTGGAGTGCCTTGGAAATCCATGCGGATGCCTCCTTGAAATCTCCGACCAGTGCGTAAGCATAAGCCAGCATGCCCCTGTCTTCGCAAGTCAAAGGACATTTGAGTTCATTAGCCTTGCGTGCCAGCATGCTGATCGCCAGGTCAGGGTCCTGGCGCGATGTCTCCAGACATAGGGCTGCATAGGCCTCAAGGCAGGCGGCCTCCAGAAGAGTGTCGGCCGCCTGATGAGCCTGAAACATTGTGTTGCGGAAAACTTTTTCCGCAGATGCATAGTCTTGTGAATTGTAGCGGGCGACTCCGCCTTCGAAATAGATGTGCAGCGAACTGTATGGCTTTCCTGCCTTCTCGAACGCCTCCAAGGCCTTGTCCAGATATGCGATCTCATCCGAATGTCCGCCAGTGGCGTTGTAAGTGTGGGCGATCTTCTGGTATATCGTGCCGAGACTATGGTAGTCTTCGGCCTTCAATGCCATGGTTTCCGCAAGGGAATATGCCTCCATAGCTTCGCTGTAGCGTCTCTCCTCATACAGCGCATGTCCACGGCCAATCTCTTCCTGCAGCCTCTGTGCCGTGCGCTGTGCGCATGAAACGAAGAGGGCAGAAAGAAGAACGAGAGCTATGGATATGCGTCCGGTCATGTTACTCAGCGTAAAGGCTGATGATGTTGAGGATCACTTCGCTTGCCTTCTCCATGCTCTGGAGAGGGAGGTACTCCATCTTGCCGTGGAAATTGTGACCGCCTGCGAAGATGTTAGGACATGGAAGTCCCATGAATGAGAGGTTCGCTCCGTCAGTACCGCCGCGAATCGGCTGCACCTTAGGTGTGATGCCTGCCATCTCAATAGCCTTCATAGCCTTTTCCACGATGTGGTAGTGCGGCTCAACCTGCTTGCGCATGTTGTAGTACTGGTGCTTGAGCTCAAGTGTGGCCGTACCTTCACCATATTTTGCATTGATAAAGTCCACGCACTTCTGGATGAACTCCTTCTTCTGCTCGTAGAGAGCCATGTCGTGGTCTCGGATGATGTATGAGAATGTAGCGCTCTCCACCTCGCCGCAGAAACTGATGAGGTGGTAGAATCCCTCATATCCGCTTGTGTATTCCGGACGCTGGTCCACAGGGAGCATTCCATGAAGCTCCATGCCGATGAGCGTAGCGTTCTTCATCTTGCCCTTGGCAGTGCCAGGATGTACATTGCAACCCTGGATCTTGATTGTCGCTCCGGCGGCATTGAAGTTCTCATACTCGAGCTCACCGATCTGTCCGCCGTCCATTGTGTATGCATACTGAGCGCCGAACTTCTCTACGTCGAATTTTACTACTCCGCGTCCGATTTCCTCGTCAGGAGTGAAGCCGATCTTGATATCTCCGTGCTTGAACTCAGGGTGCTCCACGATATACTGCACAGCATTCATGATCTCTGCAATGCCTGCCTTGTCGTCTGCGCCAAGGAGTGTGGTTCCGTCAGTTGTGATTATGGTCTGACCTTTATAATTAAGGAGTTCTGGGAACTCGCTTGGCTTGAGGCTCAGTCCAGGTACGCCCTTCAACGGAATCTCGCCGCCATCATAGTTCTCGATGATCTGAGGCTTTACGTCATTGCCCGGTGCGTCCGGCGCTGTGTCAGCGTGTGCTATGAATCCGATAGCCGGCACATCCTTTCCGCAGTTTGACGGGATGCTTCCCATTACATATCCATACTCGTCGAGGGTAGCCTCTACGCCCATGGCGTTAAGCTCGTCGCAGAGCATCTTCAGCAGGTCAAGCTCCCTTGCCGCGCTCGGCTGTGACTCTGACTCCGGATCCGCCTTTGTATCCACAGCCACATACCTCAAAAATCTGTCTAAAATCTTTTCCATATATAATTAGATTATCAATAAGCTTATTCCCATGATGGCCATGCCGATAACGACTCCGGCTATGGCGATATGGTGTTTTCCGTATTTCTCCGCCGTCGGCAGCAGCTCGTCCAGCGAAATGTAGATCATGATGCCCGCAACTGCCGCCAATATCAATGGGAACACGGGACCGTCGCCGGTAAGCTCCACGCCGAATATGGCAGTGACGGCCAGGCATAGCAGTGCGCCTATGACCTCGCTGAATCCTGACAGTGTCGCATAAAGCAGCGCCTTGCCCTTGCTCTTGGTTGCATAATATATAGGTATGGCAACCGCGATTCCTTCCGGAATGTTGTGGATGGATATGGCGAAGGTGATGCCTGCTCCCATCTGGGGATCATTCAAAGCGCCGATAAACGTCGCTATACCCTCGGGGAAGTTGTGTATGGCAATGGCCAATGCGGACATGATTCCGAGTCTGTGCAGGGCCTTTTCGTTGCCGGTCTGCTCTACCACGCCCACAGCGGCGGTCTTTGCATCAAGCGACAGTCCCGATGCCTCGTGCGGGTTCTCGTACTCCGGAATCAGGAAGTCGATCAGGGTGATTATGCCCATGCCGGCAAAGAATGCCAGAAGAACCAGGGCCTCTCCGTGTCTGAATGATCCTGTAGCCATGATCTCCGTCTGGGCCTCCGGGAAGAGCTCGGCCAGCGAGATGAATATCATCACGCCGGCACTCAATCCCAGTGCTCCAGCCAGAGTGTTGCTGCTGAGCTTCTTCTTGAAGAGCACGAGTGCACCGCCAATGCCCGTTGCGGCACCGGCAATCAATGTAAGTAATAATGCCCCCAGTACTCCTGTCATATGTTATTCCTCTTTTTTGGCTTTAAGAGCTGCGTATACCATATATATAATAATAGCAGTATAAGGAATGATAGCCACAGGCTCAGTCCACGGTGACGGCTTCATGTACATGTCAACTTCTGCAAATCTGAGGATTGCGCTGACCACTCCCATGAGAGCTCCGCCGGCGATGAATCCTGAAGCAATGAGCGTGCCCTTTTCAGTGCGCGCTGCATTGAGCTCCTTGTCCTTGCTGCGGCTTCCTACATACCATGAGATCGCTCCACCCACGAGCATAGGCATGTTCAGGTCGATAGGGATGAACATACCGAGAGCGAATGGAAGTGCCGGAATCTTGAAGAATGTAAGCACGAGGGCGATCACTGCACCGATGCCATAAAGCAGCCATGGTGCGCTTCCGCCGTTCATCATCGGCTCGATCACCGCCGCCATCGCGTTCGCCTGCGGCGCCACGAGCGCTCCCTCGCCAGTGAATCCGTATGTCTTGTTGAGCACGAGCATCACGCCACCAACGGTAGCGGCTGCAACGAGGGTTCCGAGGAACTTACAGCTTTCCTGCTTCTTAGGTGTAGAGCCGATCCAGTATCCGATCTTCAGGTCGGTAATGAATGCTCCGGCAACTGAAAGGGCAGTACATACGACGCCACCGATGATCAGGGCCGCTGTCATACCTGCTGTACCGTTCAATCCTACTGCTACCATTATAAGAGATGCGAGGATCAGGGTCATGAGGGTCATTCCGCTGACAGGGTTCGATCC
>JAGBTT010000073.1 GCA_017631175.1 Bacteroidales bacterium
AAGAGGATGTTCTCCATACCGAGGCCATAGATGTTACATGGAACGTGTCCCTCTCTGCGAATTGCCTTCACAGATGCCTTGTTGCCAGCTACGCGTACCTGGCCATTGAGTTCAATGTGCTGCATTGTAATTAAAGTTTAAAATGTGTTACTCAGTCTGGCATTGAGCCAGACCCCATTGCACCAAAAAGCGTCAGCGCTTTTTATGGGGCTGCAAAGATAGACAAAATATTTGGACTACAAAACTTTATGCGGATTTATTCGACAAGGCCTGTGGCTATGTTCCACTTCAACGTACGGTAGTATTTATCGAGCTCACTGTTTCCATGACAAGGGAGATACATGCTGAAGCCGGAATAGGAGTCTATATCAAATGAGCCCATGAACTCAGGAGTCGCAGCACGATATACCATGCAGTCATCGACAGCACTCTCGAGAGCCTTGACATCTGCCGGATCAGCCCCTGCCTTCACCAGAATGTCCACAAGATCATAGAACCAGTGATAATCATAACGATAGTACCTCTGCACATTGAACGGACTCACGTGCTGCATATCACGACGATACTTCCCGAACAGATCCGCGCATATCACGGCAAGGGGTTCCATGCGTCTGCAGTCCACAAGCGATATAGTAGCTGACCTGTATATTCCTGACTGCACGTCATACTGCTCGAAATAATCACGGCAGACAGACTCAGGGTCAGGTTCCTGACCAGAAAGAAGATAATTCGGAATACTCCTGTAATCAAACCCTTCCGCAAGAACCTCTGTCTGCGAGAAGCCGACAAGACCACATCGGTCCTTAAGCTCATAGGCGACCTCAACCCCTCCCATCAGACATGCGTCGAAGAGAATGTAGTCCATATACATCGGCAGCGCCCGGGCAAAATCCTCTATCTGTATTTCATACGAAAGATAGGCACCGTAGCCGCCCACCTGATCCTGACCCACGCTCTTGACCATCGGCAATGTCGGGTCATGCTCAGGTTCCATATATGGAACTCCGCGTGGTTCTCCGCAACGCTCCGTTCCCAATGTGGACAATTCAGGCGAAAAGACATAGGAGTCCGGACTGGTATAAAAACCTGTGGGAAGATAACCGGTCGCATGAGACGAAAATATCATACCGTAAGTCTTTGCCGGAAAATTATCCCTGACATATGTGAGCACTTCATTGAGCTGGGCCGCGGAAGCCGAACGTGCAGAAGAAGGGTAAACTACAAGGGTATCACTTGCAACATTGCCATAGATATCCTTATAGACCCTTGTCAGTACAGGCGATGACGGGGTTGCATATGCACCCTTGTTGATCGGCAGATGGGAATAGACCAGCAGCACATCCTTGATTCTTCCCTCTGACGGAAGTTCTCCAGAGAGAAGATCCCTGATATCCTCTTCAAGATATCCGCTCAGCGAGTTGAAACCGGCCGAATATAGCAGGAGGACATTTCTGGACTCCTCCCTCACTTCACGTCCGCCATACTCATCCCTCCTGTCAGAAGATACTCCGTCATGATAGAAATCAGTATGGAAATCAAACGAGGACTCACAAGCAGCCAGGACAAGGGCCATGACTGCCGCTAACGTGAATCTATATAATATATTATTGTACACTTTCATTCATTTTGACATGTATGTGGACAAAGATACTAAAGAAAATCGTATCTTTGTTGATTGACTAAAAATTCCATTCAGGCAGATTACTATTTAATAACAGAAATATGAAACTCATCACTAAAATGATTACAATCGCAGGGCTGGCAGCAGCCTTAGTGTCTTGTTCGGACAATGACGTCAAGACAGCTCAGAACGAGGACTTCAAGTATCTCGTGGACGAGTTCGCAGACCTCAAGATCATGCGATACCAGGTTCCGGGATGGGACGAGCTCTCGCTTCAGCAGAAGAAATACGTCTACCACCTTGCCGAGGCGGCAAAGCATGGACGCGACATCATCTGGATGCAGAACTGCAAGTACAACCTCGACATCCGCAGGGTGGTCGAGAACATCCTTGAAAACTACACAGGCGACCGCACCTGTCAGGAATGGGCACAGTTCGAGGAATATGCAAAACGACTATTCTTCAGCAACGGCATACACCACCACTATGCTGAGGACAAGTTCTTCCCCGAGTGTCCTCAGGAATACTTCCAGAGCCTTATGACCGCAACAGGAGATGATGCAAAATGCGAAGACATCCTGCCTGTGATCTACGATCCGGCGATCTTCCCAGCACGCAAGGACATGCATGCAGATGACATCATCGCTGCATCAGCAGTAAACTTCTATGAGAATGTGACACGCGCAGAAGTGGAGGCGCTTTATGCTGCAATGGCAGACCCGGAGGACAAGACTCCGGTATCATACGGCCTCAACAGCCGCGTCGTGAAGGGAGCCGACGGAATCGTACGCGAGGAGGTCTACAAGGTCGGCGGTCTTTACGGCAATGCTTTGAAGAAGATCTGCAAGGAGCTGAAGAAGGCGGCAAGGTATGCTGAAAACGAAACCCAGAAGGATTACATCGCTGACCTGATCGCATATTACAGGACCGGTGACCTCAAGCTCTGGGACAAGTACAACATCCAGTGGGTGAACGACACACTTGGCACAGTCGACTTCGTGAACGGCTTCGTGGAAGACTACAATGACCCTCTCGGACGCAAGGCTACATTCGAGAGCCTCGTGAACTTCAAGGATGCGGAGGCATCGCGCCGTACAGAGCTCATCAGCGACAACGCACAGTGGTTCGAGGACAACTCACCGGTAGACTCACGCTTCAAGAAGGAAGAGGTAAAGGGCGTTACAGCAAAAGTGATCAACGTAGCCGTTCTCGCCGGAGACTGCTACCCTGCCGCCCCTATCGGCATCAACCTTCCTAACGCAGACTGGATCCGCCGCGAGCATGGTTCTAAGTCAGTAACCATCGCAAACCTTACATCAGCTTACAGCAAGGCAGCACAGGAGTCACCAAAGAGCCAGCTCTCGGAGTTCGCATGGGACGAAACCGAGATGGAGATGGAAAAGAAGTACGGCGGGCTTACCAACGACCTGCATACCGACCTCCACGAGTGCCTCGGACACGGTTCAGGAAAGCTTCTCCCAGAGACATCGCCAAACGCTCTCGGAGAGTTCAGTTCTACCCTTGAGGAAACCCGTGCAGACCTCTTCGGCCTTTATTACCTCGCTGACCCTAAGCTCGTCGAGCTCGGAATCCTTCCAGACATGGAAGCATACAAGGCACAGTACTCAAGCTATATCCGCAACGGCATCTTCACCCAGTTCACAAGAGTTGCCCTCGGCAAGAAGAACATGGAGGCTCACATGCAGAACCGCAAGCTCATCGCTGACTGGTGCTATGAGAAGGGTCTTGCAGACAACGTGATCGAAAAGAAGGTACGCGACGGAAAGACATATTTTGTAGTCAATGACTACGAGGCACTTCGCGGCTTGTTCGGAGAGCTTCTCGCTGAAGTGCAGAGAATCAAGTCCGAGGGTGACTATGCAGCAGGAAAGGCTCTCGTCGAGAAGTATGCTGTTGACATTGACTACGATCTTCACAAGGAAGTCCTCGAGCGTTACGCCGCTCTCGGCCTCAAGCCGTATGGCGGATTCCTCAATCCTGAGATCGTGCCGGTAAAGAAGGGACTGAAGGTAGTAGACTACGAGATCGTATATCAAGACAGCTACCTTGACCAGATGCTCAAGTACGGAAAGGAGTACTCTGATCTTTAATGGTAAAAGACTATAAAAGATACCTTATTATAGAACGTGCGATGTCACAGAACACTGTGGCATCGTATTGTTCTGATGTAGAGAAATTCCTGACAGCCTACGGAGGAAGGCCGGAAAATGCCGGACCGGCCGACATCGAAGACTATCTGGCCACACGCAGTCAGTTGTCCGAAAGGTCACTGGCCAGATTGGTAAGTTCGTTAAGGTCGTTCTTCGACTGGATGGTCAAGGAAGGATATATCACAGACAGTCCATGCGACAGAGTGGAAGCCCCTAAGTTGGGCGTATATCTGCCGAGCGTGCTTTCCGAAGATGAGGTAGACAGCATCATCAGATGCGTGGACACGTCCTCCTGGATGGGCAAACGTGACAGGGCGATACTCGAAGTGCTGTACGGATGCGGTCTGCGTGTATCCGAAGCTTCAGGTCTTAAGATTTCATCGGTTTTCTTCGAACACGGCTTCATCCGTATCATCGGAAAGGGCAACAAGGAAAGGCTGGTACCGATCGGAGAAATGGCAATGGAGGCCCTGAAGGCCTATATGGAAGACAGGCCGGTTCCCGCTGCGAAAGCTGACGACCTGGTATTCCTCAACAGGTTCGGAAAATCCATAAGCAGGATCTCCTTATTCAAGATCGTCAAGAAATACACCCTTGCCGCCGGCATCATGAAGGAGATTTCCCCACATACATTCAGGCATTCATTCGCCACGCACCTGATAGAGCACGGAGCGGATCTCAGGGGCGTGCAGGAGATGCTCGGTCACGAGAATATTGCGACCACTGAAATATACACCCACGTGGACAGCAGTTCATGGCAGAAGGAAATCATCGACCATCATCCGAGAAAATAATTATATTTGCAAGATATTTACTTTAAATAAATTTGAACAAAATGGATAAGAACAGTTACGCATTGGGCATGAGCATTGCCCACAACATGATTTCATCAGGCATCAAGTCAATCGAATTCGAGGACTTCGCTGCTGGTGTAAAGGCACTCCTCAACGGAGAGGAGCCTGCAATCTCATTCCAGGAGGCCGGCCAGCTTCTCGACAAGTACTTCGCCGAGCTCGAGGCTGAGCGCAAGGCTGAGGCCGAGGCCATGAGCGCTGCATTCCGCGAGGAGGGCGAGACTTTCCTCAAGATGAATGCAGAGAAGGAAGGTGTGGTAGTACTCCCTAGCGGTCTTCAGTACAAGGTCCTCACAGAGGGTACAGGCAAGAAGCCTTCTGCTACATCACAGGTTAAATGCCACTACGAGGGAACTCTCCTCAGCGGCGTTAAGTTTGACAGTTCATATGACCGCGGAGAGCCTGCAGTATTCGGTCTCAACCAGGTGATTGCAGGATGGACAGAGGGCGTTCAGCTCATGTCAGAGGGGGCTAAGTACGAGTTCTACATCCCTTACGACCTCGCTTACGGCGAGCACGGCGCACCGGGAGCAATCCCTCCATACGCAGCCCTCAAGTTCGTTGTCGAGCTCATCGAGGTTCTCTAATGGGACAATCTATCCTCGAAATATTCACCTTGATAACAGGAGTCGTATACGTCATCCTGGAAATCAGGCAAAAAAACGCCATGTGGGTGCTGGGCATAATCACAAGCCTGGCATCCATGCTGGTATTTTACAGTCAAGGTCTTTATGCTTCCTTCGGACTCAATGCCTATTACCTGATCACTGCATTCATAGGTCTGTGGCAGTGGCGCAAGGACAAGGGAACAATCGAGGATGCATCCAAAATCCATCTCAACAGACTTTCCTGGAAGGTTGCCGCAATCAGCGCCATCGTATTCGCAGCAGGCACGATCGGACTTGCCGCCGGAATGGACTACATGAGCAGGCTGGGGTTCAAGGAAAACCCGATGTCCCTGCTTGACGCCTCGGTTGCAGTCCTTAGTGCAGTTGCCACATGGTGGCTGGTGAAGTCATATCTCCAGCAGTGGTGGTTGTGGATAGCCGCGAACACCCTCAGCCTGATTCTTTGTGCAGCACAGGGCATGTGGTGGATGGCTCTGCTATATATATTATATGTAGTAGCAGCTATTATCGGGCTGAAACATTGGACAAAACACGGAGAATATGTTCATAGTAGTTGAAAGCGGAGCGACCAAGACGGCATGGAGAGCCGTCTGCGAGGACGGCAGCGTGCGTGCAGTGCAGACAGCGGGCCTGAGTCCTACATGTCTGGACCTGGAGCACACACTGGAGATCGTACGCAAGGCCATTCCAGAGCTTAATCCCGAAGGGAAACACATAGACGAGATCTTCTTCTACGGGGCTGGTCTTGTGTCTCCCCAGTCATGTGCACCGATCGAGGAGGCGCTCCAGATGTGGTGTCCACTTGTCAATGTACATTTCTATTCAGACATTCTCGCAGCGGCACGCGCTCTCTTTGGAGACGGTAGCGGGGTGGTTGCGATCATGGGAACGGGATCCAACAGCTGTCTCTATGAGAACGGAGAAATAACAAGAAACATACGTCCGGGAGGCTTCATTCTGGGAGACGAAGGCAGCGGTGTGTCGCTCGGGCGCGCTTTTCTCGCTGACCTTATCAAAGGTCTGGTGCCATCTGCAATAGAGGAAGACTTCAACAAAGAGTTCGATTTGGATTACCCGCAGATTGTCAGAAAAGTCTATAAGGAGCAGGCCGCATCAGCATTCATGGCTTCGCTTGCGCCTTTCATTCTTTCCAGAAAAGATGACAGATATATTCACCATCTCATTGAGGACTGTCTTGAATCATTCATGGAAAGAGCGCTGGAAAGATATGCAGACAATGCTCCGGAAGAAATTTCACACAAGGTAGGAGTAGTCGGCTCTTTCGGCTGCGCATGTGAAGAAGCGATCCATGAACTCAGCAAGAAACACCCTTTGAAGTTTGTCAAATTCATAAAGTCACCGATAGACGAGCTGGTGACATATCACAGGTCAAGATATGGCATATAAAGAAAACTATCCCTCAAAGCTTCTTGAGGAGGCTGTAGACGCAATAAGCACGCTCCCGGGAGTAGGGCGCCGCAGCGCACTCCGTCTGGCGCTTCATCTGCTGAAGCAGCCTGCCGAGAACGTACATCATTTCACAGCTGCCATTGACCATCTGCGCGACGATGTAAAATACTGCCGCACATGCAGAATGATTTCAGACGATGAAATCTGCTCGATATGTTCCGACAAGTCGCGTGATCACAGGACAATCTGCGTGGTGGAGAGTGTCCGTGATGTGATGAGCATCGAGAACACCGGACAGTTTCATGGCGTATATCATGTGCTTGGAGGGATCATCTCCCCTATCAACGGCATCGGTCCATCGGACCTGACAATCAAGGAATTGGTTCAGCGCGTAGCTGCATTCGCCACACCGGAAGGAATGTTTGAGGCGGACGCTCCCGGCATTGACGGAGCCCCAGCTGAAGTCATTCTGGCACTCAGCGGAGACGTGGAAGGCGAAACCACCGCCTTCTATATCTACAGACAGATTTCGCAATACGGAGTCAAGGTATCGTCACTTGCACGAGGCCTTGGTTTCGGGGACGATCTCGAATATGCCGACGAGCTCACTCTTGGACGCTCGATCATCAACCGACAGGTTTTCAAACCTTAAATTTGGTATTTTTAAATAAAAAGGATACATTTGTAGGCTTGTGTGTTTTACACAAGCCTGTTTCGTGTAATATGAACTCGTTCCGACGACTGGCCGGAACATAAAAGGACGAGGTATGATCGAGATCTTCTACAAGAAAGACGGACAGATGATGGTTTCCCAGTCGGAGACCGACTTCGCTAACATCCCATATGAAAATGTAATCTGGATTGACCTTTTCTCCCCTTCAGGTGAAGAGAAAAGAGCTGCGGAGTCATTCCTTGGAACGACGATCCAGAACAGGGCGCAGGCTGAAGAGATCGAGATTTCATCACGATTCTCGGAAACGGAGAAGGCAATCTTCGCAAACACAAGCTTCCTCATCCCTGGTCCTGAAGAGTATAACGAGGAAACTGTATCATTCATACTTACCGACAACATCCTGACAACATTGCGCGAATGCCCGCTGCGAAGCTTCACAGATCTCCAGCGCAGGCTTCTCGCTTTCCCTACAATGTACTCGTCAGGTCATGTTGCCTTCCTCAGCATTCTGGAACAGCGTATTGACCTTGATGCCGACATGGTTGAGATCGTTTCAAAGGAAATCACGCAGTTTACAAAGAAGATCAGTCTGGGAGAAGATATCAGCGAGGAGTTCCTCATCGACCTGAACCAGATGCAGGACAACACGATGCTCATCCGCGAGAACATTGTCGACAAGCAGCGAGTAATCTCCAGCATCCTAAAGAGTGCCAAGTATCCTAAAGAGTATCAGGCTAAACTGAACGTACTCCTCAAGGACATCTCGTCACTGATCAACCACACAAACTTCAGTTTTGAAAGGCTTGAGTATCTCCAGAACACAGTGCTCGGTATCATCAACCTGGACCAGAACAAGATCATGAAGGTTTTCACCCTCGTTTCGCTGATGCTCATGCCTCCGACCCTGATTGCCAGCTTCTTCGGAATGAACGTAAGGTTCGGATGGTTCGGAACATCATGCGTATCATGGCTGATCGTCCTCATACTGATGGGCATCTCTACCGTCGTCATATTCTGGATATTCAAAAAGAGGAACATGTTCTGATTCCTGCCAGAACGCAGAAAAATATTAAGGGGCTGAAAGCATCACTGCTTTACAGCCCCTTAAACGTGTACTAAAACCTAAACCTGCTGCAAAGATGCACATAGATTTTAGAATGTTGCATATAAATTTGAAAAAATTTACAGTTTTTTTTGATTTTTCCTGAATTTCGCTGTTTTCCCGGCATTTTTACATCACCACACGGACATTATCGACCCATATGGTATTGCCTACGCCTCCGTAGAATGCCTTGCCGCAGCTGGAAATGATGTTGATGATCATATGTGTAGGCTCAGTACCAGGCTCAGCCCATCCGTCCTCCTGGATAATGACATTCTTTCCCTTGCTGTTCAACGCATGATATGCTGACTCCGGATCGTTCTTAAGTCCCATGTAATCCTCATACCATGACTCACCAGTTATATCTCCATAGTTTATCTTGAGTTCATGACCGTTCCTCCATTCCGGAATATCTTCCGATATTCTCCATATGGCAGTTCCGACTCTCAGGGCGTGGACCACGCCGCCTTCATCTTCCCACCTCTTCTGGAGCATTACAGTGATCTCTGCCGAATCAGGATAACCCATAGGCTTGAGCTTTGAGAAACCTGTTCCACGAATGACCTCATGACCGACATCTGCCTTGATATCCATGACTATGGCTCTAGGACTGCCGGTAAACGGCACACCATAAAAAACCTTGGCCATAGGGTCTTTTGTCGTGGTTATCGGCTCCGGAAGGGCTCCGATCAGCAGCGCACCCTGACATGTCACATCCATGTTGATCACTCCAAGAGCCTTGACTTCTTCAATATGGGTCTCGATCCTTGCACAATAACCGCTGCCTCGCTTCTCCGGGAAGATGGTGTTGTTGGTCTTGACCACACCGGCAACGACAGCCAGTACATTATTTGTTCTCCAGAGATAACCTTCCGGAGCACTGAATGGAGTTTTTCCAGTGAAGACGGTCTCCTGGTCACCATAGAATTCATACAATGTCTTCGTTGCCCCTCCGATAAGTCCGGACTCCTTGACCTCCCTCATCGACCACGAGTCAAAAGTGCCGTATGCATTGATGGCATCGACTACAGACTGCTGCGCTCCTGCACTGACAGTAAAAAGGATAGCCGCCAGAAGCGACATAACGAAATTTCTTATTCGTCTCATAAAATTTGTTAAATTTGCAATTCCGTCCGCAAATATACGAACGATTTGATTAAGACCTATCAGAAAGACATGAGAATAAGGTACCATTTTGCAATATTAGTCACCTTTTTGACCATCAGCTTGAGCGCAAGACCGATAAGACCCGGCAATTATACAATGGTCCAACCCGACGGGACAACGTTTGCAGCAGTCTGCCTCGGAGATGAATTCCTGAAGATAATAAAGACCCCTGACGGGCATGCGATAGTAAAGGACAATGACGGCTGGTGGTGCTATGCAATATACGAGACCGACGGAAGCAGACACAGCAGTGGCTGCCGAGTTGGAGAAAAGGCACCCGCAGACATACTTGCCAGAAGCATGAACATCCCTTATGAGGTCTTGAGCGAAAACGCTGTCGCCAGAAGATCCGCTTTCCTGAACGAGGAGGATAACATCCTCAAAAGAACATTGAGGGCGCAGGGCGCAAAGCTCATGGCGGAAGGCGAAGCGATCACCAAGCATGGTCTTGTCATTCTGGCACAATATCAGGACACCAAGTTCAGAAGCGGCCACGGAAGGGATAAGTTCATAGACCTTCTGACCAAGGCCGGATATGATGATAACGGAGCGACCGGAAGCGCCAAAGACTATTTCGACAGTCAGTTCGGAGGTATGTTCGAATTCGAGTTCGAAGTCAGCGAAATCGTGACCCTGGCCAACCGCAGGGCATATTACGGTCAGAATGACAGATATGGTAATGATACCAGACCAGCAGAGATGGTCGAAGAGGCCTGCCGCCTTGCAGACGAGGCCGGAACAGACTTCTCGAAATACGATGACGACTCGGACGGATGCGTCGACAACGTCTTCGTACTCTTTGCAGGAGAAGATGAGGCGGACAATCCGGACAAATACGCAGACTGCATATGGTCACATTCATGGTATGTCAAGAGCGGAGCCGGAATCACACTCATACTTGACGGAAAGACAATAGACCAATACGCATGTACATCCGAAATCATGGCCGGAGGCCTCATGACCGGCATCGGAACATTCTGCCATGAATTCGCCCACACACTTGGACTGCCGGACTTCTATGACACCGACTACGGAGAGAGCGGCGGATGGGCTGCCGGCCTCTGGAACTCAACCTCGCTCATGGATGGCGGCAACCAGAACAACTGGTACAACACCCCGCCATACTTCAATGCAATAGAGAGAGAACTGTTAGGACTTTCAGAGCCGGTAATTTTAGAACGCAACGGTTCCCACACACTCCGTCCGATAAACGAAAGCGGGCAATACTACAAGATAAATGCAGAAATCCCGACCGAATACTACCTGCTGGAATGCCGTTCAAACGAAGGGTGGGACGCCCACATCGGCGGTTCCGGAATGCTTGTATATCACGTGGACAAGAACAAGACAAGCGTATGGAAACAGAACAAGGTAAACGTCAATCCCACGCACCAATATGCCAACCTGATCGAAGCTGACGGCAGGAATGACGTCCTTACAGCCGACAACTACTTCCAGATGACCCGCAACATCAGCAGCATATTCTTTCCATATGCAAACGTGACCGAACTGACCCCGGACTCAGACCCGGGAATAAAGTTCTGGCAGGGAAGCAAGGTTGAAATGGCCATCACTGACATAGAACACAAAGACGGCGCGATAACATTTATCGTCAGCGGCTTGAAGGGAGAAGCTCCACCTGTTCCTGTGAACATGAAAGCCGACACCTACATGGATGCAGCTATCATCAGTTTTGAAAGCGACAGACCATATGAAGGCGAAGCAAGGATGACCTGGGGAAGAACCGGTCAGGAGACCGAAAGCGTCAGCATCCTTCCTTATGAAGCAGGAAGATATGCAATAATTCTAGAAGGCCTCACCCCTGGTAACAAGACATATACAGCCAGCGTATGCTTCGAGCTCGATGGAGTGGAAAGCCAAAGCAAGAAGGTCTCGTTCATGACGACCAAGACGGCTCCCGTAAATTGGCCATATATATATTCCGGAAAGAAAGCCAACGAAGACGGCAGCTTCGAAGCCGGCACCAAGATTCCGCTAAGAGTATACAATGCGTCTACAGCGGAGGCTGTGACATGGGAATTCAATGGAAAAGAAGTCAGCCCGTCAGGAGACGGATACTTTACAATCCATGAGAGCGGAGTGCTTCGAGCGACCGTATATTGGCCGGAAGGAGGCACAGACATACTGGAAAAGCACATAATACTGTCAGAATAACATGAAGAGAATACTATCAGCAGGAATCCTCCTGACCATAGTGACCGGCTGTGCCGGCCTGCAGCCCGAAGAGATCTTGCTGCCACGTTCCGAGGTATCACTTACGATCAAGGAAGAGGTAGCGATGGCATTCGACCCTGCTACATGCCAGATTGGCTATAACAGCGAAAGGAACGAGTTCCGCCTTGTGGACAACAAGATCAGTGACTGGGTAATCTTCAGAAGCGACGCTGTCCCTACAGATGTCGGACAGAAGGTCAAGGCTTCGCTGGAATACACATCGCGAAGCAACATAAAGACATTGACCGACATGACATTCAGTGTCGAGAAGACTGCCCCTGACGGCACTACATGGCTATGGAATAAGGACAAGAAGATCGGAATAATCATTAAAGTATTATAAATATGAAAAACAGTAAAATGATAAAGATTTGGCAGATGATTGCAGTACTATCTGCCGCTCTTCTCGCATTCTCATGTGAGAAGCCTGAGGTTCCGGAACCGCCACAGGAGGAGCCGGAAACCCCTTCATACAGCATTACTGCAACAGAAAGTGAATTCTATAAGATGGAGTTCCCGGAGTCAGCAAAGGAAGGAGAGTATGTAACCGTCACCGTCACCCCTGTAGACAACGTCACAATCGTCGGTGTACGTTATAACAGCAAGAAAGCCGACCTCACAGAGGAAAACGTGTATACATTCCAGATGCCTAAGAAGGACGTCAAGCTCACTGTAGAGAGCAGCAGCACAGTGACAGTTGCTCCAAGCAGCTATTTCAGAGCTGAAGTCGACAAGGGAATCGCACAGGCAGGCGATGAGGTAACAGTTGTCTTCATTGTCAACAATATTGAAGACATTGTCGTTTCCGCAACAGTCAACGGAACCATCGAGTGCAAGATGGAAGGAATGGACATTGGAGAATACATCTATTCCTTCACGATGCCGGAAGGTCCTGCCGTAGTAGAAGGTCATCTTGCTTCTGAATACCATGTAATTGATAGAGAGTGGGATGACAACTGCGTGATATACATGCTCGACTGTATCAACAACCAAGGTACTGCAGACGAATTCTGTTCTCAGAAGGAAGGCTTCCCTGTACATTTCATTTATAAATGGGACCTTGGATTTGATGTAATCTGCACCATAACAGGAAAAGAGAGCGGAAAAGACTATACCGGTGACATATTCTGGTCACTCGCTGCCGACAACCACCTCTATCAGGACTGCTGGGCCTTCCTGATGCCAGGCGAGCCTGTAGTGATCAAGGCTGTCAGCACAGAGAGAAATACATACGAAGGAGCAGATTTCGTGGGAGAATACAAAGGTTACTGGGTTACTCTCGGAGAAAACAACATATATAGTTCTTCAGAGCCATCCTTGAAGATGGAATTGTGCAAGAACGAAGCATATTTCGTATCCAGCACAGATACGCACGCATACGACTTCTCCGGACTTTATACCGTAAACAACAGCACTATCGCAGGAAACAGGGAAGAGAGCCGCGGCGACTATGTCCTCAGAGGACAGCTTCTTGAGGATGATTACGCTTTCGCCATCATCGACTATATTCTTCACGACAACGTTGACAACAGACGATTCTACCTGACCGGAAAGGAAGATTTCGACTTCATATGTGCAACAGACAAGTCCGGCAACCGCTATCTCCTTGAAGCAGAGAGCGCAGGCAAGAAGTCATGGTACTTCATCGAGAGAGACAACCAGTCCATCAAGAAGGCCGAAGTTTCATTCACAAGCGGAAGTTCTCTCGACGATGCATGCGAGGCAATGGTTGACGTGGTCGGAGGCATCGAATTCAACAGGACAGACCGTTTCAAATACACATACGAAAACGGCGGAGCTCCGGTATTCACATACAGCGGCAAAGAAGTGGGCACATACACCTCAGACAAAGGTGAGACCCTAGAGCTTGACGGTTTCGGCAACGCCAAATACAATGGCGCATCAGGAACATACACCATCGATGCAGGCATCGTAACATATGCAGATGCTACAGGAAACGAGACCAAGTTCAACATCGACATGAACAACAAGACATTCACAGTCATCGTCGAGGGCACAGGCATTGCGCTTGATCCTGTATATTCGACTACAACCGCATGGATCTCAGTAGACGGACAGCAGTCCGAGACAGGTATGATCACCGTTGCTTTTGATGCAAACTACGGTGCTACTGCGACCAAGGAGGGTTACGCATTCATCCAGATCAACTACATGGAGACAGGCAAGGTAAAGGAAATGATCGGTGCAAGCTGTCCATACTACACTGACGAAACAAACCGCACTGTGACCATCTCAAACGTCCTCCAGGGCAATGGAGGATGGGGTACAACCAAGAAGGATATCGTACTGAACATCTCGGAAGACGGCAAGACCCTTACATTCGTTGATGAGGCCATCTTCTCGACAGTATCTCCATACATCTTCTGCTACGGTCAGGAGTGGGCACCTATCTACAGCGAGACCAAATAGTTCTACGCACAATATGGCTCAAACGGTCAGTCCCTTGCCGGACTGACCGTTTTTATTGTACTCTGCCCTCACAGGCACTCATCCCGACCGGATCACACTAAACGCCATTCTAGATAGCTAGGATGGCGTTTTTGTTTAGGTTGTTAAACACTTGTTAAAACAGGGGTGTTTTACTTGGTTTTCCTATACCTCATTGAATAACTTTCTGACTGAAGATCGATGTACATCTGATATTCTTTTAGGCCCTTTTCTTTCGCCATATCGCTTAATATCTTCTTATTGATTGGAGAGATGTTGTTTCCGTAAT
>JAGBTT010000074.1 GCA_017631175.1 Bacteroidales bacterium
AGCCATTCATCAAGGCTGCTGTAAAGGGCACAATGAAGGTGATGAACGGCATGCCTGTAACATTCCGTCTCCTCGACCCACCTCTCCACGAGTTCGTACCTCAGACTGAGGGTAAGAAGGAGGAGCTCGCAGAGGAGCTTCACATCACTGTAAGCGAGATCGAGAAGCGTGGTGAGTCACTCCACGAGGTTAACCCAATGATGGGTCACCGTGGTGTTCGTCTCCACGTGACATACCCAATGATCTCAGAGACTCAGTTCCGCGCTATCTTCACAGCTGCCGCTGAGCTCAAGAACGAGGGCTTCGATCCTAAGCCGGAGATCATGGTTCCTGTAACAATTTCTGACCGTGAGCTTCGCTTCCAGAAGGCTATCTGCGAGAAGATCCGCGCAGAGGTTGAGGCTGAGTTCGGTTTCGACATCAAGTACATGTTCGGTACAATGATCGAGATCCCACGTGCTGCCCTCACAGCTGACCGCATGGCTCGTACTGCAGAGTTCTTCTCATTCGGTACAAACGACCTCACTCAGATGACATTCGGTTTCTCACGTGACGACGTTGGAGCATTCATGGGTGACTACCTCGGAAACAAGCTCCTCGATGCTGACCCATTCAAGACTCTCGATACTAAGTCTGTAGGTAAGCTCGTTGACTACGCTGTCAAGGAAGGTCGTGAGACTCGCGAGAACCTCAAGTGTGGTATCTGCGGTGAGCACGGTGGTGATCCTGCATCAGTAGAGTTCTGCTTCAAGACAGGTCTCAACTATGTATCATGCTCGCCATTCCGCGTTCCGATCGCACGCCTCGCAGCGGCTCAGGCAGCTATCAAGGCTAGCAAGTAATAAGCTATCATAAATCAAGGCTTTACAGCCTGGCGGTCCTTCCCACTTCGTGGGCCCCTTCCCTTTTCGGGAGCCAATGCCGCCCAGCTGTAAAGCCTTGATTTATTAATAAAAGGTCCTAATCAGTAAGTGATGGGACCTTTTTGTTTTATTTCAGAAGAGTATTGATCAAAGAATTGACTTCGTCGTAGGAGTAGCCGCGGCCGAGGGCGAAACGGAGGAGCTTGAGGCGGCATTGAGGGTCATCCTTGAGCGACTTGAGCTTGTTCTGGAGAAGCTTTTCAAGCCTGCTGTCGGCCTTGTCCTGGTCTATTTCCTCAAGAGCCTTGTCAATTACATCCCTTGAGACTCCTTTGGCTGACAACATGTATCTGATCTTCACCTCTCCCCAACCTTGGATTGCTGACTTGTCGCGTGCGAATGCTGAAGCGTATCTGAGGTCATCTACATATTTTTCCTTCACAAGAACATCCACGACTTCCTGAGCCGCTGCGTGGCCCCCTTCGAGACCGTCGGTTGCCTTCTTCAGAACATCGGCAACGCAATACTCCCTACGCGAGCATAATCCGCGCAGGCGGTCCAGTATCCTTTTCTGCTGATCAGTCATAAATTCATTAGAAATTATATCCCGCACTGATGTAGAAGCCTACCTTGCCAGTCAGGTCAGACCAATGCACATTAGCGGACAACGGGCCGAAGATGGTATCGTATGAGTATTCGACTGCTGCGCCGAAGAAGCCGGGACCATTCGCATAAGTCTTGAACGTGTCGCTGTCTCTGAGATAATTGACTATACCTGTCAGATAGTGGTTCTTCGCCACCTTGAAACGCAGATCCGCCCTATATATGGTAAGGATGTTCTTCATTGCAGAAAGATGCGTTACTCCGACGAAAGGCATCTGCTGATCAAGATACCTTGCAGGAAGCGAACCTCCCACTGCATTGAAGAAAGGCACAGGGACATTGTCTCCTAAGAGGAAACGGCAGTCGAACGAAGGTATGAATGCGAATATGTCGCCTATTGGCACGACTACCTTCGCATCTGCGGTGACAGTATGGAAATTATTGAACCTGTGAGGAAAACCTGTGAAGGTCCATGAATACGAAAGACCGGCACTCACTCCCTTTGTAGGGAAATATCCGTCGTCAAATGTATACGTTCCGGCATCAATGAATGCTGATACGAAATCATTGCTCAGCAGATTGAGATCATAGCATTCATGCATCTGACACTGGACGTTACCCATCCTGAGAACTTCATTCCTTATTCCGCCCCTTATATCCAGCTGCTTCCACTTGATATTAGACAAGTAGAGCTCTTGTTTAGCTGACAGATAATTGAAACTCAATCTGTTGTTACCAAGGTTAAGCATATTCAGGTCTGTCCATCTTATGGATGCCGTTCCGTTGAAAGTAGGGAACTTAGGGATATCGTATGACCAATGGAAGCTGGCATATGGGTTTGCACTTATCTTCGCTGTGAGATCAAACATATGGCCATGGAGTTTGTGCGCATTGAGTCCGACATTCAGCAGAACAGACACAATCTCCTCCGTATCCGCACGCACTCCCAGACCGAACTGATGGACAGGACCCTTGCGGCAATTGAGCACAAGATCGAAAGGCTCATCCTTTCCCTGAAGCTCATAGGTCACATAGTCATATGCCTGCGTACCATAAATCCTTGCAACTATATCGTCGAGATCATCACGGCTTATCTTCTCGCCATATTTCAGGTCGAGTCTGTCCTTAAGAATCTCCTTCTCTCTCGGCAGCACGCCTATG
This sequence comes from Bacteroidales bacterium, assembly GCA_017631175.1. Taxonomy (GTDB): domain Bacteria; phylum Bacteroidota; class Bacteroidia; order Bacteroidales; family UBA932; genus Cryptobacteroides. The sequence continues at coordinate 2,628 of JAGBTT010000074.1, forward strand.
ATATCGACATTTGCAATCACAAGCGAGTCCTGGCGCATACCGAGAGCCGGCTTCTTCCTGGCCGGCGTATACTTGCCCGCCGTCTTCAGTGCCACATCCCTGAGGAGGGAATCTTGGGCCATAGCAGCTTCATAACCTCTCACCATGATGGTATCGGCATTCTGAGGGCTGAAGCTCATCATGTGAAAGCCTTTCAGGTCCGGCTTGATCTTTACATCCGGTATCAGCAGGTTCTTCTCTATTCCGTCCCTCATCAGCATTTCCACACCCTGGCTTATGATGTCTCCGATATTGTTGACATCCATATAGGTCTTGCGAGGGTCAGAAAGATCTACACCTATTATTATATCAGCACCCATCTCACGGGCAAG
>JAGBTT010000075.1 GCA_017631175.1 Bacteroidales bacterium
CCTCAGCTACCATCTCAGTTGCTGTTGTGTCAGCAGGCTGCTCGTCCTGAGCTGCTGCGTTCTGTGCAGAAAAGGCCATAACGCCCATTACTGCCAAAAACATGAAAATTTTTTTCATAATTGTTTTTGTGTTGTTTGATTAATTAAAGTTATTGATTTGTTTTTAGTTAATATCAAACTTTTCGTCCGGGCATTATAAGCCCCTACAAAAATGCGGTGCAATTTAGCAATTAATTTTCAATCGGCAATAATTATTTTGATATTTCTCCTCTCAGGTCTTCCTCAAGCATTCTCTTCACCTCTTCATTGTCGCGGAAATTGCCGAGTAGATAGAACAGCTTCGCCAGGGCGCTTTCCGTAGTGCTGTCATAACCGCTTACTACACCGGCGTCTTTCAGGCACTTGCCTGTGGCGTATATGTCCATATTTACGCTGCCTGCAATGCATTGGGTCACATTGAGAATGACCTTGCCCATGGATGCCGCAGCCTGGACTATCTCAAGGAACCATTCCTTTGAAGGGGCGTTGCCTGCTCCGTAGGTCTCTATGATCACGGCCCTGGTATCGGGGCTGCACATGATGTCACGCACGATCTGCGGGGTTATGCCCGGATGCATCTTGAGGATCGCCACTCGGGTGTCGAGTGTCTTCCTGAATGTAGGGCCTTCGTCCCATGATGCCGGTCTGCGGATGATGTTGCTGTCGTACCTTATGCTGATGCCGGCCTCTGCCAGAGGCGGGAGGTTCTCCGAGCGGAACGCTCTGAAGTTGTCAGAATTCATCTTGCATGTCCTGTTTCCCCTCATCAGGATGTTGTCGAAGCATATGCACACTTCCGGAACGAGGGCATGGCCTTCGGCATCTTTGGCTGCGGCGATCTCCACAGCCGAGATGAGGTTTTCCTTTCCGTCTGTCCTTGGCATTCCGATAGGCAGCTGGCTTCCGGTAAATATCACCGGTTTGCTCAGGTTCTCGATCATGAAGCTGAGGGCGGAAGCCGAATAAGCCATGGTGTCGGTACCATGCAGGATGACGAAACCGTCGTAGTCTTCATATTTCTCCTCGATAAGTTCGGCCAGGGCGATCCAGAGCGATGGCTCGACGTCGGATGAGTCGATGAGCGGGTCGAAGGTCCATGAGTCGATCCTGTAGGCGAATTTCCTCAGTTCCGGCACTTCTTCCAGTATCTGCTTGAAGTCGAATGGGGTGAGTGCCTGAAGGGTTGGGTCGACCTTCATACCGATTGTTCCACCTGTATAGATGAGCAGGATGGATGACTTTTGGCTTGATGTCATATTCCGAATAGTTTACGTGCGTTTTCTGTTGTGGTATGCGCTACCTCGCTGATGTCGGTCCCCTGCAGCTCCGCCAGTCGTGTCGCGATGTGAGGGATGTAGCTGCTTTCGTTCCTTTTGCCCCTGAACGGAACCGGAGTCAGGTAAGGGGAATCAGTCTCGAGAAGTATGCGTTCCAGCGGAATCTGCCTGACTGTTTCCGCAATGGATGCCTTCCTGTATGTCAGTACTCCGCCGATGCCTATATACCAGTCACCGGTCTTCTGCAGTTCCCTGAATGTCTCGGCGCTTCCGCTGAATGCATGGAACACGCCTCGCAATCCCAGGTGGGAGCAGTCTTTCAGTATGTTGATTATCAGTTCGGTAGATTCTCTGGAGTGTATTATGACAGGAAGTGACATGCGAGCGGCTGTTTCCAGCTGTATGCGCAGAACTTCTTCCTGCTCCCGGATGAATTCCCTTGACCAGTAGCAATCCATGCCGATCTCTCCGATGGCCCATATCTTTCTGTCAAGATGCTTTTCCATCAGAAGCATCTCCTCCTGCCATAGTGCGTCTACGGAAGTCGGGTGCAGGCCTATGCATGGAAACAACGTGCCTTGATGCCTGTCTGCCAGATCCAGCATCGGCTGGCGTGTCTTGGAGTCGATATCCGGAAGTATCATTCTGGTGACGCCGGCATCGACTGCCCTTGCTACAGCAAGATCCTCTTCGCCGTCGAATGCTTCATCATACAGATGGGTATGTGTATCCGTGAATGTCATATGAATGCAAATTTATGCATTTTCATTTGAAATCAGCGCTTTTTTCCGGATAAGATGCTGCATCTTTGAAGAAGGTCTATGGAGATGAATCCTTCGAGTTCGAGCATGCCGGTCAATGACGATGCCTTGCCGTATTCTATGCCCGTCATCGCACCCAGTTCCTCTATCGTGGCGCCCCTGCTTCTTCTGATGCATTCAAGCAGTGCTGCCATTTCTCGGACAGCATCTTTTCCGAGTCTGTCTCCGAAGGCTATCTCCAGATCAACATCCGGAGCTCCTCCTTGCATGTGAATTGCGGTCTCGTCCAGTCCGACAGACCTGATGAAGCCGTCAATGCTGACCAGTGGTTCCGCTATCTTTTCGGAAATCATCTTGTTGCATCCCTGCGACCTGATGTCGTCGACTCTGCCCGGAAGTGCAAATACGTCTCTGTCATAGGAAAAGGCGAGTCTTGCCGTCATCATGCCTCCTCCCTTTATCTTTGATTCTATGAGCACCGTCGCATGACTCAGTCCGGCGATTATCCGGTTCCTTCTGAGAAAGTTGACAGGAAGGGGCGCTGTTCCGGGCGGGTAGTCGGTTATCAGTGCGCAGCCCGGCATGCGGCTCAGCTGGTCGGCGAAGTTAAGGTGTCTGTAGGGATATACTGCGTCGGGACCTGTCGGCATGACTGCAATGGTCGGCAGGCCGTGTTCTATTGCCGCCTTATGTGCGCAGATGTCTGTTCCAAGCGCCAGTCCACTGACTATCAGTGGTTTCTGCTTTGTGTCTGCGAGGCCTTCGACTACTTTGGAACACCATTCCTTTCCGTAGGGGGAGATGTCTCTCGTGCCTATCACGGCAATGTTCTTCGGACGGCTCCATAAATCTTTCGGGCGTGTAGCGCTTTTGATGTATAGTCCTATCGGCGGGTCCGGACATTCCGTAAGCAGGAGGGGGTAGCCTTCCTGGCCCCATCCGACGAACTCGACTCCTGCTCTTTCAAGTGCCTCGAGTTCGCGTGCTGCCTCGAATACGGCGGACTGTCTGATCTGGAAGCGCTGCCTGCAGTATGGGCCCAGCAGCTCGTCAAGTCCAGCCTTGTCTAATGTGAATACGGCGCTTGCGCAACCCATGCGCTCGATCAGCGCCAACCCCTTCTTTGGTTCGAATCCGAAGATCCTGCTCAAGGCGCAGAGGCATGCCTTCTCTTCAAAACTTCCCATAGATGCCTGTTTTTGAGCACAAATAAAAATAGAAAAAACGGCTTCCGGTGCTGGTCCGGTGCCGTTTTTTCTATTTTTTAAACAAACTTTTTCTTTATTTTAAAATTGTAGCGCTTTTTTTAAAATAGCCTCATCAGATTATCAGGAGAGCATCGCCGTATGGGCCGAACTTGTAGTCCATCTCGAGGGCAGTCTTGTATGCCTTCATCACGTTTTCGTAACCTCCGAAAGCGGCTACTGACATCAGCATCGTAGAGCCGGGACGATGGAAGTTTGACACGATGGCGTCAGGAATTGCAAACCTGTATGGAGGGAAGATGAACTTGTTTGTCCAGCCGTCGTAAGCGTTGACCTCGTCATTTGTGGTGGTGTATGTCTCCAGTCCTCTGATCACGGTGATACCTACGGCAAGCACTTTGTGTCCTGCCTTCCTTGTGCTGTTGATCTGACGTGCGGCCTCTTCTGTGATGATGAGCCTCTCTGAGTCCATCTTGTGCTTTGAGAGATCCTCGACGTCAACCTCTCTGAAATGACCTATGCCCATGTGAAGAGTGATGAAAGACTTGTTGATGTCCTTCAGGATCATTCTGTTGAAGAGCTCGCGGCTGAAATGCAGGCCTGCTGCGGGAGCTGATACGGCACCTTCGTGCTTGGCGAAGATGGTCTGGAAGTTCTCCGCATCCTCAGGTGTGACCTCGGTCTTGACCCACTCCGGAACAGGAGTCTGTCCGAGTCCGAACAGTGTATCCTTGAAGTCCTCATAGCTTCCGTCGTATAGGAAACGGAGGGTGCGGCCTCTTGAAGTGGTGTTGTCAATCACTTCTGCCACAAGGCTGTCGTCCTCACCGAAATAAAGCTTGTTGCCGATACGGATCTTTCTTGCAGGCTCTACAATTACGTCCCAGAGTCTCTGCTCACGGTTAAGCTCCCTGAGGAGGAATACCTCTATGTCCGCTCCGGTCTTTTCCTTGTTTCCGCGGAGCTTTGCCGGGAATACCTTCGTGTCGTTCAGTACAAAGGTGTCGCCCTTCTCGAAGTAGTCGAGTATATCCTTGAAGAGCTTGTGCTCTATTTCTCCTGTCTTTTTGTTGAGGACCATGAGTTTGCACTCATCGCGCCATCTTGGCGGCTCTGAAGCTATCTTCTCGGCAGGAAGTGCGAACTGGAATTGAGAAAGTTTCATATATGTCTTTGGGTTTTATAATCACAAAATCAATATATTATACGGCTTTTTTGCATAAATGTTTCACAAACCGGATATTTTTGGCAAATTTTATACCTTCGCTTCCCTGAAGACTTCCAGGATTGACGGATATGTATTCAGCAGATATGGCGGCAGGCTTGATCTGGCGACCCATGCCGCCTTGGTTATGTCTTCTTCCCTCTGAGGGGTCAGGTCTGTGGGGTCGGTGTAGAGCATGTCGTACCACCATGTGTGCTTGAGGTGCCATTTCCCGTCACGTCTGTAACAATGGTCCGTAACGCAGATGAGTCCGCGTGGTATGAGCTGGTCTATTCCGGTCTCCTCCTGCACTTCGCGCAATGCTGTTACGCTGATGTCTTCGCCAGGGTCCTGGTGCCCTTTCGGGAGATCCCATAGCCCATTCCGGCTGATCAGCAGGAAGTCACCTCGTCTGTTGGAGACCAGTCCGCCTCCTGCATTTACTTCCACGAACTCGGAACAGATCATTCTGTAGGTATCTTCGATGTTTTCTGCAGGGATGTATATTCTGGCCAGAGTGTCTGATGTCTCGAACAATTCCACAAGGGTGCTGATGTCCTCGTTGGTACCGATGTTGTATAGTACTGCGTTGGGGTCTGACAAGGTCTGCTCGTCAGGAGGGCATATTATGATGCATCTTTTTTCGAAGTATATTTTGTGCATCGTACCTATAATTTTATTATAAATTTATTAACTTTGCAGAATGCGCACGCAAATATAGGTAGAAGAACTTTGAAAATAAAATATTACTATGGAAGCAATTGAGAAAGCAGTAGCCAAGTCCCTTTTGGACATAAAGGCTGTAATGTTAAGACCAGAGAACCCTTTCACATGGGCTTCAGGCTGGAAGTCTCCGATATATTGTGACAACAGAAAGGTGCTCTCATATCCTGAGATCAGAGAGAATATCTGCAGATGGATGGCAGATATCATCATGAAGAGATATCCGGAGGTTGAGGTGATTGCGGGTGTCGCAACAGGTGCAATCGCTCACGGATACCTGGTCGCTCACCTTCTCGGCAAGCCGTTCTGCTATGTAAGACCGAAACCGAAGGATCATGGTACAGGCTCGCAGATCGAGGGTCTTCTTGAGTCGGGAGCAAAGGTTGTTATCGTGGAGGACCTGATCTCGACAGGTATGAGCAGCCTCGCTGCCAAGAATGCTCTTGTGAATGCCGGTGCAGATGTGCTCGGAATGGTGGCTATCTTCTCTTACAACTTCAATCAGGCGCGCAAGGCGTTCGAGGATTCCAATGTGGAGCTTACAACCCTCTCTAACTACGATACCCTCATCGAGGTTGCAACAGAGACAGGTTATGTAAAGGAGAGTGAAAAGGAAGTCCTCAAGGAGTGGAGATTCTCTCCTTCTACCTGGGGAAAGAACGAATAGCACATGGCAGTAGAGATAAGCAGCAAGAAAGCAGTTGTGTCAAAGGCTCCATATGAGCTTTTCATGCTGTTCACAGATATGCGCAACTTCGTGACTCTGCTTCCGGAAGACAAGAAGGAGGGCGTCGAAGCAGATTATGACTGGCTTCATGCGCAGGTGCAGGGTTTCAATATCGGAGTGAAGGTTACTGACAGGGTGCCATATTCGAAGATATGTTATGCAGACGACGGGGCGCCTTTCAAGTTCGGCCTGACCTTGCATTTCGGACCGGCACATGATCCGTATAAGACAGATTTCCAGATTGTGGTGGATGCGGATCTCAACTTCATGATGAAGGCCCTTCTTGGGGGCAAGATCAAGGAGGCTCTTGATAAGGTCGTGGATGCGCTTGTAGCTATGTCGGAAGGCAGGATGCCTGAAGGAGTGGATCCGTCAATGTTCGGTAAATGATCATAGGAGATACATTCAGGAAATACATGGAAGAGGCGATAGGGCGCGACAACGCGCTTGTCGCTTTTTCTGCATTTGATGCGCCGGCATCTGTATCGGTGCGTCTCAATCCTTTCAAGCCTTCTTCGGGAATGGAGGGAGAGCCGGTGTCGTGGGCTGAACATGGAAGGGTGCTGTCCAGCAGGCCTGTGTTCACGCTTGATCCTCTGTTCCATGCGGGAGCATACTATGTACAGGACTCCTCTTCGATGTTTGTCGGCCATGCTTTCAGGAAACTCCTGGCTGGCATAAGGAAACCTGAGGACAGACCTCTGAGGGTGCTTGACCTTTGTGCTGCACCGGGTGGAAAGACCACGGATCTGGCGGCATCGCTTCGCGAGGCTTTCGGAGACGGCTTCATCCTCGTGTCGAACGAGGTCATGAAGGCCAGGGCCGGAATTCTGGCTGCGAATGTGGCCATATGGGGCGATCCTAATGTAGCGGTTACCTCTGATGACCCGAGTGCCTTTCCTGCGCTTGCAGGGTATTTCGATGTGATACTGGCCGATGTGCCATGTTCCGGCGAAGGTATGTTCCGTAAGGACGAGGAGGCTGTGCGCCAATGGTCGGAGGATAATGTGGCGCTGTGTCAGGCACGCCAGAGAAGGATTTTGGCAGACGTCTGGCCGTCGCTTGCTCCGGGCGGTGTGCTCATATATTCGACATGCACATTCAACAGATATGAGAATGACCTGAACGTGCTTTGGGCGGCCCGGGAACTTGGTGCCGCGTGTCTGTTCAAGGAAGATGTCCTGGGAGGTATGCCGGGAGTGATCCGTACTGAAGTGGGATACAGCCTCGTTCCTGGTCATGTGGACGGAGAAGGGCAGTATTGTTCGGCACTTCGCAAGAACTCCGAGGTTGAGTACCGTGAGGTCAAGGGCAGGACTCCAAGACAGACAAAGACCACCAGGGAACAGCCTGTACCGAAGGGATTGGATGCGTTGCTCACCAGGAAAGTCGTCCTGAGGCAGAAAGGTGAAACTATAATAGGAGTGCCGGAGAACATTTACCAGGATGTTGCTGTGCTGGAGCAGTCGCTCCATGTGATCGCGGCAGGTTGTGCTCTCGGTTCCGTGAAGGGAAAGAATTTCATACCGGATGCGGATCTGGCATTGTCGGTCATTCTTTCTCCGGATGCTTATCCCGCAGTGGATGTTGACAGGGAAAAGGCTTTGGCCTATCTGCACCGTGATGCCGTGACTTTCCCGGATGCACCGTTGGGATACCTCCTGGTAAGATATATGGGACAGCCTCTTGGCTTTGTGAAGAACCTGGGCAACAGATGCAACAGCCTGCATCCTCAGAGCCGCAGGATAAGAATGGATATCAGATAGATATGATGAAGATAAGGTTTGCGGCTGTGGCAGCTGCTGTAATCCTCCTTTTGCCTTCGGTGGCGGATGCACAGGATTATGAACGTAAATACAATCTCCTTGTAGAAAGGGTAGGACCCTGCGGAGTAGGAGTGGAGACTCTTCTTGAAAACTGGGCCAAGGCGGAGCAGGACAATGACGTGATGCTTGCGGCGAAGTTCAACTTCTGGCTGACCAAGGGTCAGGGTACCGAGGTCGTGGCACGTTCGGAGAAGAAATATCTGGGAATGGACGCCGTGCTTGCCCTTAAGGACAGTACCGGAGCGGATGTGTATTATTATGAGGTGCTCAAGTATGACGACGAGTGTTTCAGGGAGGCGATCTCTTCGGTCGACAGGGCTATAGCGATGTATCCTGAGCGTCTTGATTTCCGCTTCATGAAGGCAAATGCCTACATTTCATATGAAAGGGAGAGCCCTGATATGGCTCTGGCAAACCTCATCTCCCTGGTCAATGACTATCATGCGGCGAAGGGTGAATGGTCATACGGCGGACAGCCTGCCGATAAGAAGTTCTTCGCGGAGGCCATGCAGGAATACTGTTACAGTTTCTATACATTGGGCACGTCGTCCTCCTATGAGGCTTTCAGGAAGCTTTCTGAAGTGATGCTCGGGCATTGGCCGGATGAACCCGGCTTCATGAGCAATCTCGGTTCATATCACATGCTCGTCAGGAAGGACTTCAAGACTGCGCTCAAGTATTATGACAAGGTGCTGAAGAAGTATCCGGATGATTACACTTCCATAAAGAACAGCGCATTGGCAGCCAGAAGGATGGGTAATGCCAAGATGGAGAAGAAGTATCTCCAGATGCTCGTGGAACACGGAACTGAGGCTGACAAGCTTCAGGCTCAGGCCAGACTGGAAGTTTTGTGCAGGTAGGATGGATGCATCTTTGTTCATAGGTAAAAGACTCCGCTTCAAGGGGAAGATCGTGATGACATGCGTCGCGGTCAGTTTCCTCATCATGATAATAGCCGTATCGGTGTCATCAGGATTCCGTCACGAGATCCGCAGCGGAATTTCATCGGTGGCAGGCGATGTGCAGCTTATACGGCCGGACATGAATTACATGGAGGAAGGGACTCCGGTGGGAGCTTCACCTTCATATCTTTCGCTTATTGAGGACCTGCCGTGTACGGAAGCGGTACTTCCTGCTGTCTATAGGGCAGGTATAGTAAAGAATGGAGAAGATATATACGGTGTCGTGGTGAAAGGCAGGCCGGGTCGTGTTTCGGATACTCTTGCGTTGGCTGTATCCATTCCCGAGACATTCGCTGAAAAGGCAGGCCTGTCCGTGGGCGACAGGATGCTCACGTATTTTGTCGGTGACAGGATGAAGGTCCGTCAGTTCACTGTCGCGGACATATATCAGTCGGGAGTCGATCCGGACGGAAAGTTCATCGTCTATGCGGATATCGAAGACATGCGCAGGCTGAACGGATGGACTTCGGAGCAAGCTTCGATGCTGGAAGTCGTGCTGAAACCTGAGTACAGGACTGAAAAGGGTATGAAGGAATCAGCTTCGGAAATAGGCTTCATAATGAATGCATATGAGCAGGAAGAGGATGATACGATGATCGCCACGTCAGCCCTGTCGAAGTATCCTCAGCTTTTCAGCTGGCTCTCGCTCATTGATTTCAATGTATTCTTCATACTTCTGCTGATGACCATAGTGGCAGGTTTCAATATGATCTCCGGACTTCTCATCATGCTGTTCGAGAACATTTCTACCATAGGTCTTCTCAAGTCTTTGGGAATGACTGACATGTCGATATCCAAGGTGTTCCTTTCCAGCTCAGCTGTCCTGGTGTTCAAGGGCATGGCTGCAGGTAACGTTCTTGCAATACTTTTCTGTCTGATACAGGGTACGACACACCTTCTCAGGCTTGATCCTGAGAATTATTTTGTATCGTATGTTCCTGTTCATCTGGATCTTGGAGCGGTTCTGGCTGCAGATGCCGCGGCCTTTGTCGTAATAATGCTGCTTCTGCTGCTTCCGTCCCTCTTCATTTCCAAGGTGGACCCTGCACAGACCGTCAGGGTCAGATAGATACGTTACGAAGCCGTGCAGATCGTGCAGATCGCTTTGTAGAGGGACTGGATGTTCTCTATGTATGCGATCGTCTCATGTCCCTGGAACTTCCCGAGCTTCACGTTTTCGTCTTCAAGGATGGAATCCTCTCTCATCATCGGGATGATCTTTACGATGTTTTCCCATACGTGGTTGTCAAGACCTTGAGCTGCAGCAAGGTTACGGCAGTCCATTATCCTTCCTTCGCCGGCGTTGTATGCAGCGAGAGTGAACCTGATCACCTCGTCATGTGAAAATCCTTTGCCTTCGAACATCTTCTGGAGCCTTTTCAGATGTGATGTGCCGGCGATGAGATTGTTTTCCGGATCAGTAAGATCCTCGATACCATACTTGCGTCCGGTCTGAGGCATGACCTGCATCAGACCCTGTGCACCACGGTGTGACTGGGAGTTGATCGAGAACTTGGATTCCTGATATACGACTGCTGCAAGCATCCTCCAGTCCCATCCTAGCTCCTTTGCATATTTCTTCAGGAGGTCGTCATATGGACTAATGGTCTTTGTAATAACTCCTCTGTCTGCTCTCTTTTCCGGATTGGCAGTGCGGTGGAGGAAGAATCTTTCCTCAAGCTGACCATACTCTTCTGTTGATGTATAGTAGCTGATCCACTTGTTGATCAGTCGTACGCTGTTATGGTCTGCATCAGCTGTAACCCATGCCGAACAGTCGTTTATCGCATGGGATACATTCAGACTGGCATTGCTCTCAGCTTTCTCGATGTGGGTTATAAGTATGTCCACACTGCCGTTGTGGAGCGAGTCCATATAATCGGGTGTGTTTTTCCTGCCGGCTGTGATGATCCTGACCGTACAGTTGTTGTCCTGTGCGAACTTCTGTATGAGTTCGTAGCTGAAGCCTGTCTCCAGGCCGTGCGCTCCTCGCATGTCGTCGCCGAGATCGATTGCGCATACCAGTTCCTTTCCTGTAAACCAGTCGTTCTTGCTGTCTGCTCCGCTAAGAGGCCTTACGCTTTCGCAAAGCGGTGTCATGCAGATGATCAGCATGGTGATGAAAAGGTTCCTGGTTCTTCTGATTCTTTTCTCTGTAAATATCATTATCTTCTTGTTTGGGCGCCACGCATTCCGCCACCGCTCATTCCTTGTGACAGATTGCCTCCGGAACTCCTGCCGCCTCCCGCGGCTCCACCTCCGGATACGCCTGTTGTACTACTGCTCTTGTTTGAGTTGTTAAATACCCAGAACGGCCATTTGATACCGAACTTAATCGCTCTCTGCGGCGCAATGTAGCCCGCAGCGGTAAAGTAGTCGGTCTGCTTGCATGGCCATCCCATGTTGACATTGATTGCCTTTACGAAGAGGCTCACCCTCTTCCACTGTATGTTGACGAATGCGTCAATGTACGGACAGTTGCCGTATTCTCTTTCTGTCTGGTTGTGGAACACTCCGACTACAGGATTGAATGCCGGCGCATACCACTTGGTCGTGAACAGACCATTTGCTCCTATCTGCATCTTCATGACGTTCCTTACGACATTGAACTCGAAGTAATATCTCAAGTTCAGTGCCAGAAGAGGCAGTGGCATGACCTCCTGGTTTGACGAGAACTGGAGAGTTGCCCTGTTCTCGAGATGGAACTTCCATATCTTGAAATCCTTCTGGAGGTTTGCGGATATGACGCTCATGGCAGAGTTATTCTGCATTGCAACTCCCATGGCGTCGTAGTAGATGTTGTTGCTGAGAAGACCATAACTGAACGATCCGAACAGATCCCACTTAGGTATTGAGACCGAAGCCTCCAGTCTTGTCGATGATATCTTGCCGAAGTCGTTGTCCCACCTGTAGTGGTTGGTCAGCATATGCTGCTGATAGTAGTCCGGTTCCTTCAATGTGGTCTCGAAATGTGCATTGACTGTCAGAGGACTGTTTCTATGTCTTCTGAAAGGATAGGCACTGAACGAGACGTTTGCTTCTATGCCGAAGTCGTTTATTTCATGTCCGAGGAAGGTATACAGTCCCTTGGCATCCCACTTGAGATACTTTTCGTATTGACCCTGAGCTCCTGCATACAGGTAGACCGAGTTGAATATCTCGTTTGTCCCTCCCTGCAGGTATGAGTCCGGCTTGAACGAGTAGTAATTGAGCAGCTTATCGCCCAGACCTACGTCAAGCTTTGATACTATGCCGTCGTTCTTCCATGGTTGGAGCCTTATGAATACCTTATTTTCCAGGCGCATGACTCTGAGGGAGTCGTGGCTCTGGGTTGGGTTAAGGTAGAACCTGTCGTTGAAGAACTCTCGGCCGTATGTGTCGGATGAGGTAAGGTTGTCCGTGTATGACTTTCTTGCGACAGTGTATTCGCTGCTGTGGCCGATGAAGGCAGTGGTTATGTCTGTCTTGAGTGAGTCAGCCTGCATCTGCGTGTCTGCAAGTTTCCTGTTCCTGAGCTCTTCCTCCTCAAGGATGGCGGCGATGGCAAGGGAATCTCCAGTTGTCATGATGCTGTCTTTGCGGGCAGCAAAAAGCCTGTCATCCTTCTTTCTTGCCCTTACATCCTTGTCCAGGAATGTGAATGGAATCCTGTATGTCTGGTCAAGGAAGACGGTGTTTCTCTTCATGCTTGTCCTGGCATTGTTCAGGTATACCTCGATTTCTCGAGCGTCCACAAGTGTGTCCCGGATCCATGCTTCGTCAACCACTCCTCCATTTTCGCCCCTGAGGATCCTGTTGTATATAAAACCGGCATGCATGAGGTATTTCTTGCCCGTGTAGTTTGTGGCTATCACGGCATTCCTGTTGTCGGTGTCCTCGTTCCTGAGCATTCCCTTGCTGCCGTTCCTTGTGTACATCAGGGTCAGGTTGAGTTCCGGGGTTATGTTCTGGGTCGTGAGGATCTTGATGTTTGATTCCTCCTTTTCCCTGTTGGCAAAGAGCGTTCCCCAGTAGCACAGTTCTGTATATGGGGTCTTTGTATTATATTGAGGCAGGGTTTCCGGGGTGTATGAGTATATCTGGTACGGTGCGTAATAGATAGTGTTGTCCTCATCCTTCCTCTTGAAGTAGTCGAACAGCTGGACAGGAGAGCCGGCCACTCCGAGCCATGAGGCGTTGAGGTCCTCCTTGTAGAAGTTATAGTCGTGGAAGTTGTAGTTGAATGACGAGTCCGTAGACTGGTCACGCAGTCCTGTGATCTCATGGAAGTCCCTGTCGTGGGTCCAAGTTATGATCCTCTTGTAGTGGAGGGAATCAGGGAAGGCGAAGGTCTCCAGAATTCTCGGAGTCGCCTGAATGATGCTGTCCTTGCGGGTCTTGATGCTGTCCTTGATCGCCATCTTGCGGTTGGCTGCTGCAATCAGTGCCGGAAGTTTCTGCTCGGCATCGTAACGCTTGCGCTCCTGCCTTGTCAGAGAAGCATACCATGCGGCATGCTTTGCCTGGGCCACTTCTGTTGAGTCCTTTATATATAAGGAGTCAAGCTTCATGAGCTCGAGGGTGTCGCCTGCCATTATGAGGGAGTCGCGCACCTCCCTTCTGGTTGTCGAGTCCTTTACAGCTATATAATACTTGTAGAAGAACGGGTCTGTCTCCTTAAGCGAATCCGGTACCTTGATGGTGTCTCTTGCTGTCAGGATCAGAGTGTCTACCTTGATTGAATCGATGGCGGTGGTGTCGTTGTAAAGCGAATCTGTAAGGAGCGAGTCTGCTGCGAGAGTGTCAGCAAACGCCGGGACCGTGCTGTCTGAGGACTGTTCAATAAGGAGTGATGAGTCAGCCTGACGGGTAAGGACGAGCGAGTCCGCCAGTCTTCTCAGACCGACGGCTCTGCCTGCGTCAATGCCGAAAGATTGCAGTGCAGCAACCATCACGAGCAGGCCAGGAACCCATATTCTGCTTATAAATTTCCTCATAACAAGAGGGCAAAGGTACGAATAATTATTTATTATTCAATACGTATGCCTTCCGAGCCCATCTCATCGAGGGCTTTGAGATGACCTGCGAGGTCGACATATGCCAGACAATCCTTCAGAAGGCGGACCTTGAATCCGGCCTTGAGGAGGTCTTCACAAGTGTTTCTTACACAATATTCTGTCGCTATGCCGCAGACATATACCTCTTCGGTATCAAGGAGCTCGAGGATCTCACCGAGAGACTGTTCTGCTGTATTGACACCGTCGAAACCAGAGTATTGTTCTTTTGCCCTGTCACATCCCTTGTCAAAGGTCAGCTCTTCGCAGGCATATGGCTGCAGATCCTCATGGATGTCTCCGCCGCGTGTGCCTGCCACGCAGTGGGACGGCCAAATGCCGCCCTGCTCCTTGAACGATGAGTGATCTGCCGGATGGTGGTCACGCACGAAAAGGATAGGGAAGGTGTCAAGTATCTCATGGTCCTCTCCTCCCTGACCCTTGGTCTGGGCGTCGATGAACTTAAGAGTTTCTTTGACAGCCTGATCTGCATTCTGACATGCGAGACTGCCGTCTATGAAGTCGTAGAGCATGTCTACGACTATGAGTGCGCTGTTTCTCATAGCTTGAAGTCTTTGATTTCCTTTACGAGTCTGTTGATGATGCCCATCTTGAGGTTGTATAGATCGTCGGAGATGTCTACCTTGTAGTAGTGCGGGTTGATCAGACGGCGCTCGCTTGGGCTGAAGTGCATCAGGGCGTCATGGCAGAACGCCTTCTTTTCTGCAAGAGTATAGGTTGGAGCTATGTTGACTCCGTTCTCAATGACCTTCTTCTGGAGTGTGAATGCCTGATAGTTTCCGGCCTCGAATGTCTTGGACTTGTAGCGGTCGAACTCGTCACATACGGTGAATTCTTCTCCGTTCTCGATCTTGCGACTCAGTTCATCTCCGCGCAGACATGTCACGTCGACCTTGAATATTTCGCCCTTTGAAGGGTCATTCACCATGATCCTGTATGTGATCTGGAATCCCGGGTTGATCAGCTTGATCTTGTCTTCCGAACGTTTCAGGACTGCCTGGCCGTCGATCTCCACAAGCTTGTATACGTTGCCGAAGCATGGATTCGCCTTGCTTGTGGCTATCGCGTCGCCCACTCCGTAGCAGTCGATGCAGGCTCCCTGGCGCTCAAGGTCGGTGATCAAGTATTCGTCAAGGGAGTTTGTCGCGAATATCTTGCAGCCTTTCAGACCGTTCTCGTCAAGGATGCTGCGGCATTCTGCGGACAGATATGCAAGGTCACCGCTGTCGAGCCTTACGCCGTACCCTCCTTCGTATGAATCGTCTATTCCGTTGTCCTTAAATGCTTTGATAGCATTGAGGATACCGCATTTCAAGGTGTCATATGTGTCGATAAGAAGAACCAGGGACTCTCCCTTATGTGTCTTGATATATGTGTCGAACGCATTGTATTCACCTGCGACACTGCATCCGAATGATGTCACATAGCTGTGGGCCATCGTTCCGGTTGAGCCGTATCCTGACATGGTTCCTGTAAGGATATTTGATGTGGATGCACATCCGGCGATGATTGCGGCCTTGGCTCCATATATCGCAGCCCAAGGGCCATGTGCCCTGCGCGAACCGAACTCGCTTACCGGACGGTTTGTCGCGCGGCATACTCGCGAAGCCTTTGTCGCTACAGCCATCTGGTGGTTCATGATGCAGAGCATAGGTGTCTCCAGCACCTGCGCTTCGATCAGCGGACCTTCCACTATGATGATAGGCTGGTTAGGGAATACGATCTCTCCCTCTCTCATCGCATAGATGTTGCCTGTGAATTTCATTGTGGACAGGTAATCTCTGTAGTCCTTGTATTCCTCGCCGGGAAGGAACCTGTCGAAGAAGTCAGGGTCCATGTTTCCGAGGTTGCTGACCATCTCAAGTACCTCGTCGATGCCGCTGACCACAGCCCAGTTGTTGTTTTCAGGGGCCTTTCTGTAGAACAGGTTGAACACAGCGTGCTTGTCCTTCATGCCGCTGTCATAAAACGACTTTCCCATCGTGTACTGGTACTTGTCAGAGCAATATGCAATGTTAAGCATGTCTGATTGGATTTAAATCCAACAAATTTAATCTTTTTTCTCTGACATTTTCGTAATTTCGCAAATAAAATGAATGTCTGTCATTGCAGATGTCTCGACTTCGCCCGGCATGACATTATACTTTTTGCCATGAATCAATTAATAGATTTATACCGTTCGCATTATGCATGCGCACCGGAGGCTTGCGTCCCTCTGACAGGCTCGGCAAGCAACCGTAAATATTATCGCCTCAGTGGCGGTGGACATACCTGCATCGGCGTGGCAGGCACCGACGCCCGTGAAAATGAAGCCTTCCTGACCATAGCCGGACATTTCCGTGCAAAGGGCATCAATGTGCCTGAGGTCTATGCCGTTTCTGCGGACAGGATGGCCTACATTCAGGAGGATCTCGGAAACGCAGTCCTTTTTGACATGTTGGCAACGGCACGTAAGACCGGTGAGGGACTGGATGAAGTAGAGGCATTGCTCTGCAAGACCATGTCCATGCTTCCGAAGATTCAGTTCGAGGGTGCTGCCGGGCTTGATTTTTCCGTATGCTACCCGCAGCCGTCATTCGACAGGCGCATGATCATGTTTGACCTGAATTATTTCAAATACTGTTTCCTCAAGCCGTCAGGGCTGGAGTTTGACGAGGTGGCTTTGCAGGATGATTTCGAGAAGCTTGCTGACGACCTTCTCGTAAACGATACTGATACTTTCCTTTATCGCGACTTCAATGCAAGGAATGTCATGGTTAAGGATGGGGAACCTTATCTTATCGATTTTCAAGGTGGCAGGCGTGGGCCTGTGTTTTATGACGTCGCATCTTTCGCATGGCAGGCAAGAGCTAAGTTCAGTGATTCCCAGAAGGAGATGATGCTCAGGGCCTATCTGGAGGCGTATTCGCAGTATTCGTCTATGGATGAGCAGGAGTTCCGCAGCAGCCTTCGTCTTTTCGTGTTGTTCCGCCTTCTGCAGGTGCTTGGCGCATACGGATTCCGCGGCTGGATCGAGCATAAGGCCAACTTCGTGACAAGCATACCTGCAGCAATTGCGGAGCTCAAGGAATGGCTGACTGATCCTTCGGACAGATACCTCTATCTCATGCATACCTTGGAACGCCTTGTCGCTCTGCCTCGGTTTGAGGAGGATGCTCCCGAGGATGGAGTGCTTGAAGTCAAGGTGTATAGCTTCTCATTCAAGAAGGGGGTTCCGTATGATCCTTCAGGAAACGGCGGGGGATATGTTTTCGACTGCAGGTCGATCCATAATCCCGGTCGGTATGAACCATATAAGAACCTGACGGGGCGTGACGAGCCTGTGATAAAGTTCCTCGAGGATGACGGGGAAGTGTTCGGCTTCATGGAGCACGCATATGGAGTTCTCGATCCGCATGTGGAGACATATATCAAGCGCGGATTCACCAGTCTGATGGTCAGTTTCGGCTGCACAGGCGGCCAGCACCGCTCGGTCTACTGTGCCGAGCATATGGCCCGTCACCTGGCGCAGAAATATCCGGGCATCCGCGTCCGTCTCATCCATCGTGAACAGGGAATCGTTTCACTGATGTAGTTGAATAAGGTCAGAAAATTGGAGCGAAGCGATGGTAAGTCCCCTTTCCGAGAAAGGGGATTTAGGGGATAGGTAACGTGGATATATTTTCATATTTCTCCACCACCCTTCCATAAAGTGATAGAATATCAACGATAAGTAGAACATATAAGGTCCGAAAATATGAAAGCTCTTATATTCGCAGCGGGTCTGGGAACCCGTCTGAAACCGATTACAGATACGATGCCGAAGGCGATGGTGCCAGTGTGCGGCAAGCCGCTTATCGAGCATGTGGCCGCGAGGCTGAAGAGCTTCGGGGTGGAGGAGGCTGTGGTCAATGTGCACCATTTTGCCGATCAGATCGAGGAATGGGTTTCGGAGCAGGAAATCATGCCGATGCATGTCAGTGATGAGAGGGCCATGCTCCTTGAAACAGGAGGTGCCGTGCTTCATGCGCGCAGGTATCTTGAAGGCTGCGGGCATTTCCTGATACATAACGTGGATGTTTTCTCCAATGCCGATCTGAAATGGCTTTCCGGCCAGGTGCGTCCGGAGGCGGTGGCTACACTTTTGGTGAGTGACCGCAAGTCATCACGCAGCTTCCTGTTCGATCCGGAGACCATGATGCTGGTGGGGTGGAAGAACAATGTCACCGGCGAGGTCATACTTTCAGAAGACTCGCTCACAGAAGATAAATGTCTTGCTTTCCCGTTTTCAGGTATTCATATTATGTCAGACAAGGTCTTCGGACTGATGGACATGTATGTGGAAGATAAGGGTCTTGATGTGGATATGCAGGCAGGAGTCAGGTTCCCGATTGTAGATTTCTACCTCTGGGCAATGAAAAAAGCTCCGATATACGGAGCTTTATCTGATGATCTTAAAATGCTTGATGTCGGTAAGATGGACAGTCTGAAACAGGCTGAAGATATGCTTAGAAGCTTGAATCTATAGCGTCGCATCCTCCAAGATTGCCTTCTTTCAAAGGGATAGACTTCATGATTACAAGGCCGCTGGCCAGAACCGCTGCAAAAGCAAGCACGACAAGCACATAAGCCCATGGGCTCATGACTTCTGCGAAGAACTCTACGTCCTCGAAAGCAGGTATCCTGCTTACGATCACTGACAAGGTATTGTTTACGCAGTGCATCAGCATTGTGAGCTTCAGTGAGCCAGTCTTGTAGTATACATATCCGAGAATGACTCCGATGATGAATGCAGGGATGGCCTGCCAGAGGTTTCCATGGATAAGTCCGAATATAAGGGCAGAAATCACAATGGCCCATGCCGGCTTCACCTTCTTGAGCAGTCCGCGGAGGATGATACCTCTGCAGAGCCACTCTTCAAAGAATGGAGCGAAGATCGAAACGGATATCAGCACAATCCATACAGGACCGTCCAGCAGCATCTTCATGGCTGCCTTCATTATCTCCGACATTTCCGGAAGCAGCATGCTTATCGGCTCGATTACGAAAGCTCCGGCAAGTGCCATGGCGCTGACTATCAATGCCATGCTCCATCCCTTTCTTCCTCCGAAGTTATTGCTGTCAATCGCATATCCTTTCTCAAATCCTTCGTTTCTGCGGCTCTTTGCAGAAGCGTAGAGCATTGCAGGGATGAACTGGACAGGATACATGATCACCATACCGTATGTTGTGGCGAATTCCGGAGAGATCAGGAAGGTAAGTACTGCTGTTATGATGCCTCCCAGGAACATTCCGATGAGGAAGAGCACTACAATCCAGATCAGGTCGGAAATGTCCGGCAGGAAGTAATTATAAGTTGAGAAGAGGTCGTACGAACCTCTTCTCGAATGTCTTTTGAAAAATCCCATATTATTTATATAAAGGTGTAGGGTAGATGCCCTGATCAGCAAACTCCTGGAACTTGGCTACGACGCCAGGTCTGTCTTCCTTGAATGTCACTCCGAACCAGCGTGAACTTGTGGTAAGGACCTCTGTCTTGCCTGTGCCGTCCTTGATCATGCTGTCGATAGCGTATGGGATGTAGAACTCTGACTTGAGCTCATTGCCGCTCTTTGCAAGGAACGTCTTGAAGATCTCTGCGCTCTTTACGAAGTAGTCAGGAGTGAAGCCCCACATGTTCATAGAGCAGTTTGCGAGTCCGTCTACCTCTACAGTTTCGCCTGTGTTGCTGTTTTCACCGTATACCTTGCCATCCTCTGCGCGAGCAATCTTGTGGTGCTCGACTACTGTTGTGAGGTAACCGTCTTCTCCGGTTGTGCAGATTCCTCTTGAGACTGCGCCGGACTCAGACAGTGTGTTCTGGAGTTCGAAGCCTACGAGGCAGAACTCTCCTGTCTTGCCCTCGTGAGCCTTGAGCCAGTCAGCGAGCACCTTGAATGAGTGCTTTCCGTAATAATCGTCGCCATTGATTACAGCGAAAGGCTCGTTGATTACTTCTGCTGCCATAAGGACTGCATGTGCTGTTCCCCATGGCTTTTCGCGCTCAGGGTTAAGGGTGAATCCCTCTGGAATCTTGTTGAGTTCCTGGGTTACGAACTCGAACTGGAGAGGCTCGCCGTCCGGACATGTCACGTTGCTGTATTTTTCGTGAACATGCTTGATCATGTCCTCCTTGAAATATTCGCGCACGATGTATACTACCTTGCCGAATCCAGCTTCAACCGCATCATAGATAGAGTAGTCGATGATTGTTTCTCCATTAGGGCCGAGGCCGTCCATCTGCTTGAGTCCGCCGTAGCGGCTGCCCATGCCGGCAGCAAGTACCAGAAGTGTAGGTTTCATAATTGTTGTTCTTATTGGTTAAAATTTATTTCTCAAATTTATGGTATGCGTATCAAAAAATCTTTCAAATTTAGTTAATTTTGTCAAGATATAATGAAAAAGCTATGGAAATTTGGGAGAAGGTAAAGAGTGAATTCACGGGTGAGCGACGCAAGTTCGCATGGTTCGTTGCAGTAGTGTTTGTTGTTTTTGTGTTTTCATGGATGTTCGGCCGTGGAAACACTGTCTTCCATTGGATCAACGCCAAGAGGGAAGTCAGACGCCAGGAGGCTCAGATCGAGGAGTATAAGCGTCAGATCGAGGAGATGGACGGCAGCATCGACCAGCGTGTTACAGACCTCGATACATTAGAAAAATTCGCCAGGGAGCAATATAAGTTTGCTGCGCCTGGCGAAGATGTTTACGTTATTGGGAATTAGAATCCTGTATATGTCCAAGGAGTGATTACCCTGAGTTCCTCCTTGACGGACTCTGAGACATCGAGAGTCTCGATGAACTCTGCAATCACCTCATGATTGATGCCCGCACCTGTGCGAGTCAACGCCTTGAGCGTCTCGTAAGGGTTCGGGTAATTTTCTCTGCGGAGGATTGTCTGGATCGCCTCTGCTACCACTGCCCAGTTCCTTTCAAGGTCAGCGCGGAGCGCGTCTTCGTTGAGGATGAGCTTGCCCAGACCCTTCTTCAATGAATTCAATGAGATCATCGAGTGTGCGAGCGGCATTCCGATGTTTCTCAGTACAGTAGAGTCTGTAAGGTCACGCTGCAGACGTGAGATAGGGAGCTTCATCGAAAGGTGGGTGTAGAGTGCGTTTGCCACTCCGAAGTTGCCCTCGGCGTTCTCAAAGTCGATAGGGTTGACCTTATGAGGCATTGCTGATGATCCGACCTCTCCCGCCTTTACCTTCTGACGGAAGTACTCCATAGAGATGTATGTCCAGATGTCGCGTGCGAAGTCGATGAGGATAGTGTTGATGCGGCGCAGGCAGTCGAAAAGCGATGCGAGGTTGTCGTAGTGCTCGATCTGTGTTGTAGGGAACGATCTCTTGAGACCGAGAGATGCTACGAACTCGTTGCCGAACTGTATCCAGTCGATTGCAGGATAAGCGACCTTATGAGCGTTCATGTTACCTGTTGCTCCACCGAACTTGGCAGGGTATGTAAGCAGCTCGAACTGGCGGATCTGCTCCTCGAGACGTACGACGAACACGTTGAACTCCTTACCTACACGGGTAGGGGAAGCAGGCTGACCATGGGTCTTTGCAAGCATCGGGATCTCTGCCCAATCTGAGGCCATGCCCTTGATAAGTCCGAGGACCTCCTTGAGAAGCGGCATGAAGCTCTCTTCGATAGCCTCCTTGAATGAAAGAGGGACAGAAGTGTTGTTGATGTCCTGTGATGTAAGGCCGAAGTGAACGAACTCGCCCCACTTCATGATGTCCATCTCCTTGAATCTGTCCTTGATGAAGTACTCTACAGCCTTTACATCATGGTTTGTGACCTTCTCGATCTCTTTCACCTTGGCTGCATCTTCAGGAGTCATGTTTCTGTAGATGTCCCTGAGCGCCTCGAACTTCGAAGCATCGAAATCCGCGAGCTGCGGAAGAGGAATCTGACATAGCGCGATGAAATACTCGATCTCCACGCGAACGCGGTACTTGATCAATGCGTACTCGCTGAAATACTCTCTAAGTGGTTCTGTCTGACGTGAATAACGTCCGTCGATAGGCGATACTGCCAAAAGTGAATGATTGTCCATTACAGTCTTTTTAATTATTGCGCTGCAAAGATAGCAAAAAGATGCAAATATTGGTATATGAGCTTGGCTTACATGAATAGTGATTGGAAAACACAGAAAAAAGTTTATATTTGCCGCGATATTCCGGAAACGGTTGAATATACTTAATTAACTTAATATCAATCAATGAAAAGTAATTTCTTTAAATCGCTCTCACTCATGGCGCTTTCAGCTGTGGTTTTCGGATTGTTCAGTTGCGAGCAGCCGCAGCCTGAGCCGCAGCCGCAGCCTGAGCCGGATAAAGAGGGCGTTGCAAGCCTTGAAGTCAAGGTGAATTCAACAACACAGACCACAGCCGAGATCGGCATCAAGGCCACGTTCCTTGATGAGATTGCATACGTGGTCAAGACTGAGCAGCTGGAGTCTATCTTCCCTGCTGTCGTTTTTGCAACCGGTACGGCGGTCGAGCCTTCAGCGCAGACCGTGTCCCTGAAGGATCTTGAAGCGAACAAGTCATACTGGCTTTATTTTGCAGCAAAGACTAAGGGCGAGTTCTATGAGCAGGTAGCCGAGCTTGAGGTGAAGACCATCGACTATGAATTCAACAAGATGCTTACCCTGGTCGATACAGAGTACATGGGCTACAAGGTGCGCGTGACAGTTCCCGACGAGGTGAGAAATGAGCCTGAAAAGTATGCTATCCGCTACAACTTCGGATCACTTCTCGATGTGCTTATGTGCAAGTACGAGATGGGACGTCCGTGGGCTGTCAGCCTGATGGAGAACGGTCACGGATGTATGGGATGGCAGGAGACTGTAAGAGATACTACAGTATATATCCATCCATATAACGAGAACAGACTTAATGAGGATGGCTCTACTTATATCGATCCTGAGACAGGTGAGCCTGTCATGCTCCATGTGCCGGTCGCTCCGGCTGAGCCTTATGTCTTTGTAGCCGGTCAGTATAGATACGGACACCTTGATGAGACAGGATGGGGATGGTCTTACGGTTCAGAGGAAAAGGACTGGGGATATTATGTTCCTATGTGGGACCAGAACGCTTGGGCTGCTGAGACAGGAGGATTCACTCAGAAGTCGATGCTTGATTTTGACCCTGTATCAGGTCTCCTCGATACAGGCGAGGAGAAGTATTGGGCAGATAACTCATTTGGAAAGAACGGTGCAATCCAGGCGCTTTACTTCAAGACACAGGAACCTGAGCCGCTTGAGACAGATTTCGAGATTATTATAGAAGACATAACGCCGATTGATGCGAAGATAAGCTTCCTTACGGATGATAACGTGTACGTTTATCAGTACATGGTTTGTAACGATGCTACCTACAAGACTCTCGTAGGTGACCTTCTTCTTGGTAACGAGGAGTGGCTTCAGTGGCTGCTTACTTCATACTACGGTATGCGCCATCTTTATATCCCTACACTTCAGGGAAATGCTACTGTTTCTGCGAGCTCGTTCAACGGTGTTTCTCTTGATGCAGAGAACCTCTACCATGTCTTTGTGACAGTTATCGGTGATGAGAACGGTTCTAAACAGAAGTTCATCCACAAGACCTTCGAGACTACAGCCAAGACAATGGGAGCTCCGCTTATCGAGGTCACCCCTGTGGAAGACAACCAGAATGAGTATTTTGCCAAGTTCAACATCAAGGCTCCTAACAAGGACGTTGTAAGAGCATACTATGCGGCAGATTACAAGAGGGAGTTCCTCTACGAGGCAAACACTGATGTGAAGTATGCTGACCTCTGTCAGAATGCATTCTATGAGGAAGAGATCCAGAAGATCAACTCTGATGAAGGTCTCGAGATCCAGATCAACTCTACTGATGGTCAGATTGTGCGTATGGCTGTTCTTGGTTACAATGTCGAAGAGACTGCCAATGACCTTTACTCTCCTGAGAAGAAAGGAAAGCCATGTCCGGCTGTGGCAGATTGCAGGACTAAGCTTCTTGACATGGTTCCAAGGGTCAACAGCCCTCTCTTTGAGACTCTCGAGGGACAGTGGACTGCAACTGCGCAGGTTCTTATTAGAGAGTACGACAAGAACAGCAATCTTCAGGAATATAAGAAGCAGGCGACTGCAAATATCGAGATCCTCAATCAAATCGCTACTCCTGCCCTTACTCAGGACGTATACGACTTCTATGCTTCATACGGTTATGACAAGAATACAACTGACGGTCTTTATGAAGACTTCAAGCGCGAGGCGGGGCTCTTCAACAACTACAGGCTGACATACAGAAACAGGCTTCTCTGCCTCGGATGGTTCGATGAGGACCCTATATATCCAAGCTCCAGCCGTCTTGCTCTTGCTGATCCGTTCAGCCTCTTCGTGCACTCGGAGTACAGCTGTATCGACAACGCTCAGATATTCTATGACTTCGGTCCTAAGTGGTATCTTGAGATCGATGCTGATGGAAATGTCATCCTTCCATTTGACCAGTGGGAAACACCGCCGATGTCATTCTGGCAGAGAACAGTATTCTTCATGGCAGCATACAGCAACGACCAGAACCACGGATACAAGTCTGAGATCGTAAGTGAGCGCAAAGGTGCTGAGGGTGAGGTCATCATGCCTGGTGAGTTCCCAGTAGAGATCGTGAACAATGATAAGTTTATTGTGAAGCCTGTAATGGCTCCTCTCTATGATGAGGCGGATGCCAAGCTCTATCCACACTATCCTAACGCTATCGGAGGCTGGGGAGAAGGCGATGCGCAGATGCTCAGGCCGGTTGTCTCGGAGATCACCTTCACAAGAGGATGGAAGAAGTCTGCGGCTTCAACAAGCAGCGCTCGTTCTGCAGGCTATGTTCAGCCTCGTATGGATGGCGAGGCGGCAGTTCCAGTCGTAGTGAAGTCTCTCACTCCGATCAAGAACATAGAGGCTCCTGTATTCGAGGAGCATAAGATGCATGTCGTGACCGAAGAGATGTTCAGGGCTTCGGTTGCATCATACCTTGAAGAAAAAAATATCAGATAATGAAGGCAATTTCAAGATTTGCATCACTGCTATCAGCGGCAGTGATGCTCTTCGCTTCATGCGGAGGACCAGGTGCAGGCACCGGTACCGGTGGCGATGAACTCGATCCGGATGGCGGCATTACCGGCAATGAAGAGCTTACTCTCGAGGTGGACAAGCAGATTATCCAGGCCGGCGTTGACCAGGCTAGATTTACTGTAAAGTTCGGCGGCAAGGAGATCAAGGATGAAGTCGTTATCTTTAACGGCCAGAATGAGGTCGTTGATCTCGGAGCGGATTTCGTCTTCTCGACAGAGGCTACCGGTGAGTATTCTTTCTGGGCAAACTATAAGATATATAACTCAAATAAGGTCACAGTTACTGTGGTGACTACTCCAGTTCCTCAGACTCCTGAGGATCCGCAGCCTTCGAACACGTCATTCGTGAGAAGGGTCCTCCTCACCAAGTTTACAGGTGAGCAGTGCCAGTACTGCCCGACAGCGACGGCGTCTCTGCATAAGTTCTTTGACGAGCACGAACTCGCCCCATATGTTGTAAAGACCGAAGCGCATACATTCAGCTCAGATGACCCTGCGTATTTCGCAGGCCCATTCTATGGAGTCCAGAATTTTCCTTCATTGTCTTTCGACTGGCACACCATTACAACAAATGTGGACTATAACACGTTGACCGAATTGATTGCTGACAGATATGAAGCAGAGGAGGCCATGGCCGGCATCTCAGTGAACTCCGTTGCTGAGGAAGGTTCGATTACCTTCAAGGTTTGCGTCAAGGCGGCTCAGAGCGGCCAGTATCGCGTGGGAGCATGGCTTCTTGAGGATAACATCAAGGGCAACCAGAAGGGTGCTCCGGCAGGAGAGGAAAACGCATGGTACCATATCTTCAATGACTGCATCCGCATTGCAGATTCAAAGTCCGGTACATCATACGCAGGCCTTAAGCTCGGCACTATCGAGGCAGGCAAGACAGCTGAGATGATGTTTGCCTGGAACCTTGCGGAGGATTATCCGCAGTCGGCAGGATGGAAGATGGAGAACCTCAAGCTTTGTGTTTTTGTCTCTCGTCCTGAAGGATATTCTTACATCGTCAACAATGTTGTCACAGCTCCGATCAACGGCGTGACTCCGTTTGAATACAAGTAAAAAAGAGGCTCCACAGAGCCTCTTTTTTACTTGTTTATAATAACAGCATGATTGCTGAAACATATAGAAGGAAGCCTTGGAAGACAAGGCTTCCTTTGCTTTCATGGTCTATGAAGACCTCCGTTGCGTCCGATTCTGCAATCTGTTTCAGCTCGTCAGCTGAAGGAGTGCTTGCAGCGCCCCATTTTCTTATGAGCTGTCCGTTATAGAAGTAAGTCGCACCGGCGTTTGAGCGGTTCATGCTGATGAGAGTCTTGTAGTCGGAGATGAAGGTTTTCGCTTTAAGCGTCTGCGGAATGTCCGCCGTGTCAGCGCAGAGAAGAAGGGTCTTGAACCCGGCGGCTTCGGCTTTGGCTATGAAGTTCTCCGTCTTCTTCCATTTCCTTTCCATCATATCCGTATCGTATACTGAAACGATCATGACCTTTCCATCGATGGCAAGGGTGTCCATGTATTCTTCCGTTTCCGGATTATAGAAGGATAGCTCTGCGAGCGCATCGTCATGTCCTTCTTTGAGTCTGGTATCAACGCTTATGAATGTCCATGTCGAGTCTGGCAGATGTCCCAGACTGAACTCTTCGGTAACGCCATCCTTTTCGTATGTAAATACGGATTCGTAAATCTCATCTGCATTTACGTTTGCCCCTGCCTGGAGTTCTGCGCCTGGCTTATATGCGGTAAAGTCTACAAGAGGGATGTGCCTGAGTGAGTATCCCGTGAATGCAAATACAGATACAGTCACAAGCGCAAATGATACGTATTTCTTTTTCTTGGTTACCCCAAGATGCTTGCTTGGGATGAAGTATATAAGGATGAGGGCAAGCAGTACAAGGTTTTTGAAGAAAGTCTGCCAGTGGGTAAGGTGGATCGCTTCTCCGAAGCATCCGCAGTCCATCTGTGGGTTGAAGATGACCAGCAGCAGGGTCAGGAAGGTGAAGAATCCCTGCATTGCCAAGGCGGTCAGCGCTACTGTCTTGCGCCATACTCCGGTGATAAGTGCGGCACCGGTCAGCGTCTCTGCCAGGGCGAAGATCACTCCCATGGTCTTGGCCGAGAAACCGAGGAATCCCAGGTGCAGGAATTCATAGTATTCCTGCATCACGAGTCCGGCTCCGACCGGATCCATGAGCTTTACAATTCCGGAGAGGAAGAATACGAAACCGGTGATGAAGCCGCAGAAGCGCTTCAGGCGCAGAAGAAGGTATCTCATGTCTTTATCTGTTTATTGCAGAGTCCACTGCAGCCTTTATCTTTGCAAAAATCGCGTCAGGAGGAAGCATCTGGCCGTTTTCGTCCGAGCAGTCTATGCGGATGAACTTAGGGTCGCGCTC
>JAGBTT010000008.1 GCA_017631175.1 Bacteroidales bacterium
ACTTCATAAGGCTCTTCTGGGATTCATTGCAGACAAACTGATGATCCCTGCATCCGAACTTTCTAAAGATAAGATATCGGATGCCCTGAAGGACGGTAATGTGCCTCAGGAGGACATCAATGCATTTATTGACATACTCGATGCCTGTGAGTTTGCAAGATATTCACCTTCAACTGGAAATGATGCCATGGCTGCACACTACGCAGCTGCTACGGAAGTCATTTCTGCAATAGATTCAAGCATGAAGACAAAACGTTCAGGTTCAAAACCTGCCATGCTCGCTCTCCTTCTTCTGGCGGCACCATTCGCTGCCCAGGCGCATGAGGATGCATATGTGGATTCTCTGTGGAACGACGCCAACGCGGCATATGCCGAAGGCAGATGGGATGCGGCAGCGTCCGGATATGAGATGATTTCAGACATGGGGCTTGAATCTGCTGCGCTTTACTGCAATACCGGAAACGCTTATGCCAAAAGCGGCAGTCTCCCTATGGCGATACTCTATTATGAGAGGGCTCTCAAGGCAGATCCTTCGTATGAGGATGCCGCTTACAACCTTGACCTTATGAACAGCCGTATCCAGGACCGCATAGATCCGGTTCCTGAGTTCTTCCTTAAGAAATGGATGAAGGAGATTTCTTATATGATGGACTCTGACGCATGGGCTGTTGCGGCACTGGTGCTGCTGGGACTGTCTCTTGCGATGATCCTGCTCTTCCTTCTTGCTCCTTCTGTGGCAGGGCGACGTACGGGATTCTTCACGGGATTGCTTCTTCTTGTGGTCATGTGTCTTGCCCTGGGTTTCTCTGTGTCACAGAAGAAAGCCTATATGAATGCGGACAAGGCGATAGTCATGAGACCGGTGGTGTCTGTGAAGAGCTCTCCGTCTGCTGAAGCATCGAAGGACCTTTTCATTCTTCATGAGGGAACCAAGGTGACTGTACTCGACCAGGTCGGAGCATGGAACAATATCTCGCTTGCTGACGGACGTCAGGGCTGGCTCCCGGCATATGATATGGAAAGAATATAAAAATATATAACGATAACACTATGAGACGACTGCTGACCATTTTCATCGGCGCAATCGCCGTATTCGCATCTCTAGGCAATGCTGAGGCAAAGAAGACCGGTCTGCCGGACTGGCAAGATCCACAGACAGTTGAAAAGAACCGTCTTCCTATGACGGCAACCTTCCATACCGGAGGTCTCAAGATGTCACTTAGCGGTATGTGGAAATTTGCCTGGTATGAGACTATAGATTCGCGCAGCCTTGATTTCTATAAGATGGATTATTCTGATGCCGGCTGGGATGAAATGCCTGTCCCGGGAATGTGGGAACTTAATGGCTATGGAGACCCTGTGTATAAGAATGTCGGATATGCCTGGAGCGGACATTATGTAAATAATCCTCCTTATCCTGCGCTTGAACACAATTATGCCGGACAGTATAGAAGGACTTTTGTCATTGGAGAGGAATGGATTGGCGAGGATATCTTCCTGCGCATAGGTTCAGCTACATCCAATGTAAGGGTGTGGGTAAACGGCAAGGAGGTCGGATACAGTGAGGACAGCAAGCTGGAGGCATGTTTCGATATAACGAAATATGTCAGGACAGGAGAGAACCTCATCGCTATGGAAGTCTTCCGCTGGTGCGACGGTACTTATCTTGAGGATCAGGATTTCTGGAGAATGACAGGTATTGCCCGTGACATAGCGGTATACTCGCGTGACAGACACAGGGTTGAGGATGTCCGTGTCCTGGCTTCTGCGGACGGTTCTGCAGATATCGTGGCAGAAGTTACCAAGGGTGTGTCCCGGGTGAAGTTCATCATTATGGATCCTCATGACAAGGAGGTGGTATCAGAGGAGGTGATGGTTTCCTCAAAGGATAAGTCAGAAAGGGGGTTGCCGACAGCCAAGGCCCAGCTCCATGTTCCCTCAGTCAAGCAGTGGAGTGCTGAGACACCATGGCTCTATACTCTCAAGATGATATCTTATGACAACAAGGGCATGACAGAGGTCTCTATGCTTGAGATAGGTTTCAGGGATATCGAGATTAAGGACGGCCAGCTTCTTGTAAACGGTCAGCCGGTACTGATCAAAGGAGTCAACCGTCATGAGATGAACCCTTACAAGGGCTATGTTGTCAGTGAATCCGATATGATTCAGGACATCATGATAATGAAGCAGCTCAATGTCAATGCTGTCAGGACAAGTCATTATCCTAATGACCCTCTTTGGTATTCATTATGTGACAAATATGGACTTTATGTAGTAGATGAGGCGAATAATGAGTCCCACGGAATGGGCTATGGCAAGGAGTCTCTGGCACATGATCCATCATATGAGCGTGCTCATGCTGAAAGAATCAGACGCATGGTCCAGCGCGATTTCAATCATCCGTCAGTCATCATGTGGAGCATGGGTAACGAGGCCGGTCATGGCGATAATTTCATGAAAGGATACGATCTGATCAAATCACTGGATACTTCGCGTCCCGTACATTATGAACGAGCTGACGGCGGTCCGGGAACAGATATAGCTTGTCCGATGTATTTCGACTATGACAGCTGCGAGAAATATGCCTCTCGTGATCCCCGCCCTCGCAAGCCATTGATTCAATGCGAGTATGCACATGCTATGGGAAATTCGTTAGGAGGACTTAAGGAGTACTGGGACCTTATCCGCAAATATCCGGTATATCAGGGAGGATTCATCTGGGATTTTGTCGATCAGGGACTATGGTGGCCGGCAGATGCCGGTGAGCATGGCACTGACCATATCATCGTGTTCGGCGGCGATTTCAATGACTACGATCCGTCTGACAATTCATTCTGCTGCAACGGAATCATTGCTGCAGACCGCAGCTATCACCCTCATGCGTTTGAGGTAGCCTATCAGTACAGGTCTATTCTTACATCCGCTACCCGCGAGGAGGCTCTTGCAGGAAAGGTTAACGTATATAACGAGAATTTCTTCATTGATCTTTCGAGGTACATTCTTCATTGGGGTGTTGAAGTTGAGGGACGTCAGGTGTTGACAGGCTGTATACCTATGCCTGCGGTTGCTCCTCAGCAGACGGCGAATGTATATCTTGGCTTCAATGAGGCGGATATCATGGAAGCCTGCGGTCTGCGTGACCTTGAGTATCATGATGTCTATCTCAATGTCCGATATGTTCTCAAGCGTGCTGATGGCCTGCTGCCGGCAGGAGCAGAGGTCGCTTATGACCAGATCTGCATCACGGATGCGCCTCTGGAATATTTTGCGGACTATTCCGGTGTTCCAGCGTACAGCCAGGATGGTGTAATGCATACTTTTACAGGAGAAATGATCTTTGAAGGTGCGACAGGAATCCGTCTGGCACCATGGGAGGCAGTCTTTGATGCTTCAAAGGGCATGCTTGTGAGCTATACGCTTGGCAAAAAGCAGTTGCTGGATGCCCCTCTCCAGCCGTGTCTTGCCAGGGCTGCTACAGAGAATGACCTTGGAGCTGGTCACGAAAAGAGAATGAAGCATTGGAGAGAGGCTGAATTTGTTGTAAGTTCATTTGATGTTCATCAGACTGACAGCTGCTATAGGGTCAGTGCGGAGTTTGCTCCTATCAAGGATTTTGCGTACATACGTATGACATATAATATATATGCGGATGGTGTTGTAGAGGCAGTCGAGGAGTTTAAGGATGCTGGAAACCTTGAAAATGGAAAACTTATCAATCGCATCGGTATGGAGTTCGCGATGCCGGGCGAGTACTCTACTTTCGAGTTCTATGGTCTCGGACCGTTCGAGAACTATTCAGACAGGTCAAGTTCTGCTCTGGTAGGACATTATGTCCAGAGAGTCGAGGACCAGTACCATTACGGCTATGTACGTCCTCAGGAGTCAGGTACCAAGACTCAGCTCAAGTGGATCAAGGTCCTTGACGATAACGGTGCGGGATTCGAGATATCTTCTGACGTGAAGTTCTCCGCTTCAGCGCTTCCGTTCCACTGGAAGGAGTTGGATGTCCGGATGCTCGGTAATAATCAGGCGCATTCTCTTGAACTCAAGAAGATCGCTTATGAGAATCAGCGTTCTCTCGGCAGGACATGGGTCAACTTCGACCTTGTGCAGATGGGACTCGGCTGCGTCAATTCGTGGGGAGCATGGCCACGCATGGAGCACCTTGTAATTCCTCAGGAATACACTTTCAGGTTTATTCTCAGGCCGGTAAATAATTAATTAATAAAAAGTGGTTGATGAAATTTCATCAACCACTTTTTATTAAGTCCTAATTGCCGGCCCAGTTGACCGTAATTGGGAATTCCGGATAGTCTGATGATGAAAGAGCTGTCCATTCACCGTTACAGTTACTTGCCAATGAAATGAAATCCACGGTACCGTCATATGTGTAAAGCTTATGTGCTGTACCTGAAGATTTTACGCAGTGACAGATTGGGCCATTTTTTTCAGGGATCTTGAATCCGGACTTGTTTCCTCCATACATCCAGACTTCGCTTGCATTGCCGTCTTCAAGGTCTTCATATCCAATAACTTGGTTTCTCAGCTCCCACTGAGAATTGTCTGCATTCCATTGGAGGACGGCTGCGAACTCATTGGAAAGACCGCCATAGCCTGTCATTAGGTATGATGAGTCGAAGATGTTCTCTCTAATCCTGACCTTCTGCTGATGCCCATACTGGTCCTTGAAAAGCCACTCTCCGATCCAATAGCCATAACCGCTTTGAGATGCCTGGGTAACCTCAAACTCAACTACAACCTCATCATATGAAAGAGTGATTTTTCCTTCACGTGACTTGCGCGTGTCATTCTTTTCTACAGTAAAGGACACGACACCGTTCTTTGCGGTCAGAGCCTTTATCCATCCGCCCGATGAATATACGACAGGTGAAGCACCCTTCCTTGGATTCTGCACAGTATAAGAGAAGCTGCCGTAATCATACATATATTGGAAGCTGGCGTATGTGTCTTCGGCCAGAATATCCATATCTCCTCGTTTGACATCGATGGCCATTTCGCCAGCAGTAGGATATGACAGCACGAATTTTCCTGTCCTGGTTTCTATTCCCTGTTCTACGGTAAAATAGATTTTTCCATCCTCGACAGACACGTCGCCACACCACTGTGGCACCTGAATAACTTCCAAGTCATACTCATAAAGGGGATTGACAATCTGGTAATCCCACTCTATTTTAGTGTCATCATCAAGAAATGTTGTCTTGTTTGACTCAGACAATACGATTTTAGAATAGTGTGGTTTCTTGACATTTGTGATCAGGCGACATCTTTGATCCCCAATTATCAGTTCATTGCCTTCACGGATCATGTTGACCTTTACATCCTTGAAATAATCATTATAACACAGGAATCCGTCCTCCGCCGAGTACTTATACCTTTTTCCGAAATTATCCGGCGAGCGCATCACTCCCCAAATGATTTCGTCATGGACATAGTATTGGTCTATTGAATTGTACTCGATAAAATATCCTTTGTCAAACACATAGAATGTAGAAGCCATGTCATATTCGTCGACCACAGCCCATATTCCTGCGAACTGCGTAGATTCGACTTCCTCCATATGCTCGACGCAAGATGTGAGAATCAATGCGGCGCTAAGCAAAGCGAAATATATCTTCTTCATTGTACTGATCAATTAAAGTGTGAAACCAATCTTGATAGATGGAGCCCATGCTGACTTCGGATAGTAGACATAGGATGCCGGGCGTGACTGAAGTCCCTCCAGTCCGCTATATTCGCGGAAGTCTCCATAAGGGGTGGTGCGGCAGGACAGGAGGAAATACATGTTTGCCGTCTTGCTTATACGCCAGTTTGCACCGATTCCTATGTCAAACATTCCCTCGGTATTGGGAAGGTATATACCTCCCGAAACGGACAGCAAAGGTTGGAATTTGCCTCTGGACATATATACCTTCGTGTTGAGGAAGACAGGTACATTGATAGGGGTAAAGTCGTCTACATCCTGGTATTCTGGCATGAATACGTCACCATATCGACAAAGATTGACTGTCTGATACTGCAATCCGGCTCCGATTCCCAGAGAGACGAAGTTGTTGAATCTATAGGCCAAGGTATAATTCACCTCCACGGGAGCAAGATTGCCGTAGTATCTGTAGCCAAGGTTCTTATAAATCACGTCAGCGTCAGCCAGCTGATATCCGTATATGAATTCGAGAGAATGTACAAGGCCGATGTTCTTATATAGTTTATTATACTCTGCGTCGATCGCCATTCTTCTTTCGTTCCTCTCCTTCTTGATTCTGGCGGCCTCCTCTTCTTCAGTTCTCCTTTCAGAGTCTTGCACCAGCTTCTCTTCTATCAATGCGTACTCATAAAGCTTGGATGCATATCCCTTGTCAACCTTCATGTCGAAGACCATGAAGTTGCCGTCAACAGGAAGAATATGCTTGAAATATCCTGGAGCCTCGACCTGCAGCCTGGTTATATTTTCAGGAACAGTGATGGTGAACATACCATCAGTATCAGTATTGGTCTGGACATCAGCCTCAATCGCCGAAACTGTCGCTCCAGGTATCGGGCCTCCTTTTTCACCGCGCACGAAACCCTTTACAACTATTTCGGTCTGGGCCTCGCACACAAATGACATTACCGCAAATAGAAATGTCAATACAATCTGCTTCATAACTGAATTATTTTAATGAATTACAAAAAAATCAACGGCAAAGTTACTGAGTTTAGATGAAAATATCTAATTTACGGTCTTTCAAGTTTGGTTTTTGTCTAGTTGTAATGCATTGAAAATCAATATAATGCAAAAGGGTGAAAAATCAGAATCTTTCACCCTTTGAAAATGTTTGATTTTAGGACTCTTACATCATGCCACCCATGCCTCCTGCAGGCATTGCAGGTGCTGCTGCCGGCTCTGGAAGGTCTACGATAGCGCACTCTGTAGTGAGGAACATTCCAGCTACTGAAGCTGCATTCTCAAGTGCTACGCGTGATACCTTGGTCGGGTCGATGACACCAGCCTCGAACATGTGCACGTACTCGCCTGTGCGTGCATTGTAACCGAAGTCAGCTTCACCCTCGGCGATCTTGTTGATGATCACGCTGCCCTCGACACCTGCGTTGGCGGCGATCATGCGGAGAGGCTCCTCAATCGCGCGTGCTACGATATTGATACCAGTAGTCTCGTCTTCGTTCTCGCCTTTAAGACCCTTGAGAGCCTGAGCTGCGCGGATGTAGGCTACTCCACCGCCAGGAACGATACCTTCCTCGACAGCTGCGCGAGTTGCGCTGAGCGCATCCTCAACTCTGTCCTTCTTCTCCTTCATCTCGACCTCGGTCGCTGCGCCTACATAGAGGACTGCAACGCCACCTGCGAGCTTGCCAAGACGCTCCTGGAGCTTCTCGCGGTCATAGTCCGAATTGGTAGTCTCGATCTGCTTGCGGATGAGGTCTGCACGCTCCTTGATCTCCTCAGCTGAACCAGCTCCGTTTACAACGGTAGTATTGTCCTTTGTAACAACAACCTTCTCAGCCTTTCCAAGCATTGCGAGAGTAGTTGTTTCAAGGCTGAAGCCTCTTTCCTCGGAAATTACCATACCACCTGTGAGGGTTGCGATGTCCTGGAGCATCTCCTTGCGGCGGTCTCCGAAGCCAGGAGCCTTTACAGCAGCGATCTTGAGAGTTC
This sequence comes from Bacteroidales bacterium, assembly GCA_017631175.1. Taxonomy (GTDB): domain Bacteria; phylum Bacteroidota; class Bacteroidia; order Bacteroidales; family UBA932; genus Cryptobacteroides. The sequence goes on from JAGBTT010000008.1 coordinate 7,673, forward strand.
CGCGGAGCTTGTTCACTACGAGAGTTGTGAGTGCCTCGCCGTCAACATCCTCAGCTACGATAAGGAGTGCCTTGCCCTCGCGAGCGATAGGCTCGAGGATAGGAAGGATGTCCTTCATAGCAGAGATCTTCTTGTCTGTTATGAGGATGTATGGGGTATCGAGGACAGCCTCCATCTTGTCACCGTTTGTCATGAAGTATGGAGAGATGTATCCTCTGTCGAACTGCATACCCTCAACAACCTTCACCTCTGTCTCTGTACCCTTTGCCTCTTCTACAGTGATGACACCGTCCTTCTTTACCTTTGACATTGCGTCGGCTATGAGCTTGCCGATGTAGTTGTCGTTGTTGGCTGAGATTGTGCCGACCTGCTCGATCTTCGCATAGTCTTCTCCGACTTCCTTGCTCTGTGCGCGGAGGCTCTCCACTACAGCGGCAACGGCCTTGTCGATACCTCTCTTGAGGTCCATAGGATTTGCACCTGCCGTAACGTTCTTGAGACCAACGTTGATGATTGCCTGAGCAAGAACCGTTGCGGTTGTAGTACCGTCACCAGCCTGCTCGTTTGTCTTTGCTGCGACCTCCTTGACCATCTGTGCGCCCATATCTGCGAACTGATCCTCAAGGGTAATCTCCTTTGCTACGGTTACGCCGTCCTTAGTAACGTGAGGTGCGCCGAACTTCTTGGCGATCACTACGTTACGTCCCTTAGGACCGAGGGTTACCTTTACTGCATCCGCGAGTGCATCCACGCCATCCTTCATGCGTGCGCGGGCGTCTATATTGAATTTGATTTCCTTTGCCATATTAGATGATTGCTAAAATATCTGACTGTTTCATGATGAGGTAGTCCTTGCCTTCAACTGACACCTCTGTGCCTGCGTACTTGCCGTAGATGACAACGTCGCCCACCTTGACTTCCATAGGCTCGTCCTTCTTTCCAGGGCCGGCAGCCACTACTGTTCCCTGCTGTGGTTTCTCTTTTGCTGTGTCAGGGATATAGAGTCCTGACGCTGTCTGAGTCTCAGCGGCCTTCGGCTCGATTACGACTCTGTCTGCTAATGGTCTGATCATGTTTATCGTGTGTTTTTATTGTTTTTCTTGTGATGCCGTATCATCGGCAAAGAAAATGCCAGTCGCAATTGACTGACATTTTGTCATATCTGAAGTTCCAAGACTAGATGAATAGCCTGAAATGCCATAGAATCACTCCGACGGTCACTGACACATTGAGTGAGTGTTTCGTGCCGAACTGGGGAACCTCAAGCGAGAAGTCGGAGGCATCAACAACCTTCTGGTCTACGCCTGAAACCTCATTACCGAATACCAGGGCGTACTTCTTACCCTTTTCCGGACGGAAAGTATCCAGCATTACCGACTTTACGGTCTGCTCGATGCTGACTATCTCGTAACCATCCTCCTTAAGTCTTCTCACGGCCTCCATGGTGTCTGCGACATGTTCCCATGCCACGCTGTCCTCTGCCCCAAGTGCGGATTTATGTATGTCTGCTGACGGCGGTACGGCGCAGATACCACAAAGCCACACCTTGTCAGCCTTGAATGAGTCTGCTGTCCTGAAGGCGGATCCGACATTATGCGCGCTGCGGACATTGTCCAGCACGACCACGATGCCTGATTCCGGCAGCTCCTTATACTCTCTGGCCGATATTCTTCCTAATTCTATGTTGAGAAGTTTTCTGTTCTGCATCTGAAATTTTGTTTGCGAGCACAAAGTTAAAAAACTTCTTTCATTTCTAAAAAATGCTTAATTTTGCAGATTGTAAACATAAACCCTATGAAACAGGATCTTCAAATATTCAATCTAATCAAGAAAGAGGAGGACAGGCAGACATCAGGCATCGAGCTGATTGCCTCGGAGAATTATGTTAGCGACCAGGTGCTTGAAGCACTCGGATCAATCTGCACAAACAAGTATGCGGAAGGATACCCTGGAGCAAGATATTATGGAGGATGCGAGATCGTTGACCAGATTGAGCAGCTTGCGATCGACCGTCTCTGCGAACTTTTCGAGGCAGAGTACGCCAACGTGCAGCCGCACTCGGGAGCGCAGGCAAACATGGCTGTAATGATGGCATGCATCAAGCCGGGAGAGACTTTCATGGGCCTGGACCTCGCTCATGGAGGACACCTTACTCATGGCTCGCCAGTGAATATGTCAGGTATACTCTACAACGCTGTTGCATATGGTCTAAGCGAGACGACAGGTATGATCGACTATGACCAGATGGAGCAGAGGGCCCTTGAGCATAAGCCAAAGCTCATTATCGGAGGCGCTTCAGCTTACTCTCGAGAGTGGGACTATGCCAGAATGCGTGAGATTGCAGACAAGGTAGGAGCAATCCTCTGGATCGACATGGCACACACAGCAGGACTTATCGCTGCAGGTCTCCTCAGTAACCCAGTAAAATACGCACACATCGTGACATCTACAACTCATAAGACACTTCGCGGTCCGCGCGGAGGTATCATCCTTATGGGCAAGGACTTCGATAATCCTTGGGGTCTTACAACTCCTAAGGGTGTGGTGAAGAAGATGTCACAGATCCTCAACTCAAGCGTCTTCCCTGGCGTTCAGGGTGGCCCGCTCGAGCATTGCATAGCAGCAAAGGCCGTTTCCTTCTACGAGGCTCTCCAGCCTGAGTTCAAGGAGTACCAGAAGCAGGTCGTTAAGAATGCCCACGCAATGGAGGATTCGTTCAAGTCAAGAGGATATAAGATTGTCTCAGGCGGTACTGACAACCACCTTCTCCTTATAGACCTCCGCGCCAAGTTCCCGGAACTCAGTGGTAAAGTGGCTGAAAAGGAGCTCGGAAAGGCAGACATCACAGTAAACAAGAACATGGTGCCGTTCGACTCACGTTCTCCGTTCCTCACATCAGGTATCCGAGTAGGAACCCCTGCAATCACATCGCGTGGTTTTGTCGAGAAGGATATGGAATTCATAGTCAACCTGATTGACCTGGTACTGGCAAATGCAGCAGCTCATCTCGACCTGATCAAGGGAACCACAGAAGAAGGTCGCGAAGAGTATGAGGCAGTGCTTGACAAGGTAAAGAAGCAGGTCCGCATGAAGACTAACGGAATGCCGCTTAATAGATATTAATAACCATAAAAAAAGACGGGAATTCAGTTTCCGTCTTTTTTTATGGTTATGTAATTATGTATAAAAAAGAAAAGAGATAATCATTTGATCATCTCTTTCTTTAGCTATAAGAAAACCTCTAAATGTATTCTATTTATGAGAGTTTGTTGATGTATACTGCGATACCGCTCTTGAGGTTTGCAGCCTTGTTCTTGTGGATAACGCCGATCTTAGCAAGCTTGTCGATCATTGCATAAACCTTAGGAGCGTTAGCCTCTGCTGCTGCCTTGTCTGATGTGTTACGAATCGCACGGATTGCGTTTCTTGTTGTCTTTGCATAATACTTATTATGCAATCTGCGCCTCTCGCTCTGGCGATAGCGCTTGTCTGCTGAAGCGTGGTTTGCCATTGTTATTCTTTTTTATATTTTTTCGTAGTCGGTAGGGGAATCGAACCCCTCTTGCAAGAATGAAAATCTTGAGTCCTAACCGATAGACGAACCGACCAAAC
>JAGBTT010000076.1 GCA_017631175.1 Bacteroidales bacterium
CGCGACCTGTCTTGAAAGCATCGGTTCTATATCCGCAGTCGAAGGCATCCAGACAGCGGACGGGAGATCGATGAATGTCGTGGTAAGACGATGGGCAAACTGATTCATCTCCGTATATGAAGCCTTTAGCGACCACATTTCGAGAGGTTTGAAACAGATTGCCGCACGAGGCTCCACACGCACATACGCCCTTCCCTTTACCCCGAAAAGCACGGCGCGCAGACCAAGATCAGCAGCAAACCACTCGGCAGGAGTCATCTGCTCGTGAACATAGAGAGCCGTCTCCGTTCCAAAATACCTTTCCACCATTTCTCCCTGAGATATCGGAGCATCATCCGAAGCCATTTGCGTATACCAGCTCTGCCTCGGAGTGTAGATATGGAACAGATGTTCAAGTCCATATTTCAGCTTGTGTTCAGGGTGGAGGTCATGTCTGAAGTCCGCCTTCAGACCTATGTCATGGATACCTGAAATCCAATCTTCATAAACCTCATCCGCGGACGCCTCACCGTAGGTTATCACCTTATCCCAATCCATGCGGGAACGGTGGTGGGTATAATACACCATGGCATCATAATCCAAGTTCTCACCGATGGAGTCCTGCACATCGGCATAAGCCAATATGTTGCCCCATCTGAACTTGTATGTCAGATCTAAATCAATCAGTTCTTCCGATATGCTGACGAGGTCATTGCCGGCAACGGCTCCCACACGCAGGACGCCTGTATCGGAAAACCTGTGAGTAACCTTTGCATTGAAGTCAGTCATGGCGTATCTGGCCCAGAGGTCACTGGAAGTCCAATCGTTCAGCGAATTATAGATTGCCAGACCGGGCACACTCAGCACCTCAAGCCAGCTTCTCCTCAATGCCACATTGAATGACGTACGGTCCTTTATGATCGGGCCTTCATATTGGAATGCGCCGTTGATCAGACCGACCGTGAAACTGCCCATGTAGTCCGTCATGCTGCCGTCACGGGAATTCACCTCGACCACAGAGGACAGCCTGCCTCCATATGAAGCCGGGAAGCCGCTCTTGTAGAAGTTGACATTATCGACAATATCGGTATTGAAGGAGGAATAAAGTCCGGCCAGATGGCTCACGGAATACAACGGAACCCCATCATAAAGATAAAGATTGTCATTACCTGTTCCGCCATGTACATAAAGTCCGTTCATCAGCTCTGTACCTCCGGCCACTCCGGGCAATGTCTGCAGAGTCTTCAGCACATCGGGAGCACTCAATGCAGCAAAGCCTCTCTTGAAGACGGACGCGTCTATATATTCATATCCTGTCTGCGCAGGCAAACTTTCTCCGGCAAGATATGCCGTAATCCTTGACTCGCTGAGCGTATCCCGCTGCTCCTCAATGAATATGGTATAATTCTTCGGACGCTTTTTCTGGCCAGCTCTGGTCAGGACTACGTACTTCCTCATTATCTCATAATCAATACCCGTACCGGCAAAGAGAGTCTGCAGGCAGAGTTCCAGAGATGCCTGATCGGAATTGTGCAATTTCATCGGCTTGCCCGAATAAGGCACATCTATGTTGATGTCTGAGTCATACACGAAGTTCACACCCAATGACTCATGGATGGCTTCCATCTCCGTTTTGAGGGTCCTGCTCTGCTGGGCGACGGCAGGTGTCATTGCCCCAAAGGCTAAAGCGATGGTTATTGTGATTAAATATAGTACGTGCTTCATTGTCAAGTTGCTTAAGGACTTTGTCCGACATTAAGACGGAAGTGTTTTAAAAAAGTACTATATCAATCCAACCCATCTTCCGAACTTTTTACCAAAAACAGTGGAACAAGTGCAGCAGAAGATGAAACTGATTGCCAATACTACAATGGAGTTTATAGGATAAGGAATGAGTTTATAGAGATCAAAAGTTTCGAGCAACTTCAAGAACATCATGTGAACCAGGTAGATTCCGAATGAATAATCCCCTATCATGCAGAGGAGTCGGCTCTTTGGGTGATGATTCCTGTTAAGAAGCACGCTGTACATCAACAGAATGAAGATAGAGCTGGACAGGATCGATGTCAGCTTAAGCTGCGAGCCGCATCCTGCCGGATCGGTTTTATACCACAGATATCCCTCAGCCATCTGCAGAAGCAGAGAAGCACAATACAGGATTGCCAGATTTCTGACGTTGAATTTCCGGTCATTGATCCTGTTACCGAGAATCAATCCTAAATAATAGAAGGTAAACCATCCGAGACAGGCGTCGTTCCAGAATAGTTGAATGTGCTTGCCTTGTTCTATGCCGCCAAAGACCGGAATATACTTGAACAGGATCACCGACAACGGAGCAATCAGCCATCCCAGATGCCTGTAAGGCGACTTTGCCAGCTTGCCCAGCAGCGGAGTAAGGAGGGCGAACTGTATGTATACGAAGATGTAGTACAGCGTTGTTGTGGCATTGGCACAAAGCAGGTTCTTCACAAGTGCTGACATGCCTGCCGACCGAATGTCCGGAATGCTGTAGATGACAGTCCAGATACTGTACGGCACCAGTACACGCGAAATGCGTCTGGTATAGAACTTCAGCCAGTTGTCATTGTCTGTTTTAGTGAGATATCCCGACAGGAATATGAATGCGGCAACCGCAAAGTTTATGAAGGGCTTGCAGAATATCTGCCATTGACCTGCGGGGGTAGTATGGATCATGACCACCGCAATGATGGCCATGCCACGAAACATCTGTATGTTACGGTCTTTCAATTGTTGGTACGAGTTCTTCAATTTACATCTGCGAATTTAATATGTTTTGTCGATTAAACCACCAGATTCTACGATGACAAGGCTTGTATGTGGCTATAGGCTACGGCCTTGATCGCTTAGCCCGAACGGATAACGTCACCTTATTTTATAACTTATTTAAAATCGGTGTGTTACAAAACCAGGTGCCGTTAACCCATACTTTAAAAGGGCAATTAACGGAACCCACCGAAGACAAACGCTTAACCATCAACAGTTTACAAAAGACACTGCCGTTAACCATTCACATTACCAGTTCTCATCCACGGCAAGACGATATTTTTTCATTGAATCCATGGACATTGAATGATTTTTGATATATTTGCAAGCAGAAAAGGATAGTCCAGAGCTAGTACCGGTAGCATTTAGAGATTCCTGTTTCATTTATCTTTAAATGGCAAAAGCTCATCTTCCCCAGGAGAAGATGTCCGCACTTCGGAGGCAGAATGGATTATCCTTTTGTTTTTAGAATATCTGATTCTGAATACACCGCCACTTATCACTTTCCAATAATCCCCTTCTTTAGACAGCGAAATGAAAAGTGTGTTATGGTAACCATCTCCTTTCTCCAATAGAAAAGAACCTGCTCTTCCTTCTTTGATTTCTGTAAAGCCAGAAGCAACATCTTCTATAAAATCATACACAGACGCATATCCTGAATTGATGATCTCTTTCTCATGCCCTTCGATTATATGTTTAAGGCCGTAACCTTTCGGGCCGGCATTTCCCTCAGCAATTCGGATTGGAGCCGGAGGGAGGTTCATCTCTTCGGTGATGTATCCGAAGTCGATGGAACCTTTGCTGTTCAGCACGAAAGGAGAGCCGTTCTCATCCACGGCAAGACGATAATTTTTCATTGAATCCATTGACATTGAATGATTTTTGATATATTTGCAGGCAGAAAAGGATTTCTACAAAGGAGTTATACTGCCTGTCCCCTGTGGTATCCTGCCAACAATCACTGTGGGACCAAACCTTCACCGTCAGAGGCGGGCTGCGGTGGCCGGTTGTCAGAGCCGGAGTAGATATCCTTTTTCTTTTTTGAATATCTCAAGCTGAATACTCCACCACTCAAGACTTTCCAATACCCTTCACTTTGAAACAGTCGGACAAACAACGTTTCATTGTGTCTGCCCCCTGTAACTTCCAACAGGCATGAATCAGTATTTCCTTGACGTATTCTGTCAAAATTCTGCGATACATATTCTACGAAGTGAAGGGTGGATGCAAACCCATTATCTCGAATCTGGTCACCATGCCTCATTTCCATATGGCACAATCCATACTTATCATTTCCCTCAGCAATTCGGATCGGAGCCGGAGGAAGGTTCATCTCTTCGGTGATGTAACCGAAGTCGATGGAGCCTTTGCTGTTCAGCACGAAAGGAGATCCGTTCTCATCCACGGCAAGACGATATTTTTTCATTGAATCCATTGACATTGAATGATTTTTGATATATTTGCAGGCAGAAAAGGTCTACAAGGAATCCCCGCTCGCTTCAGATGAAGCCTGTTGATTGTTCTCTGGAGCAGGAACCTTTGCCTGAGAAACAGGTTCAGGCATCCGGATTGCGGGTACGGAGTAGACCTTTTTCTTATTTCGTGAATATTGTATTCTGAAAACTCCCCCACTTATAACCTTCCAATATTCACTGGATTTGGATAGTGCAATAAACAGGGTATGGTTACGCACTTCATTAACTTCCAAGAGATAGGTTCCAGTATGTCCTTCCTTGATCGTATTAAAATTCTGTGATACAAATTCAACAAAGGAGGAGACATCAGAGAAACCGCATTCAGACAATTGGTCATAATGATTCTTGATCATGTGATTCAGACCATAACTGTCATTTCCCTCAGCAATTCGGATCGGAGCCGGAGGGAGGTTCATCTCTTCTGTGATGTACCCGAAGTCGATGGAGCCTTTGCTGTTCAGCACGAAAGGAGAGCCGTTCTCATCTACGGCAAGACGATAATTCTTCATTTTTTAACATGAAGTTCGCCTCCTGGAATGTTTCAGGAAAATAAATGTGGCGAAACACCTTAAGATTTTTCTTTTTATTTAAATCATCACACTTTCTTTAAACAGATCGGCAGACATTAAAATTTATCTTTAAGCCTTAAAGATTTATTTTTAACGGAATGCATATTTACTGCTTTACAGAAGTGTAAAGTTTCTTTACACATGGCCTCTGTCAACGATTTCAGTATCACACTGATCTACAATACATTATGATTTTTGGCACGGCTGATGTTCATAGGGAGGCGAACCTATCGGCATCAGCCGTTATTATTTCATAATAAAACCCTATGAAGAGATTTTTATCAACTATACTGACCTTGTCACTGTCTTTGACGGCATCATTTGCTCAGAATCAAATGAGCCTTGATCAGGCTATCCACACTGCACGACATCAGTCAGTCGAGGCGCTGGAAGCGCGTCAGGCATTCATATCGACTTACTGGGCCTACCGGTCATATCAGGCGAGCAGGCTTCCGTCATTCTATGTACACGGCAAGTTCATGAACTTCGACCATACGCTTACGCTTCTTCAGAATCCAGATGACGGAACTCTCAATTACGTAAATTCGAACAATCTACAGAACGGCCTCAGTCTGGAAGTTAACCAGAACATAACTTTCACAGGCGGAACACTTTCGGTTTCATCGGACCTCACAAGAATCGACCAGTTCGGCAGCAACCAAGGCACAATGTGGCAGTCCAGACCTGTAAACGTTTATTACTATCAGCCTCTGTTTACATACAACCAGTTCAAATGGGACAAGAAGATAGAGCCCAAGGCCTATGAAAAAGGCAAGAGAGACTACATGGAAGCCATGGAGGCGATCACAATAAACGTAGTGTACGCTTATCACAACCTCCTGCTCGCACAGATGAACAATGAAATAAGCCAGAGCAACTTCATTAATTCCGGCAACATGCTGAAGATCGCCAAGGAGAGGCTCCAGCTTGGCAATGTCACCAAAGCGGAGTACCTGCAGCTGGAGCTGCGAATGCTCAATGACAGCATAGCCATCAATGAAACCGCCGTTGAAGTGCGTGAGGCGCAGATGGTACTGAACTCGATCCTCGGCTATGACGAATCATTTGAGATAGAGCCGATGATATACGCAGAACTTCCTGATATTCAGATGGATTACAATCTCGTGATGGAGAAGGCATATCAAAATTCGAGCTTCATACTGAACAATGAACTCAGCCTCATCAATGCGGCTTCGAATGTGGCTCATGCAAAGGCATCGCGAGGCTTTTCAGTGACGTTAAGCGGACGCTTCGGCATGTCGCAGACGGGTCCGAACATACCTGTCGCGTATCAGGACTTGATGGATCAGGAGACGGTCGGAATTTCATTCAGCATCCCGATCTTCGACTGGGGCATGGGAAAAGGCAAGGTCCAGAAGGCGAAAGCGGCACAGGAAGTAGTCAGGGCACAGGTGCAGCAGTCGGACAACGACTTCAGGAGGCAGATGTTCACTGCAGTGAGCCAGTTCAACAACCAGAGACAACAATGCCTGGTCTCGGAAAGAGCCATGAGGATTGCAGCAGAAAGATACGAGCTCACGATGCACAGGTTCAAGGAGGGCAACGCAACCGTAACCGACCTCAACATGGCGCAGACCGAGAACGACAGCGCTCTGAGACAATACATCAGCGATATCAGCAACTTCTGGATATTCTACTATCAGCTCCGACAGTACACACTCTTCGACTTCATCAAGGGAACCGACCTGGAGATCGATGTGCATGAAATGATAAATTAACCTGAAACATACAATACAATGGACAAAGCAATAGAAAAAAAGAAAGGTATAGCACTGGTATTCAGCAAGAAGGCACTCCCCTATTGGTTCGGAGGATTTATGGCCATCTTCATTCTCTGGCTCATATTCAGAGATGACTCAAGTACCCTTCGCGTAAATGCCGAGACATTGACAATCAGCGAGGTACGCGCAGGTGAGTTCAACGACTACATCCGCATAAGCGGCCAGGTACACCCTATGACGACAATCCAGCTAAGCCCGCGCGAATCAGGCATCGTGGAGGAGATCGTGATCGAGGAAGGCACACAGGTCAAGGCTGGAGATGTGATCATACGCCTGAGCAACGACGACCTTGATATGGAGATCCTCAATTCGGAGGCTAATCTTGCGGAAAAGGAGAACGCTCTGCGAAACACCATGATCCAGATGGAACAGGAGAAGATGCAGCTCAGTCTGAACATCCTGGAGCTCGAGACCGAGGTCAAGCGTAAGGGCCGCACTCTGGAGTCACAGAAGCGTCTGTTCGAAGACGGGCTGATCGGTAAGGAGGAATATCTCCGTTCAGAGGAAGACTATACGCTCTACTGCAAGAAGCTTGAGGTGACCCTTGCCCGTGCCGAGCAGGACAGCATGTATAGAAGTGTGCAGATTAAGCAGATGGAGGAAAGCCTCAAGAACATGAAGATCAACATGCAGAGAATCCGCAACAGGAAGGAGAACCTTGCAGTCAAGGCTCCGATAGACGGTGAGCTCGGACTCCTGGAGGTCGCCCTCGGCCAGTCCATCGGCAGCGGAGCGAAGATCGGACAGATCAACGCCTTGGGTAGCTACAAGATCGAGGCACTGATAGACGAGCACTATATCGACAGAGTGAGCGCCGGTCTGACAGCAACATTCGAGCGACAGAGCGAGACCTTCGATGCAGTCATCCGCAAGGTTTATCCGGAGGTGCGCAGCGGCAAGTTCCAGGCAGACTTCCGCTTCAGCGGAGAGCAGCCTTTGAACATCCGCACAGGACAGACATACTATCTTAACCTCCAGCTTGGCCAGCCTGAAAGCGCGATCCTTATCCCACGCGGCACATTCTACCAGAAGACCGGAGGAAAGTGGATCTATGTGGTCTCTCCTGAGGGAGACAAGGCTGTGAAGCGCGAAATCCGCATCGGCCGTCAGAATCCGCAGTTCTATGAGGTGCTGGAAGGCCTCGAACCTGGAGAAAAAGTCATAACTTCAGGCTATGACAATTTTGGAGACAATGAAGTGCTGGTGTTCTAACCGTCGCGTTTCACACAACAGCTTGAAACACAGAAGATTAAGCAAGTATCCTGCATGGCAAGGAAGGCAGGACACCAACATAAAACACTGAACTGCAAACAC
>JAGBTT010000077.1 GCA_017631175.1 Bacteroidales bacterium
AAAGGAGATGACTTTCGTTGTTCCTCTCCCGCTTGGCACATATAACAAGTTCTCTGTGTGGTTTGAGGACGAGGAAGGAAAGGAAATTTCCGGTTCAAGGATCACAGTCGATAGCGATAGCGAGATCAATAAGGTAGAGCGTAAGGCAATGGTGGCTATGCCGGATAAGGCTTACGAACCTTGGTTTACTGTCAATTGGGTGTTTGGTGATGCAGATGTAGCAATCCCGCAGTTCAAAAGCCATGTGCCGGCTATCGATAACGCTGGTAATGTTTATGTATTGTCGCAGGATACAAAGATGTATAAGGTAAGTCCGGCAGGTGAAAAGGTTTGGGATTTTACAATGAACAAATGGGTTGGTTGTGATCTGAAGTATATGTGCAATTCACCAGTTTTGCGCCGAGATGGAACGGTGGCTTATGCGGTTGGAGGAAATGCAGGTAATGCGGCTCTCTACGGAATAGTAACTTCCAGCGGAGAACAGAAGTTTGAAACAACACAGTCTGAATTCTATGATGGTTGGGTAAGAATGTGGCAAGGTAGAGTCGTGGTTGGACTTAAAAATAAAGTGTTTGTCCATGCTGGCGGATCGAGAGCTATCCATTGCTTTGATGAGGAGACAGGAAAACGTATCAGTTATATTTCCAAGGATCTGACGGGAAATCAACTAGGTACAAATGCAGGTGATGGTACAGCACTCTCATTGGATGGAGCTATAGCAATTGCAACTGAAGGTGCGATGTATGGCGCTGACGCAACCAAGATGGAGGAGCCGACTGAAGATTATAAGAGTACAAAATATGGCTACTTCCGTCCATTTGGTTTCAAGATGCAGCATAAAGGCTGGGGATTTAAGGATCATGATGCAATGGCTGTAATCAAGTCTGGAGATAAAACATATTTTGCTCGTGTCGGAGCCGATTCTGACGGATACAAACCGAGACCTCATTTCACATCGACAGACAAGGCGCTTACAGATCCAGCAACTCCTATAGTGAAGGTTTCAGGAACTGACTATTTCCAGAATCTTGGTGCCAACTGTTTCCAGGATGAAGGCGGAGTAATTGCGGGAGAAAACGGAGAGGCTATCTTTACTCTGAAGAAAGGAAAAGGTGTTCCTGCCGGAATTTGGGCGGTTATTCCAAGTGAGACTTATGAGGATACTGAGATTGCGAAGTATTATTCTTATGCGACTCTGAATAATGTATCAGGTTCATGTGCAATCGACAACAATGGTTATATCCACATTATTGATGACAATGCGATATACTATATCGTCGATCCAGATCCAGAGACGCAGACTTGCTCGTTGATAGCAAGGGCTGATGTCTTTGAACTGATAAAATCAGCAGGCAAACTTCCGGATAGCACATTGGAGTATGCTCGTACATGGACTTCGGTGAAGCTCGGCAGCGATGGTAAGATATATCTGAATCTTAACATGCAGAAGGGCACAAGCTTCATGTTCGGTTCGACAGTCTGCATGAGCTTCAAGGGAACGACTTCTCCAAGTCTTGTTTCAAGCTGGCCTCAGGAGCAGGCAGACCCTATGAACTCAGGACTTCAGGTGAGATAATTCCTGAGTTCCGTTGAGGAATAAAAGAACCAGCCCCCCGAAGGCCTCAAAGACTTTCGGGGGGCTGAATTAAGAAATCATTACTCGATATGATTGTTTGGTATTTTTCACTACTTTTATATTCTTAATGAAAACAATGATCATCTATGAAGAAAACCATTCTGTTTCTTATCCTTTCTCTCGCGCCGGTGTGCATGATTGCGGAAAATCTTTCCGAGGGTCCTTGGTATGATTATTATGTCAACGGAGTCAACCGTCTTCCTGCGAGGGCGACTTCATATTCCTTCGCGGATACGCAGGCGGCTTTGAGTTGCGACCGGGACCTTGCCAGGGTAAGTTCTCTTAACGGCACATGGAAGTTTCAGTTTGCACCTTCGACCCAGGAGGCTCCGATGGATTTCTGGAAGGAGGGATTCGATGTGTCCGGGTGGGACGACATGCCGGTGCCTTCGTGCTGGGAGATGCAGGGGTATGGCTATCCGATATACAGGAATACCATATATCCATTCCCGCATAAGCCACCATATATATTGAGAGACAATCCGGTGGGTTCGTATGTGCGTACGTTTACCGTGCCTTCAGATTGGAAGGGAGGACGCGTGATCCTGCATTTCGGCGGAGTGTATTCCGGCCATCAGGTGTGGGTGAACGGTGAGCAGGTCGGATATTCGGAGGACAGCTGTCTTCCGAGCGAGTTTGATATTACAGACCTCCTCAAGGACGGAGAAAACACGCTGGCTGTCAGGGTGTTCAAGTGGACTGACGGAAGTTATCTTGAGGATGCCGATCATTGGAGAATGTCAGGCATACACAGGGAGGTGATGCTCCTGTGGAGACCTGATGTGGCAATATATGATTTCGGAGTGCGTACAAAGCTTGATGCGGAATATGAGGATGCACAGCTTTGGATAAGACCGGTAATCGATGTTTGCAACGGGGCGGATACGAAAAAATGGAAGGTTTCCGCTTCCTTGTATGATCCTGCCGGTGCTGCTGTAGGGCAGAAGATGGAAATATATGTGGATGAGATACTTTCGGAGAAATATCCTCAGCGTGATAATGTGCATTTTCCTCTGCTGAAGCAGGATGTTGAAAATCCTCAGAAATGGACAGCAGAGACTCCTGTCCTATACACTTTGGTCCTGAGCCTTCTTGATGCGGAAGGCCGGGAGGTAGAAGCCCGAAGTTGCAAGGTGGGATTCCGTGATGTAAGGATCAAGGGACAGCAGCTGCTTGTCAACGGAGTGCCTGTGAAACTGTATGGAGTCAACCGTCACGACCATAGTGAAACCGGCGGCAAGGCTGTGACGCGCGAAGAAATGGAAGCAGACATCCGTCTCATGAAGCAGTTCAATTTCAATTCGATCAGGACATGCCACTATCCGAATGACCCATATATATACGATCTCTGCGACCGCTACGGTCTTTATGTGATGGATGAGGCCAACCTTGAGACTCATGCGGTCGGAGGCCTTCTGTCCAATGATTACCGGTGGGTGGGTGCATTCATGGAACGTGTCACAAGAATGGTCATGCGTGACAGAAATCATCCTTCTGTTGTGATCTGGTCGCTTGGAAACGAATCGGGAACCGGCCCTAATCATGCTGCTATGGCCGGTTGGGTAAAGGATTTCGATCCGACTCGTCCGGTACATTATGAGGGTTCGCAGGGACAGCCGGAACACCCTCTTTACAAGCCGCTCAAGAGACGCTCCAAGATCGTATATACAAGCGAGATGCAGAAGGTGAAGAAGACAGCCGAGGCTCCTAAGTCCATGCCGGTTATAGTCTTCAAGAGAAGCAATCCTACAGATCCGGAGTTTGTGGATATCATCAGCCGTATGTATCCGCGTATAGAGGACCTTGAGGCAATGGCTTTGGATACGATCCATACCAGACCGATATATATGTGCGAATATGCCCACTCTATGGGTAATTCCACCGGAAGTATGAAGGGCTACTGGGATGTTATACGCAGGCATGACTGTCTGTTGGGTGGCCATATATGGGATTGGAAGGACCAGGGTGTTGAGGCGGTCAACTCCAATGGAGTGAAATATTGGAAATATGGTGGAGATTTCGAGCCGGAGGGAGAACCTAACGACGGAAACTTCCTTATAAATGGAGTCGTTTTTCCTGACGGGACACCGAAGCCTGCAATGTTTACCTGCAAATATGTCTATCAGCCGATAGAGTTTGCCTCGCAGGATCCTGATACATATCAAGTTACGCTTAAAAACCGCAACTTCCATATTTCTACTGCAGGGTATTCTTATTCATGGGTGCTGAAGGATGAGAAGGGAGTGATTCAGAACGGAGTCTTCGAGGCCCCGGTCATTGCTCCGGGCGAATCCGCAACCGTTACTATCCCTGTCAGGAAATTCACAAAGAAGCCGGGAATGACATATATGCTTGATGTATTTGCACATGAGGCATCTGTTCTTCCATACGCAGAAGCCGGACATGTGAATTCAAGCGAGCAGTTTGTTTTGTCTGAGGTGCCTGCTGTGCAGAAGAAAGCTGCCGGAAAGGCTCCGGCCATATCTGAAAGTGAAAATGCAGTTACAGTCACGGCGGGAAAGGTGACCGTGACTATAGACAGGCAGACAGGTTATCTGGCTGGATATTCTGTTTCAGGGCGTCAGATGCTGAAGAAATCGTTTGCTCCTAATTTCTGGAGAGCGGAACTCGACAATGATTGGAGGGGTTGGAAACCTTCCCATTATCTTGCATATTGGAAAGATGCTCCTGGGCGAATGGAGAATCAGACGGCTCTGAATACATACGTGCGAGACAATGAAGCGGTGATCACTGTGACAAAACAGACAGATAAAGCAGCTCTCGAACTTGAATATACTGTGGCGGCGGACGGAAGACTCACAGTCGGATATTTCATAAAGATTGCCGATGATGTCTTGGAGCCTATGAGAATCGGTCTGCAGGGACAGGTCAGCAGGGAAACAGACAACATCACATATTTTGGCCGCGGTCCGCAGGAAAACTATTCCGACAGAAACGACGGTATTTTCCTCGGCAGGTGGAAAACTTCTGTGGAGGATATGATGACCCAATATGTTTATCCTCAGGAAAACGGCAACAGGACAGATGTGCTCTGGATGTCTCTGACAGACGATAAGGGTCGTGGTATCCTGATAGAGGGGATGCAGCCTTTGAGCATGTCAGCGTGGAATACAACTCAGGAAGAGTTGCATAAGGCGGCACATATAGGTGAGGCGCAGCTGCTTGACGATGCATTTGTACTCAATATAGACCTTGTGCAGATGGGAGTCGGCGGCACGGATTCATGGACAGCCGCAGCCCGTCCGTACGATCCTTATCGTCTGCTCGAGAAGGAGTACCGCTATGGTTTTGTGGTGTCGCCGCTTTGATGCGGACTGGCAGGCGGAGTCTGGAATATTTATATGAATTTAGGAATGTAATATGAAACTGATAAGATTTGTTATTTATCTGATTGCTCCTTTAATGGCCTTTTCCTGTGCGCCAA